>JAMPIM010000009.1 GCA_023662705.1 Candidatus Gastranaerophilales bacterium | reverse complement strand
CCATAAACAGAAGTAGACCAGTTCTGGTTTCCATACATAACCTGTTTTGAAGAATTCATCACAGGTGCAACTGCATCCACCCCGCGTGCTGTTTTCTTAATAGCATCCGCATCTTTAACACTCAGAGTCGGTTTTGAGCCAAACCCCATAGAAACCCCGCCTGTTTTTGCAGTCGCAGAACGAATAGTCAGCAAATTAGAACCCATTGATTCCATATTTTCCTGAACCTTTTTATTCGCACCCGCGCCGATTGCAAGCATAATAATTACGGCTGCAACCCCGATAATAATACCAAGACTGGTTAAAGCCGAGCGCATTTTATTTACTCTTAAGGAATTCAGAGCTATTTTAAGTGTTGATTTAAAGTCTATCATGTCTCTCTATTCCTTTGTTTTAACCATTCATCTTTCATCAAATCGGAAACAATTTTCCCGTCTTTAAACTTAATTATTCGCTTCGTATATTCCGCAATATCAGGTTCGTGAGTAACAAGCACAATTGTTTTTCCAAATTTTTCATTAAGGTTAACAAAAAACTCCATTACATCAATACTTGTTTTTGTATCCAAATTACCTGTAGGTTCATCAGCGAGAATAAGCGGAGCATCATTTACAATTGCGCGTGCAATCGCCACCCTTTGCTGCTGACCACCTGACATTTGGGACGGCATATTTCCTTCTTTGTTTTCCAAACCTACTATTTTTAAAGCTTCACGCGCCCGCGCAATTCTTTCTTCCTCAGTAAGACCTTTATAAATCATTGGAAGACATACATTATCTAAAGCCGAAGTTCTTGAAATCAGATTAAATCCCTGAAAAACAAAACCTATTTTATTATTACGGATATCAGAAAGTTCGTTCGCATTCAGAGAAAAAACATCAACACCATCAAGGTAATACTCGCCGCTATTTGGCTTATCTAAAGTTCCAAGCATATTCATACAGGTTGATTTTCCCGAACCTGATGTACCCATAATCGCAACAAATTCGCCAGTTTCAATCGAGAATGAAACGTCATTCATTGCATGGAAACTCTCATCACCCATTTGATATGTTTTTATTGCATGCTTTACTTCTATTAATGCCATTATATCCTCGGTGGTCTCATACCCTGACTTTGAGATTTCTTTTTGCCGCCAATTGCGCTAACAACAACTTTATCACCAGCCTTAATTTCATTTGAAATAACCTGCGTATGATTATCATCAGAAACCCCGATTTCAATATCACATCTTTGCAAACCGTTTTTAGTTTGAAGCCAGATACCTTGTTTTTCGTATTTTTTACCGTTTGTTTCAGGTGTAAATTTCAATGCCTGAGGCGGAACACAAAGCGCATTTTCAACCTTATTGGTTATAATAGAAACATTTGCGCTCATGCCGGGGATTACAAGCCCTTCCGAATTATCAACAGAAATAATTACAGCATAAGTAACGACATTATTTGTTGTAGTAGAAGCCAAACGCACCTGAGTAACTTCGCCCTCAAACTTTCTGTCCTGATATCCGTCCAAAGTATAAATTGCTTTTTGTCCAACCTTTACTTTGCCGATATCAGCTTCCGAAACACTTGTTTCAATCTGCATTTGGGTCAAATCTTCCGCAACCTCAAAAAGAGTCGGAGTATTAAAACTTGCTGCAACAGTCTGACCTACGTCAACCGCACGCGAAATAACCGTACCGTCAACAGGTGACACAATTTTTGAGTATCTTAGATTAGTTAAATTATTCTCTAATGTTGCCTTTGCAGCATTGACTTCTGCACTAGCAGCAGAAACTTCCGCCTGCGCCTGCTGATAATTTGAAAGAGCTAATTCAACTTCATCTTTAGAAACATAGTTTTTCTCATAAAGATGTTGATATCTTTGATAATTATTACGTTTATAATTCAAGGTAGAAGATGCTTTTGCATACGATGCCTGAGCGTTATTCAGTTTAGCAGTTGACTGGTCAACATTAGCCTGAAACAAACTCGGATCAAGTTCTGCAAGCAAATCTCCTTTTTTAACAACCGAGTTATAGTCAACATAAATCTGCGCAACCGTACCTGAAACCTGCGTACCAACTTCAATTGTATTAATCGGTTTAATTGTACCTGATGCCTCTACATATTGTGTAATCGACTCTTCCGTAATCTCTTTTGTCATATATTTAACACCGCCGTTTTTTAGAACCGCACAAGCAGTACCTAAAGCCAAAAGAGCCGCAGCAGATATAATTATGTATCTTTTTTTCATTATTTTATTCCCATAGATTTTAATAAAGTTTCACGCGCCACGTTGTATTGAAAAACAGCTTCAACAAAGTTTAGCTGAGAACTGTTATAATTTGCAAGCGCATCCTGAAGTTCCACATAGTTATTCAAACCAACACTGTAGCGTCCGTCTGCAAGTTCAAAGTTCTCTAATGTTGCCTTAACTTTTTCATTCATAAGAGGAATTCTTCTCTCTAATTGACGCATATTTACATAGTTTGATTGAACTTCCCAATAAATACTTGATTTTGCGATATTCAGGTTATGCAAAGCTATATCTAAATAAGCTTCGCCCTCTTTAACCTGATAATGAATCTGGTAAGGATTAATAGAACCTAAGCCAACACTTGCACCTACTTGAAGAGGGCTTGTATAAGTTGATTCGTTTTTAGTATAACCCCAGCTCAATTCGCCGTTGATTTCAGGAGCATAAGAACGCTTAATAGCTTTAAGTGATTCTTCCTGAACTTTAGTTATCATTTCATTTGATTTCAAATCAGGACGGAATTCCATCGCTTTATCAACAGCATTCTGGCGGGACATTTTCATAGGTTTGAACTCAAAATTCTGAATAATATCTCTGTGCTCAATACCTGATGTCAGCATCAAAAGACCATCTTCATTCTTTTTAAAAGCAGTCGGTTTTAAACCGTTATCCACACCTTCTATTTTCTTTTTATAATCAGCTTTCAGGAAATTAAAGTTTTCAGTATTACTTACAATTAATTCAGGTGTTTCCTGATAAAACATAGAATCCTTTAAAGCAATAAGATTTGTTTCAAGGATATTTTGCCCCTCAACAAGTTGAATCTTTGCATCCGCAAGATTAACTTCCGCATTAACAACATCAATTTTTGATTTCAAACCTTCATCAAACATAGCCTTTGTACGTTCGTAGTTTAAAGTTTGGATTCGCACATTCTGCTCATAAATATCAAGATTTGCTAAAGCCGAAAGAACTTTATAATAATTAATCCTCACATCATAAATAACATTAAGAAGGTCATAATCATAGTCATACTGAGCAGATAAAGTATCATACTTTGCCATATTAATTCTTGCGGTTGTTTTCCCGAAATCCCAAATCATTTCGGATATCCCGACATTAAACCCGAGCGCATTTTGATGTGAATTTACCACTCTTGTTCCGTTGTTGGTGTTGTGGTTATAACTCACTCTTGCAGTTAAACGCGGAGCATAATTAGCTCTCGCTACACCAATTCCAGCCTTTGCTGCATTAATCTGCTCTTCTGCCGCAAATAAATTCGGATTATGCGCAATTGCATAATCAACACAATCGTCAATTGTCATGACACTAATCTCGGCAGGAGGATGTTTTCTGGAAATAACAGCAGGTAATGTTATTGATTCAACTCTTGTCTGCTTACTTTTTTTAAGTTTAACTTCGTTTTTTTCGCGTTTAAAAAAACTGAATTTTGATTTTTTCACAGGAGAATCTTCTATCGCAAAAGCACTCTGCGATATAAATACAGCTGATATTAATACTGCAATGAGTTTATTTCTCACTAATCCTCCAAATATCATTATATAATTATTTTATTATTCCTACTTCATTTTTTTAAACGATATTTATTGATAGTTAATAACTTTCAAACCCTGCGGAAGTTTGAAAACAGAATCAGGAATATCGGAATTATTAACTTTAATCAGATTCAAAATATTAGTCTGCTCCATTCCCGTTAATGGTTCTACCGATTTAAGTTTATAATAAACCGCGATATTCAATGAATCGCTAAAACATGCTTCCATTGAATCATCAATTTTAATCAATCTGCAATTAAAACCGTTCATTTTTGCATTATTATTAATAATTTTTGCTTTATTTTGATTAAACAAAGTTCCGTTTGCATCCCAATAAAACAAGCCCTCAACGGGATTGCCCGCATTACTTTTTGCAGAGCTTATATCAGGATATTTAATTGCATAAGGCATACTATCCCAATACATAACGCAATCTTTTCCGTCAAATAACATAACAGACGGGAAAGTTTTTCCGCCATCAGTCGAAGTTTCAGCTTTCCACTTATCATTTTTCAAATAAGCTCTGTGATATAAATCAACAGAACCAATTCCATCCAAATGCTGCCTCACCTCCAAGGTATAAGCTTTATTTAATTTTCGTACTGATTTTCGGTTATAAACAGTATCTGCCCGAGCAACATTAATAATTAATAAAAATATAAATAATAAACTCAATTTCTTCATAATATAGCCGAATTCTAACATATATATAAAGTTTTGTAAATTTTTATCAAAATCATCCTTTGGTATAGGTAAATATTTTTTTGTTTTGTGTTTTTATATATATAAAAGTGTGTTTGTATTATATGGAGGTTGTATATGCGTACAGAACCAATTAGTTTAGGCTACTTGAATTTTAAGAATGAAGAGGGGGTAAAAGACAGGTCTCAAGGAGTCTCTCCGCCTGCCAGAACAATTGAACCTCCAAAGAAAAATACATTACCGCTGATAACAGCTGCAGTTGCAATAGCATCATTAGGTGTTTCCACTTATGCGCTTAAAGGCCGTAATAAGACAAAAGCAATGGAAGAAAGCAAAAAACTGGCAGAAGAAGCAAAAACCAGAGCAGAGGAAGCAAAAAAAGCTGCCGAAGAGCAGGTAAAAAAACTTGAAAACGAAGTTAAAGAATTAAAAACCAAAGTTGATACAAACGAAGCTACCAGAGCTGAAAAACAACAATGGACCGAAGGATATTTGGATGACTTAAACAGAAGAGCAGAGCAGGCAGCAAACTCACCTGTAACAATACAAGGCACACAAGTACGCAACCTTCGCAATGTAGATAATTTAATGCTTATACAAAATGTTGATAATTCAGGGAAAAAGATATCTTTACCTGAAACAGTAATTGACAAATTACGCACAGCAACATCTCGTTTTGTAACAGGAGAAGGCGTTACAGCCGCAACTCTGGGTGCAGGAGCTGCAATCTGGCTTCCTACAGCAGAATCAACTCCTGAAAAAGAAGGCGGCTTAGGTGAAGTTCCTGTTCAATTAGCAAGAAACTACAAAAACGAATTCGGAATTGATAACTACCTTGTTCGTCCTTTAAACGAAATTCCGGGCAAATCTACCTTAATCGAAAAAGAAGGCAGATATTATTACTGGTATGCAGGAATGAAAGATCAGGACGGCAAAGCTATTGACCACATGGAAGTAGAAAAAGTTATGGACTTTGATACTCATGTTGTAAGAAACGGTCAATACGAAACCCAAAAAGTTGAAGTATTCTACGGCATTGACCCTGCAAACGGATTCAAACGTATAATGTTCAGAAACCCTGATTTCTTCGGTGCAAACGGATTATATAAAGATTCTCAAACTGCATCAGAGCCTGAAAGATACAATTTCTTCTCAAAACTTGTTTATGAATTTGCAAAAATAAAAGCTGACCCTAAATCAAAAACAGCTTATAACATATACAATCAGGCTGCATTTGAATCAATCAAAGCTCCTGAAGGTATGATTTTGAACGATTGGCATACAGCTCCTGTTGCAGCTCTTATGAGATTAATGGCTCCTGTGGAAGGTGCAAACGGAGAATTAAATGCTGATACAGCAAACTCATTTGAAAAAATGAACCTGTTATATATCGTTCACAACTCTGATTACCACGGATGGGGCGGTCAGTATTCATCAGATATGTTAAACACATTGTTTGATAAATATGCATTTGATATTTACAAACACGCTGATACAGGATTTACAACAACTATAACCGATGCTGACGGTGACCGCAGAGAAGTTCCTATTGATACATTAAGCAAAGTTCTAACCGTTGAAGGAACGGTAAATATGGCAAATATGGGTATGACTCTTGCAACTAAAGTTAAACCTGTTTCGCCAACTTACGCTCAAGAAATCGCAACCGAAACAGAACGCGGAAAAGCTCTTACCCATGTTGCAGAAAGAAGATTGCAGGCAGGAACAATGGAAGGTCAATCAAACGGCTGGGATAGATCTGTTAATGAAATCAGTGCTTCAAAAATCGGCGGTTTCAACGGAATGTTAAACAGAGATAAATTAGAAATCTTCAAATATACAATTAATCATATTGAAGGCATAACCGATGAGCAAAGAAAACGCATAAGCGCTGCTATGGCAAAAAAATCTTTAAATATCAATAATTTTGCAGTTATTATCGAAGACCTTCGCAAACTTGATATTCCTCAGGTAAGCGACACTCTTGCAGCTCTTAAAGAACAAGGCATAACAGAATTACGTACTCTTAAACCTGCAACAGCAGATATGGATATGGATTCTATACTTGAAGCAAGAAGCCACAACAAGAAAATGTTCTTTGAATCATTAAGAGCTATGCTTGATTTCAACAGAGCAAAAGGTCAGGAAATCTTTAACTTTAAAGAATACGGACTAACAGACTTATCTGATATAGATATAGACAAACTTGATGAAGTTCCGTTCTACAATATGGGTGTAAGATTCGTAAGCCAAAAGGGTGTTGATATTGCAGCAGGCGCTTGGGAAAACATCTTAAGAGACTGGGATACTCTATACCCCGGCAAAACTCGTCCAATCGTAGCAATTGGCGGTGTAGATGCAGAAGACGGAAAACACCGCAATACAGTTACAGCAACAAAACAACGCTTGGGTAACTTAGGACGTCACCTTATTCAGATGGACGGATTTACTCCAAACCCTATTTGGATGGCAGGTTCAGACTGGACAATGAGACCTTCTTACTTTGAACCGGACGGAGACAAGTGGGAATCTCTATACAAAGGTACTCCGGCAGTTCTTACAAGAACAGGCGGACACGTTGATTCAGTTCAAGACGGGGTTAACGGTATCTTAACAGGCAGAACAATGAAGGAAATCCGTGAACAAGGCGGCGACTTGACTCAGGAACTAATCAAAGATTACACAGAAGCTCTAAAACGTACGTTAAATGCATTCTACGGAATGAACGGTGAAACAACACAACGTCAATTCGTAGACAATGCAATCCACGGCAACCAGAGCTGGGTAATCAAAGACAAAGACGGCAAGATTGTAGAATGTCCGTCAGTTGGTCACTTAAGAGATTTAGGATTTGATTTATCTCAGTTTGACCAAATTTCTGATTCTTTAAAATAATTATTACAAATTGTTAACAAAAATATCCGATAAAAAGCAATTTTTATCGGATATTTTTCTTTATATATATAAGGTTAGAATTAGGTTAGGTTTATTATGATTAACAACATTGCAAGTGTTGACGCACGCCTGCAGCAGGCGAGTGTCGCAAAGGCAACGCAATCCCGTATGAGTTTTGCGATGCCTCCGATTTTGAGTTTTAAAACACCTTTTATAAAAGAAAAGGCAACGCTTCGGGTTAAGAAATTCAAACGAGGCGATAATATAGCAATAGTTGGCGAGATAGATGATAATTATGTTGAAATCGTCGAAGAAGATTTTGATGATGGAGGCGGAGGCGGCTCTGCCCATAACTTCTTCCAGCTTCCACCGCCAAAGAGGAAGATAAAATATCTGAAAAATTGTTATGTCATAGATTATATTCAAGCCCCCAAATCAAGGTGCGGTCTGGGTACGGAGGCAATAAAACAGCTTGCGGAAAAAGCCATGTTCGATGAGATGGCAGACGGAAGGATTGTAACATTCTCGTCCCCCGTCTGGAAAGAATCATCGCCCGCCTTGTTCTTCTATAAACTCGGATTCAGGTTTATGGAAAAAGGAGCAAACGAATATATGGAGGAATGTTTAATCAAAAAGGTACCTGATATCCCGCCTCAGACGGGAATGATGTACCTGCCGAAAACCAACCTGCATAAACTTTTAAGGTACGGAGATTTATTCTAGCTAATGAGTGAACTAATCCTAAATCAACATTATTCATCTAACCCTAAGGCAGAGCGTCCGAAACGAACTGTTGCGACAGCTCCTGACAATCTGCCTTCTTATTCTCTTTGCCGTGATGAAGATATGAATAAGAAAATGAGAGCTTTAAACAACGATATTTATCAGGACTCCAAACGCGAAAAAAACAAAAATGAAAAAACATTTTTGAAATGGTTTGGAGGCTTGGTTTTATTTGTAATCGGCTACAGATGGTTTAAAAATACCTTTAAATAATCTTAATATCAAATAAAAAATTTATGCTAAAATAAGAGTATAAAAGTTTTAGAGAGGTATTTTAATTATGTGCGGAATTGTTGGATATATTGGGAGTAAATCAGCAGCAGATATTCTTTTAGATGGTTTAACCAATTTGGAATACAGAGGATATGATTCAGCCGGTATTGCTGTTAATGTTGACGGTCAAGTTGAATTATACAAAGCTGAAGGCAAGCTTCAAAACCTAAAAGATATCGTTGAAGCAAAAAAATCTCATATTGAAAAATCCACAATCGGCATCGGGCATATCCGTTGGGCAACACACGGTGCTCCTAATACAATTAATGCGCATCCACACTCTTGTAACTGCGGACGCGTTGCTATAGTACATAACGGTATCATTGAAAATTACAAAGAACTAAGAGAAAAACTTGAAAAACAAGGATGTACATTCCGCTCACAAACCGATACTGAAACAGTAGCCCATCTTATAGCTTCAATTTATGCTAAAACAAAAGATTTAACAGAAGCTGTAAGACTTGCAACAAAAGAACTTGAAGGGGCTTATGCATTATGCGTTATGCATCAGGATGTTCCAAACACTCTTGTTGCAACAAAAAGGAATGCTCCGCTTCTTGTAGGGATTGGTGAAGGAGAAAACTTTGCAGCATCTGATGTTCCTGCAATTATTTCTTACACAAAAAAAGCAATGTATCTTGATGACAATCAAATTGTAACATTGACTCCTGATTCAATTAAACTTATTGACAGCGATAACAATGTTTTATCTCAAAAAATCGAAACCCTTCCATGGGAGCCTATTGCATTGAGCAAAATGGGTTATAAACACTTTATGCTTAAAGAAATCCACGAACAGCCTGATGTTGTTAGAAATGTTCTTTCAGGAAAACTTAAAGCAATTGACGAACCAATCAAACTTAACGAAGTAACTTTAGATAAAGAGACTCTAAAAAATCTAAACAGAATCCAGATTGTTGCATGCGGAACATCTCTTCACGCAGCAATGATAGGTAAATATATTATCGAAGACTTATGCGGAATCGCAGTTGATGTTGAACCTTCAAGCGAATATATTTACAGAAAAACAATTACTGATAAAAATACTCTTGTTATCGGGGTTTCACAATCCGGCGAAACTGCTGATACAATTACCGCAGTCAGACAGGCTAAAAAACGCGGTTCTCATATTTTAATCGTAACAAACAGACCTGACTCAACAATGGCTCGCGAAGCTGATAGTTTAGTCCCTGTAAATGCAGGTATTGAAGTTTCTGTTGCAGCAACAAAATCATATATGGCACAGGTAATTTCTTTCTATCTGCTTGCTCTTTATATGGCTGAAATCAAAGGGGTAAGTAATTTATCAAATTTGAAACATGAGCTTGTTGTACTTCCTCAAAAAATTGAAAAAATTCTTGCTCACAAAGAAGATATTCAGGCTTGTGCAAAGAAATTCTCTTCTGCTAAAGATTTTATCTTTATTGCTCGCGGAATCAACTTCCCGACAGCATTAGAAGGTGCTTTGAAACTAAAAGAAATCAGCTATATTAATGCAACAGGATACACAGCCGGCGAACTTAAGCACGGCCCTATTGCGATGCTGGATGAATCAATGCCTGTTCTTTCAATTTTGATGAGCGGAAAGGTTTATGACAAAATTCTTTCAAACTCAGAAGAAGCAAAAGCTAGAAACGCAAGAATGATTGCATTAACAGATTCGACTGATGAAAAATTGAATGATTTGTTTGAATCAATTATCAGAGTTCCTGCAATTGATGAAATGTTATCACCGGCTCTTGCAATTGTACCATTGCAGTTATTAGCATATTACATTGCAGAATTCTTGGGTAAAGACGTTGACCAGCCTAGAAACTTAGCAAAATCCGTTACTGTTGAATAAGGAGTAACATAATGAAAATAAATATTGAACAAAATAGCTATGATGTCTTAGGTTATGCCGTTAAAAATAAATATGGTAGAATGAGCGATTTAAGAGAATTTGATTTGCTAAAAGGACAGCAGGTTGATGAGTATATTTCTACAGGATTTATAAAAACAGGTTATACCAGAACTTGTAAAACATGGGGTATTACAGAGCTTGGGAAAAAATACTTTGAAGAAATAGGCTGGGATAAACTATTAAAAAGGGTTAAATAATGCAGGTAGTTTCAGAACTAATAGAAATACCAAATAATCAAGCTCCGACAACAGAATATATTGAAGGAGAGTTAACAAAACGCAACATTAATCCGCTAAGATGGGCTGTTGTGCATGTTAGTGATAAAATATATACCGTAAGTGTAGCCAATTTAAAAGAATAGGATGAAAAAGATGAATTGTACCAAAATAAAATGCGATATCAAAGATATTGCACTTGCTGAACAGGGCGAAAATAATATTAACTGGGCTATTAAAGACATGCCTGTTTTGGAACAGATTAAAAAAAGATTTGCAATTGAGCAACCGTTCAAAGGTTTAAGACTTGCAGCTTGTTCACACGTAACAAAAGAAACAGCAGCTTTATGCTTAGCAATGCAGGCTGGCGGAGCTGACGCAGTTCTGGTTGCATCAAACCCTTTATCTACTCAGGATGATGTTGCAGCTGCTTTGGTTAAATACCATAACATCCCTGTATTTGCAGTAGCAGGTGAATCAGTAGAACAGTACAAATCACATATTCAAGAAGCTATCAACCACAAGCCTGATTTGATTATCGAAGACGGATGTGACTTAGTTTCAACTCTTCATATTGAACACCCTGAACTCGCAGACAGAGTTATCGGTTCAACAGAAGAAACTACGACAGGTATCATCAGACTTCAGGCAATGGAAAAAGAAGGCAAACTTCGCTTCCCTGCTGTTGGTGTAAATACAAGCATGACAAAACACCTTTACGATAACCGTTACGGTACAGGTCAAAGTGCAATGGACGGTATTATGAGAGCTGCAAATATTCTTATTGCAGGTAAAACAGTTGTTATCTCAGGTTACGGATGGTGCGGTAAAGGTTGTGCTCTAAGAGCAAAAGCATTAGGCGGAAACGTTATCGTTTGTGAAGTTGACCCGCTTAAGGCTCTTGAAGCAGCAATGGAAGGCTACAGAGTTATGCCGATAGCAGAAGCTGCAAAAGTTGGCGACTTGTTCCTAACAGTTACAGGCGACAAACACGTAGTTGATGTTGAACACCTGCTTTCTATGAAAGACGGTGCATTTGTTGCTAACGCAGGTCACTTTGACTGGGAAGTTAACGTTGGTGATTTAAAAGCTTATGCAACAGAAATTAAACAAATCAGACCATTCTTGGAAGAATACAAGCTTAACAACGGAAAATCCGTTTACGTTCTTGCTGAAGGCAGATTAGTTAACTTAGGCGCAGCAGAAGGACACCCTGCTTCTGTTATGGATATGAGTTTTGCAAACCAAGCTCTTGGTATGGAATACATTGTTAAAAACAGAGGCAAATTAGAAAACAAATTACACACACTTCCGGAATCTGTTGATAAAGCAATTGCAAGCTTAAAACTTGAATCAATGGGAATTAAAATTGATACATTGACAGCTGAACAGGAAGAATACTTGAACAGTTGGAAGTTATAATAAGTAAAAAAGAGAGGTTTTAAACCTCTCTTTTTTTATTCTATAACCATTTGCCACTTCTTAGCATCAAATCTCAAATCCGTAACACGCATTTTCATACTCTTGGCAAACGGTTCAAATTTTTTAATAAGCATAATTTTATGTAAAGACAATTCCTGTGCAACAATCGGATTTTCACACGCAACAACCATTATCCCTCCGGGAAGCATACTGTATGGTTTTGAGCGTTTCTTTAACTTGGTTGGCAGAATATTATCCCAGAAATTATACATATTGGTTCTTGTTATAGCTTTTTTCAGCTGAGGATTGTCCATCATTTTACTGATGACATCTTCAACTCCTTCAAAATCTGTATAAAGAACCTTAGGCACTTTTCTCCCGTTTATGCTATTATTGTTGTATGAAATGTAATTTAGATGATATCATAAAGAGCGCCAAAAAGATACTTTTATTAAGCCATGTTAACCCTGATGGAGATACTTTGGGTTCAATGTGCGCAATGTATTCTATGATTTATAACAGGTTTAAAATTAAAGCTGATATGTCTGTTGTTTCAAACATTCCGTTCAATTATAGTTTTTTACCAAATATAAATCTTGCTCAAAGATATTATGACCAATCCCTTGTCTATGATTTGGTTATCACTCTTGATGTTGCAGCAATTGATAGAGTTCGTGATGCAAAAATATTTTTTGACAAAGCTAAATGTACCGTAAACATTGACCATCATAAAACTAATCCAGGCTTCGGGGATTATCAAATCATTGAACCAGATGCCAGCTCTTGCGGAGAGGTTTTATTTAATTATTTTAAAGAAAACAACTGGGAAATTACAAAAGATGCAGCAGAATGTTTATATGTTGCAATAATGACCGATACAGGTAATTTCCGTTTTGAGAACACTAACTCAAAAGTTTTCCGCGCTGTTGCAGATTTGGTTGAAATAGGTGCAAACCCTACTGTTTTATACAAAAAATGTTATGAAACAAAAACAAAAAATCTCGTTATGTTTCAAAACTACTGTGTAAACAAAGCTGAGTTTTTACATGATAACAAGATTGCATATACAACTGTTTATAAAAAAGATTTGGAAAAATTCTCCGCAGGAGACGACTACACAGACGGAATCGCAGAAACTTTGCGTGCAATTGATACAACAGAAGTAGCGTTTGTTGTGAAAGAAGTCGAATCAAAAATGACAAAAGTTTCTATGAGAAGTAAGAAGATTGACGTAGCTCAAATATGCTCTGTTTTCGGAGGCGGAGGGCATACTTTTGCTGCAGGATGTACAATAAAAGCTTCAGTAAAAGATTCTATCGAAAAATTATTGAGAGAGATTAATCTGTGAATTTCAAAAATAAATTTAAAACCTTAAAAAGTATTATACAATCAGTTGTAGAAAATGATTTTTTCGGAATGGCTTCCGAAATGGGTTTTATGCTATGTATCGGGATTTTTCCGTTCATTCTGTTTTTAACTGCCATCTTTGGATTTATCGGTAAAAACTATTTCATGGGCCCTATATTTATCTTTATGCATAATATTATGCCTACTGATGTTATTAATCTTATTAATACGGTTTTAAACGAAGTATTCTTCTTTAAGCGAAGCGGTTTAATCGCAGTTTTGGGTTTTTGTATCACATTATTTCTTTCAACAAATACAATTGCAATTGTGGCAAAAGGTTTAAACAGAGCTTACAAAGTTAAAGAAACCAGAAACTTTTTCTATTCAAGATTATTAGCTCTTATAATGGTTTTTGTTAATACTCTTGTTTTGTTTTTAAGTATAACATTAATCGTCTTCGGAAAAGTTATTATTAAATTCTTTGTAGCATATTTGGGAATGACAGAGCATTTGGCGAACATAATGTTATTTGTCCGCTGGCCGATTGCCTTCCTAACACTATTTATAATGGCATATCTAAGCTATTATATATTGCCTGACCTATCGGGACATGAAAAACTCAGAAGACATAGTGCACTGCCCGGAACAATATTCTTTTGTATTTCATGGCTGCTTGGTTCATGGCTGTTCTCGGTTTATATTAACAACTTGCATACATATAACTTTGTTTATGGCACAATCGCAGGTTTTGCAGTAATGATGATGTGGTTATATTATACTTCGATTTTGATTCTGATAGGTGGAGAGATTAATTCTCAGTTGTATGAAAAGCTTGAACGAAAAGAAGCGCTTATTGCTAAACGGGAAGGGAAGATTTAATGGATACAAATGCATTATTTAAAATAGGTTACGGATTATATGTTCTCACAGCAAATGAAAACGGTAAAGACAATGGATGTATTATTAATACGGTAATGCAGGTTACTGCTGACCCTTGCCAGATTGAAATCGCCGTGAATAAATCAAATTATACTTGTGAGATGATTCAAAGAACCAAAAAGTTCAATGTATCTATATTAACAGAAGACAGTAAATTTGAAGTATTTAAGAATTTTGGATACCAGAGCGGACGAGATACCGATAAGTTCGCTGATTTTTCAGATACAAAACGCTCAAATAACGGAGTATTATACATTACAAAAGATACTAATGCTTATATGTCAGCTTATGCTAAGCAGGAAGTTGATTTAGGCACACATATTTTATTTATAGCTCAATTAGTTGATGCTGTAGTTTTATCAGACAGACCAACCGTGAGTTATGATTATTACCAAAAGAATATTAAACAAGCACCTCAAACCACTTCCAAAAAAGGATGGATATGTAAAATTTGCGGATTTATCTATGAACACGACGAATTACCTGCTGATTATATTTGTCCGATTTGCAAACACGGCGCAGTGGATTTTGAGAAGTTCTAACCTTGAAACAAGGGTAAATTTGGGTTATACTATCTATACGAACATTGAAAAGTTTTAAATATGGGGATGTACTGGTTTTGACGCTGTGATTGGTAGATCCGGGTTGCGAGTGCGGGCGCTGTTCCCGCTTATCAACGAGCAAACTAAATTAAACGCTAATAACGTTGTATCTATGGCTGACTATAGAATGGCAAAAGCTGCCTAACAGCCCGTCTAACTAAGCCATCTTGCCGCTTAGGGTGATGAATGTATGCAAGATGCAGTACGCAAATGATGGTATGCGTATCAACTTTTACCATTGGAGGTTAGGTTTCCGCAAAAAACCTTTGGTCTAAGTCAGGTTTTGTGACTTTCCGTCTTAGATTGAGCCAATAAGCCACTACACTCGTAGATATCAGTTTTTATCCACAATGGACGTGGGTTCGACTCCCACCATCTCCACCATTAATAAGTATAGAGTGCAATAGCGCTCTTTTTTAATACCAAATTTCCCGCACCGTGCGGGCTCTAGCCAATTAAAGAGAATTTGTTCGAGTCTATTTTAAGAGAATTTCAGTCAGTTTGTACCTAAATTCTCTTTTGGCAAATAAAAAAAGTCCTTTTTATTTTTTTTGTGCAAATGGTGGTTTAAAACCCTTTTCCCACATTTCTCTTATATTTTTATTCGCCAAATAATAATGTCGCAAATATAACTCGTTACTTTCTACAATATAAAAAGCATTGTTATTAATGAACATTTCTGTAATAGGAAAAAGTTGTTTATTAAATATTAGGTTTCGTCCGTTTAAAATAATAGTTACAAAATACCCTCCCAAACTAATTATAAAAGCTTTGCGATTATAAAATTTGCCTTTTGAAATAAAAAGAATCTTATTAAAGTCTTTGTCTTTAGGATATTTAAATATAAAAATTTTAAATAATTTTTCATATTTTTCTTTACCTTGTAAGATTTCTAAAGCTTTGCCTTGATATATACCTAAGTTAATATCCCTGAATTCAGGTAAAGATGAAACAGATGCTCTCCATAATATTGAGATAAAAAAGTTTCTTAAATATTCATAGTTATAATATTCTGAAGTTATATAATACATAGAATCATGATTCAATTGATTCAATTTGTGTTTATAAATTTCATCAAATAAAACTCGATATCCTTCTTGATCAAACTTACCTAGAATTTTTCCATCGCAATCTTCACATAAAATATTTTTATCGTAAGCTCCACTTTGTTGAATTTGAAATTTCCCTGATAATTTATTAACACTCATATATTGTTCATCTTTATAATCAAGATAAAATTTACGAGGAATTATATGAGCCTTAATCAGCTTTTTCTCTTTTCCACAAAACTTACAAACATTTTTATAACGCATAACTATATTATATATGCTTAAATAATAAGTTCTATAATATTTAATTATGTCTTAATTATTTACAGCATTTTTCAGCCATCTCTATCAACTTCTTCACATTTAACTCTGGATCTTGGGTACCGTTCATTATACTTTCAATTATTTCTGGCGGTAGGAATCTTAGTTTACGAAGGCGTTTGTTGTTACCGTTTCGAGCTTCGATCGGAAGTTTCCTTTCTGCTCCAAGTTTGTTATACCAAAAACTTTTTACAATCGCCTGAATCAGTTTCATATCATAATTTGCCTTACCGGGAATTATAATCTTATTTTGCCGTTGAGGGGTTAAAGAAATTCTTACCTGAATCTGATTTGTAATTATTAGTTCATCATCTTCGGTGTGGTTAAATTCGATGTTAAAAGCAAGTGTCGCAAAATATTTGATAATATAATTTATATCGTAACTGATTGAGATACAATCCGTTTTTAAGTCAACTCTCTTAACCGCAGTTCTTAAGAATACATTATCAACCTTAAAATTTTGCATTTTTTCTAATATTATTTTCTGTTGTTCAATTGGATAATTCTCAAGATAATTCTGCATTCTATGGGTATTTTGTAATAATTTTATCAAATCATCTTGTACAAATTCTTCGATTTCACCGGCTGAAATTTTTGTGATTTCTCCACGCTCATAATCAGACGGATTTTTAATTGCTTGGCTAACATAATAGCGGTAATGCTTATTTTTAGCATTGCTTGCAGATGGAGACATTTTATTCCCAATATCGTCATATACAAGTCCTGTAAGTAGTGAGCCATTCTTTGCATTTGTTACGTGTTTTCGTTCGACCGAATTTACTTTTAATAAATTCTGCACATCATTAAATAATTCTTCTGAAATAATTGGCACATGCAAACCGTCATATTCTTTGTTTTTGTGTACAATCTTGCCCAGATAAACTTTATTTGAAAGTATGTGGTATAAATTTCCTTTTGCCAATTCTTTTCCGGATCTTGTCAGAATTTTTTGTTCTGCTAGATACTTTTTTAACTTAAGCACATTTTTTATCTTGAGATAAGATTCAAAAATAATTTGTACATTATCAGAATAAGGTGGATCTGGATGCAACATGTGATGATCGTCTTTTACGTACCCGTAAGGTGAAGTACCGGATAACCAAAGTCCTTTCTTGCGTGAAGCTTCAAATTTGTCCCGAATCCTCTCTCCTGTAACTTCACGTTCAAATTGAGCAAATGATAACAGAATATTTAAAGTTAATCTCCCCATTGATGTTGTTGTATTAAAGTGCTGAGTTATAGATACAAACGATGCATTATGTTTATCAAATACATCAATAATTTTCGAAAAATCCATAAGTGAGCGAGTTAAGCGGTCAACTTTATAAACAACAACGATATCAACTTCATCGTTTTCTATATCTTTCAAAAGTTCTTTAAATGCTGGACGTTCCATTGTTCCGCCAGAATATCCGCCGTCGTTATATTGCTTATCTAATAAAATCCAGCCCTCGTGCATTTGTGATTTAATATAAGCTTCACAGGCTTCGCGTTGCGCATCTAGAGAGTTAAAATCCTGTTCCAAACCTTCTTCTGTAGATTTTCTAGTATAAATTGCACATCTGATAAGTTTCTTCATCACGCCACCCCGAAAAATTTCTTGCCGTTCCACCGAGTACCGGTTATTTCATTGGCTATTGCAGATAAACTTTTGTATTTTTTACCGTTAAATTCATAACCGCTTTGAATTACAGTTACAGAGTATCGTTTACCTTTAAACTCGCGAACCAACTTTGTTCCGTCAGTAATCGACAGAACCTTATTTTCTTTTTCAATATTTTGAGTCCTGTCATAATGTTCAACTAATTTGTCAATTTTACGTTGAATTTCTGGCGATAAAGAACCATATTGTTCTTCCCAATTTTTAATTCGTTTTTGAAAAATATTTAATGCCATTTAATAAATACCTCTTTAATACATTAGTCACTCTTCTTCATTAAAACATCAAGTCTATCAACACAATTTGTATCAAATGCACTCACAGTAGGTGTTTTCATGTTTTTGAATTTTTTATTCACCATGTTGAAAAATTTTTCCTAATTTTTATAGGATGCATTTTGTAATCCGTACAAAAAATCAAAGGAGAAAAATCATGACAGAACAACCGAATGAATTAAAGATCTGCTATCAGAATCTGACGGAGTTAAAACTTAACCCTAAGAATTCAAGAACGCATAGCAAGAAACAATTGCACAAAATTGCACAGAGTATTGAAAAACTTGGGTTTAATAATCCGGTTCTTGTCGATACTGAAAATTTTATTGTTGCAGGACACGGACGAGTATTGGCGGCTAGGGAATTAGGATTGAATGAAGTTCCAACTATCTGTTTGAGTCACATGAGCAAAGAACAGATTAGAGCTTATATTATTGCAGATAACAAGTTAGCCGAAGAAGCTGGTTGGGATAATGAGATTCTTAAAATTGAATTGGATTTTTTGATGAATCTTAATACTGAAATAGGCTTTGATGCTACTGTTACCGGTTTTGATATTCCTCAACTTGACCTGATACTCAATCCTGAGACTCTTGATGCAGTAAAAGATGCTTCAAAGGCTGATCCGGATTCGGAATTTTTGAAGAACGTGATTGATATTCCTAAGCGTGTTAGCAAGGGGGATTTATGGAAACTAGGTGATCACTTGTTGTATTGTGGTAATTCGCTGGAAGAAATAAGTTACGAAAAACTTTTGCAAAATGAACGAGCGCAGGTAATTTTTACTGACCCACCGTATAACGTAAAAATCAAAGGGAATGTAACCAAGCAAAAACAGCATGAAGAATTTCAACTTGCATCAGGAGAAATGGAGAAAAGTGAATTTATTGATTTTCTCAAAACAGTAATGACTCTGCAAAAGAAATATTCTATTGATGGCTCAATCCACTATCAATGCATGGATTGGAGACATGTTGATGAAATGGTTACAGCAGGCAATCAGGTTTATTCTTCGCTTAAAAATATTTGTGTCTGGGATAAAGGCACAGGCGGTATGGGTTCTTTATATCGCTCACAGCACGAATTTATTTTCGTGTTTAAAAACGGAGTAAAACCACATATTAATAATGTAGAACTTGGAATTCATGGAAGATACAGAACAAACATTTGGAAATATAAAGGAATGCATGCCAGCAACCCACAGGCTAAAACCCTTGTAAAATTACATCCTACAGTAAAACCTGTTCCGATGATTATTGATGCACTTTTAGATTGTTCATCAATTGGCGGTCTTGTGCTTGATACCTTTGGCGGTTCCGGTTCGACATTGATTGCAGCTGAGCGAACAAAACGCAGAGCTCGAATCATTGAACTTGAGCCAAAATATTGCGATGTAATTCTATATCGTTGGGAACATCTTACAGGAAAAACTGCTGAACTAATTGATACTAAGGAGATTTGTGATGTCAAATAAGGATTTGAAGAAATACGAGGTGGGCTATGGTTGCCCGCCTCGTGAACATCAATTTAAACCAGGTCAATCAGGAAATCCTAAAGGACGACCGAAAAAGAATAATAACTTCGCAGAAGATATTTTGGAAGAAATGAGTGAAGTTATTACGATTCAGGAAAACGGGAAATTAAAGAAAATTACGAAAAAACGAGCATTAGCAAAAAGGCTGATAGCGGATTCACTTAGTGGTAAAGTCTCTGCAATAAAAATTCTTACACCTATTTTAGCCGGAGAAAATAAGATGACAAAAGATTTAGAAGAAGAACTAACACCACAGGATGCTCAAATATTGGAAGATTATATAAAAAGGAGATTGAACAATGAATAACAGGGACATTTTATATGCTGCTTGTAGAACTGATCTTTATACATTTATGCAGAAATCATTTTATGAAATAGACGGCTCACAGGAATTCAGAGGAAATTGGCATTTAGAACTTATCTGCGATAAACTCCAACAATGCTTGAATGGTAAAATTAAACGATTAATAATAAACATACCACCCAGAAATTTAAAATCGCATTGTGCTTCAATTTGTTTACCCGCTTTTATTTTAGGCCATAATCCTGCTGCAAGAATTATATGTGCGAGTTATGCACAAACTCTTGCAAATGAATTATCCCGAAAAACCCGAAATCTTATGGAAACCGATTTTTATAAATCTACTTTCAATACACGTTTAGGTGATAAAAATACAGAAAATATATTTGAAACCACAGCTAACGGATGTAGATTTGCAACATCAGTTGAAGGTACTCTGACAGGTTTTGGTGGAAACTATATTATTATAGATGATCCGATAAAGGCTGATGATGCCTTATCTGAGGTAAAAAGAGAAAACGTAAATAATTGGTATGATAACACTTTGGTTTCCAGATTAAATGATAAAGTCAATGGTGTGATTATAGTTGTTATGCAACGTTTACATATTGATGATTTAACAGGTCACTTACTTAGGCAAGATGGGTGGGAGGTTTTATCACTTCCAGCTATTGCCGAAAACGATGAATGTTTTGAGCTTTCGAATGGTAAAATTATTGGACGTAAAGCAGGTGAAGCACTAAATCCAACTTTAGAACCTTTGGATATTCTTGAAAATCAAAGGAAATCAATGTCTAATTACAATTTCTCTGCACAATATCAGCAAAACCCGATACCAGTGAAAGGTAATGTTATTAATTTTGATGATTTTAAATTTTTTGATAATGTGCCATTAGGCGGAATGATTTTCCAGAGTTTGGATATAGCCTTGAAAACTGGGAAAGATAATGATTATTCTGTTTGTATTACCGCTAAATATAAAGATAATCTTATTTATATTCTTGATGTAAAACGATATAAATATGAAATGCTTCCACTTGTCAATAAAATTCAGGAAATGTATCAAAAATTTGGTTGTAATCATCTTATAATCGAAGATAGTTCAATTAGTAAGCACCTACTTCAATTTGTTCAAGAAACAACAAGTTTATATCCAATAAACCATAAACCTCAGGAAGATAAAATTACCCGTGCAAATAATGCTTCATTATTTATAGCATCTGGTAGAGTTCTGTTGCAAAAAGATGCGGCGTGGTTGGATGATTTTAAAGCTGAAATCAATGCTTTTCCAAACGGGAAACATGATGATCAGGTGGATGCTTTAACTCAGTTAATTGCAGTTATTAGTAACAAGCAGTATGGTTGTAACCTTGAATCTATAGCAGAAGCGATACAAAGAATTTCAGCACCAAATATTTTGCAGATGACAAAATTGGATTTTTGCAAAATGGCATATAAAACACATCGTTCAAGATTTCGGTTTCCTAGATTATGACAGAAACTCCCTTTAGGGGAGTTTCTTGTTGATTTGTTACAGTATTTTCGGATTTGCGACTATTTGACTAACTTTAGAGTTAATGTGTAATCACTTATGTCAACTATGTCCTTTTTTGACATAGGTATGAATGATAATAAATATAAAAGGAAAATTTAAAATGAAATACTTAATACGAGCAAATAAAGTAGTTTCTAGCGGAAATATGCAAATGATTATGAAATACATATCCGATTTTTATAAGTCTGAATCTAAAGAATGGACTGGTAAATCGGGTGAATGGACTGATTTAGGTAAATTTAAGGCTTTTATTGAATCAATGGGTTATAAAATTATGGACAAAATCCCCTCAAATTGCAGATGTAAAGGTACTGCTGTTACTAATGCAGAGTTCAAACAAATATGGGGTGAATGCCATTTTAATATTAAAGAAGTTGCACAAAGATTACACACTGATGAAAGAACAGTTGCACAAATTGTAAGAAAAATGAAATTGAGGAAATAATATGTACGAAATTCAAGGTAAATATACATCGGCAAAAGTTTTTACAGAAGTTGAAGATGTTGATGTAACGACACAGACACTTGCAATTTGCAATCATCCGATATTTACAGATTGCAAAATTCGTATTATGCCTGATTGTCATAGAGGTAAAGGATGTACAATCGGGTTTACTTCAACCATGCCAAAAAACGGTGAGATTATTCCAAATATAATCGGGGTTGACCAATTTTGCGGAATGCTTACTGTAAAACTTAAAAAATCCAAGACTTTAAACGATTTTGCAAAATTAGACAAAATTATAAGAGAAAATATTCCTTTTGGCCAGAATGCAAGAGCAGAATTAAGTCCGCTTGTCCCTGATGAACTTATTGACAAGGTTAAAGAAATTTGTACAGCTTACCTGCAAGAAAAAAGCAATCGGGATTTAAGAAAAATCGGTACACTTGGGGGCGGTAATCATTTTATTTCGATTGAAAAAGGAAAAACCGGTACATATTTAATTATTCACACAGGTTCAAGAAATTTTGGCAAAAAACTTGCGATACATTTTCAAAAACTTTCTATTGAAGAAAATTGTTATGGCGAGGGTGAATTAAAAAACTTGTCCTATTTAACAGGTAAAAATGCTGAAAATTATTTGTATTGTTCAAATGTTTGCCGAGAATATGCTCATTATAACAGGCTTGTAATAGCACAAGAAATTCTAAAAAATATGAACTGGAAATCAGAAGAAGAATTTGAAACCCTGCATAATTATATCGGAGAGGACGAAATTATACGCAAAGGTGCAGTTTCTTGTAAAAAAGGCGAAAAAGTTTTAATCCCTCTAAATATGGCTGACGGTTCTTTGATTTGCATAGGAAAAGGTAATCCTGATTGGAATAATTCAGCTCCACATGGTGCTGGCAGAGCATTATCGAGAACACAGGCAAAAGATAAATTGAATATGGCGGAATACAAATGGCAAATGAAAAATATTTATTCAAGCTGTGTTTCAATTTCAACACTTGATGAATCACCAATGGCTTACAAAAATTCTGATGAGATAATCCAAGCAATAGGCTCAACAGCAGAAATAATCGACCACTTAAAACCTTTGTACAACTTTAAGGCTGAGGAGTATAAACTATGAAAGACAAATTACCATGCGAAGATCTATTCGTATTATCAGTATATTACAGAGGTATATATGACAATTACCTTATAAAAACAGAAGCTGATGAACTTTGGGAACAAACTAAAGATTTTGAAAAAGTTGAAGCATTTTGCAAAAAGATGTTTTTAAAGCAAGAATCAATTTTATTATTAAAAAACTCAAATATTCATAAACGCTTTGTTGACAAAAAATTTAGTAATTTTAAAACTTTTGATGAAATTACTAAATCTGCAAAACAAATAGCAGAATACTATGCAGAAAATATTTATGCTCATTTAGCTTTTGGAACTAATCTTGTTATTGAAGGTTTAGGCAAAGTTGGCACAGGAAAAACACACTTAGCCTGTGCCATTGCTCATAGGGCTATTGAGCAAGGAGTTCCTACAAAATTTATTAATGTTGTATCTATGATATCTGACTTAAAAGAACGAATGAATATTCCTAAGTATATAAGAACATACACAGATACAGAATTGTTAATTATTGATGATATTGGTAAAGAAAAGAATTCTGAATGGGTATGTCAAACAATTTATCAAATTATAAATATTCGATATGAAAATCAAAAACCAACTATTATTACAACTGAAAATTCGATGAAGAACATGACCGCACATTATAAAGAAAAAGGTAAAGCAATTCAAAGTAGAATTGCTGAAAATCATCTATTGATAACTCTTAATGGAGAGGATATGAGAACAAAACATATTATTTAATGTCAACTTTAAAAATTTTTATTAAAAGATTTATAAGGAAACAAATATGAAAATCAGAAAAATGAAAAAATATTGTGCAATGTTTTTAAAATATTTAAAAAATAGTAATTTTGACAAAGCTTTAAAGGAATGTAAAAAACTTCCGGATAGTTTGTTAAGTTCTATGGCTTTAGTTGAAAAGGGAAATTGTTATCTTAAACTTAATAAATACTCTCAAGCGATTAGAACTTATAAACAATCGATAAAATTAAATAATAAATTATCTGAGGCTTATTTTAATATGGGAATAACTTATGGTAAATTAGACCTACATAAAAAAGCTGTAATCAATTTTACTAAAGTAATTCACTTAGAGCCAGGCTGTGCAGAAGCATATCATAACAGGGGTAACCATTATATTGATTTAAAAGAATCTTCTAAAGCAATATTGGATTTAACAAAAGCTATAGATTTAAATCCTTATTATATCGAAGCTTATGGCAATCGTTCGATTGCTTACATTAATGAAAAAGAATTT
This sequence comes from Candidatus Gastranaerophilales bacterium, assembly GCA_023662705.1. Classification (GTDB taxonomy): domain Bacteria; phylum Cyanobacteriota; class Vampirovibrionia; order Gastranaerophilales; family Gastranaerophilaceae; genus CAG-196. The sequence continues at coordinate 26,198 of JAMPIM010000009.1, read as the reverse complement.
GAAAAAGCAATTGATGATTGTACTAAACTGAATAGTTTTGATAATAATGCAGGGTATCATAATAGAGGCATTGCATATGCTTTGTTGCAACAATATGATAATGCTATTTCAGATTTTTCTAAGGTTATACAATTAGAACCCGAAAATTTTCATGCTTATTGGTTTCGGGGAAACGTATTTTCTCATATAAAGCAATATGAACTTGCAATAAAAGATTATACCAAAGCTATTGAATTAGCACCGGTAATAAAGGCAGGAAAAATTTATGAAAGCAGAGCAAAATCATATAAAAAGATTGGATTACATGAAAGAGCAAAAATTGATTTTTTGAAAGCACAAGAATTGTACAATCCCAATAATAAAATAATAATACTATAAATCTAAACTCAAATACACATCGTCAAGTTCATCTTGCGTAATTCCTATATATCGTAGTGTTAAATTTACAAATGAAACAAAAATGAAAAAGTGTCTTATTCAAAATCAAACAAATCTTTGACAGGGACATCAAGTGCTTCGGCAAGTTTTGCAATAGTTTTCAGGTTCGGATATTTCTCGCTGCGTTCGATTTTCCCAATATAAGAAATATCAACTCCGGCAAGTTCCGACAGCCTGCTTTTGGTAAACTTCTTTGCTTCTCTTATTTCTTGTAGTTTTGTTGCAAATAACTTGCAGATATCACTATTCATACCTTAATTGTGCTATACTCAAGACAATACAGTATAGACTTCTGGTCTAACAAACAAAAATTGTTACGTCATTTTCTGACGGATAGGTATGCTATAGTGTTGATTAAATTGAAAGGATAAAATTATGAAATTTGAAAGTAGGAAATTATATGCTCATGGACAAAATGATAAAGTATTTTTACTTCAAATCCCTAAACTTATTTGCACAGACATGGGTTTGACTAAAGATACTTTGGTTGATATGGAATACAACGACGGACAAATTATAATTACTAAAATAAAGGACCAATTTCAAGACGAACAAACTGAAAGGAGTTAATTATGGCAATTGCAAATGCAGTAGTCAAAGGTACAATGATTTATCTTTATGATGAAAAAGGAAAAGTTATTAGAACATTAGGAATGGCAGGTGGAACTTTAGCTGGTTTTACGTCAACAACTGTAAGCATAAAAAAGGGCTCTCATATTTATGTTTATAACGAACAGGGCAAGCAAACCGGTTTGATACCTGTAAAATAAATGAAAGGAATTACTATGGAAGAAATTTTATTAGAAAATTTATTGCAAATTCTAACAAATGATTTTAGCTCAAAAGTGAAAGTTAAATTTAACCAGTATAATGGCTTAGATAATCCTATGGAATTATATAAAGCAAATCCTAATGAAATTAATAATGATTGGCTATTCTGGCGTACAGATAAAAGATACTTTAACGTTGGAGATATTGCAATTTGTTTTCTAAAACTATCCAATGATAAATGGCTCTTAACAACTATTAAAAAGGTTACAGAAGAATTTGATGTTAAAAATGCAGTTAACTATGCTGGTGAAGAACTTGATGAATATAAAAAATATTTTGGGAGAATAATCGTAACTTATCATAAAGAACATCAAACTCAATGCTGTTATTATAATAATATTTATGACCGATTAACACTTAATCAAATTTTACCTACTCAATTTGACGGGGAAGATTTTCCAGGTTATGACAAAGTAAGATTAACATATTATCAACTTGAAACAATTATTAACAGAAATAAAAAAGACTGGGTTACCGCTTTGAAAAACCAAAAAGCTGTTTATCTTATAACAGATACATTTTCAGGTAAGTTATATGTTGGCTCTGCAACCAGTGAAAACGGTATGCTTCTACAAAGATGGCAGAATTACGTTTGTAATGGACATGGAGGTAATATAGGGCTGATTGAACTTATTAATGAAAAAAGTTTTGACTATGTAAAAAAACATTTTCAATATTCAATTTTAGAAAATTATAATGCTAAAGTTGATGATAAAATTATTCTATCAAGAGAATCTTGGTGGAAAGAAACACTTGGCAGCAGACAGTTCGGTTACAACAAAAATTAAACATTTTAAATAAAGCTGCGTCAGGAAATGACGCAGCTTTGATATATTATATTCTTATAAACAAGAGGTAACAAGATGGATAAAAACGTAATATTAAAAAACTTAGAAGATTTATCAAGCAACGCAATGTTTGCAATGTCACAAACATCAAAAGAACTATTTCACTCTAACTTTTGGGCTTGGCTATTGAGGAAATATCCTCAAATTTTTACGAAAGTTTTTTATCCAGAATATGACGGCAAGAGCAAAGTTGAAGTTTTTAGAGAAAAATACCATTTTGATTTGATGTTGAAAATTGATGATGAATTTATCATTATAGAAAACAAATTCAAATCAATGCCAAGCAAAGAACAGTTAGACAAATATTACAAAAAAATCAAAGATAATAAAAAGAAAATTGTTATAATTAGTTACTTCAAACCGTTGTTTCACTCAACTTTGTTTGATATGGAATATATTTCTTATGAAACTTTGTCAAGACGTCTTCAAAGTGCTTTTCATACCAAATCTGCGGCTACATTTGGAGGCAATAACTGGTTTACCATCAATGATTACATTGTTTTCCTTGAATTATTGAATAAATTCCAAAATTGTATAGAAATTCAAACATCGGATAAAATTGGTGATTTATACTCAGTTGCAAAAGATAAGGAAATCCAAGATAAATTATCTGAAATCAATTTTTCAAAAACTTTTGAGAGAATTTTGATGACAAAACTTACAGAAAAAGTTTTAGCAGGGTACGACAACAAAGAATTTGTTGATAAAATCTATATTGATTGTGGACGGGATTTAAAAGTATATAGTGATATATTGTTTTATTTTAAAGGTGCTTGGGATAAATGTGAAAGTAATAGACATGATTTGTGTTATTTGGGTATAAGTTTATGGGGTAATTTTTATCGTCGATATGCAGGATTGCACAAAAAACAATGTGGAATTTCAAATGCAAAAAATGGTAGACATGACAAAGAAAATAAGAATGCCGGGTACAAATATTTATTAGAAAAATATAATTGGTTCTTCAAAGATAATAATAATTGGGGCGGTTACAGTTATGATAACGAAATGTATTTGTATCAAAAAATCGATATTTCAGAACTGACAGTAGAAGAATTGGTTACAATGGCAATAGATGATTTAGAATTACTTTATAAGAGGGTAAAATGTCAAGATTAAACAAAACAGAACAGATAATAGAACTTGCAATGATGTTTCAAAACAGCTATTGCGGACTTTGCATTGATGATATTCAGGAACATTTTGAATGTTCAAGACGTTCTGCAGAACGCATGAAAGCACTTTTGTTTGACTTATTTCCTGAAAAAGTTGAAGAAGTACCGACATTAGATAAGAAAAAGCGGTGGAGATTTGTCAAAGGCACCGCAAATTGTCTAATTTCATTTGATAGTAATGATTTTGCTAATCTTGAATATTTAAAAGGTTTATTTACTGATGAAAACCGCAAAAAAGAACTTGAAGAACTTATTGCGAAAATTAAAGCATTAACTCCTCAAAAGAATTTGCAATCACTTGATACAGATGTTTCTGCAATTCTGGAATCTGAAGGCTTTGCTGTTCGGCAATACTCCAGAGCAAAAGTTGAACCTTTAGCACTGGAAAAACTTCGTAATGCAATGCTTGCATTCAAAAAAGTTCAGTTTGATTACCCGACAGAAAAAGGTAATCGCAGAATTACCCTTAATCCATACGGTGTGATTATTTCTGATAAATATTACTTAGTCGGATTTAATGAATATGTAAATGATTTAAGGTTGTATAAGGTTGATAAAATTTCAAATCTTGATATATTGGATGAGTATTTTGAAAAAGATGAAAAATTCTCTTTGCAGGATTTTTGTAATAAATCTTTTTCGATTTATCAGGAAGAACCGTTAAATATTACATTGGAATTTGATAAATCAGTTGCAGAAGATGTTTTGAATTATCATTTCCATCCAACACAAAAGATAAAACAACTTGAAAACGGCAATGTTCAGGTAAAATTCAGATCAGGTGGTAAATACGCAATCTGCCATGAACTTTTCAAATGGGGTGGAAATGTCCAAATCAAAAAGCCTGTTGAGATGAAAAGCTATTACAAAGAGTATCTTTCTGATATGTTAAATAATTTGTAAAATATTTTATAAGTTAATTACTTAATAATTGTTTGTATTTAAATTCTATTCTATTTCTTTATAAAAATTTGTGTAGTATAATTTCATATATATTAAAGTTTACTACAAAACACCACTAAAGGTTGAACATATGGATATAGAAATTGATAGCTTCAATACTGAATTAAATGAATCATTAAATGATAATGATTTGGAAGGTGCAGAGAATTTAAAATATCACGAAGACAATTCTATTAGTATTTATCCTGCTAATATAAAAATAGAACAAGAACGATATAGTGTATACGAATTAAAAAGAAAATATGAGGACAAAAAAGAAATTTTAATGGATCCTGATTTTCAGCGGGGATGTGTTTGGACTACAAAACAAAAAAGAGAACTTATTGAATCCATTTTAATGGGTATTAAGCTTCCTTCATTTTATTTTGCCGAACGCAAAACTGACGGTAAAAAAATTGTAGTAGATGGAAAGCAAAGACTCTCTACTCTTTTTGATTTTCTTAATGGAGAGTTTTCGTTATCCAATTTAAACATAATCAAAGAAGCTAAGGGGAAATTCTCTGATTTAGACGGCACTCAACAATCTAAAATTGAAGATTATCAACTAGAGATAAATGTTATAAAAGCATCAACTCCAGAAAGAGTAATGTTAGATATTTTTGATAGAATTAATAGAGGTGGAACGACATTAAATAATCAGGAAATGCGAAATGCACTATATCAAGGAAAATCAACAATTTTATTAAAAGAATTGGCAGAAAGTCCTATATTTAGAGAAATTACCGAAAAAAGCATTAGCCCCCAAAGAATGAAAGATACATATGTTGTACTTAGATTTTTGACATTTTATATATGGAAAACTAGAATTGCTAATGATAAAGATGGGAATTGGATAGATTATAAAAGCGATATGAACGATTTCCTAGCTAAAACTATGGAATACATTAATGGGCTTGATGATTTCCAAATTGATGAATTAAAGACTATTTTCTATAGAACAATGAATAATGTCAAAAAAGTTATACCATTGAATGCATTTAGGTTGCCACCTAACCCACCAAAAGACGGTGGTAAAGCTTTTAAACGTCCAGTTAATATGCCACTTTTTGATACTGTATGTTATTTATTATCTTCAGAAATTCCAGAAAACAAAATAAACATACTTAAGGAAAAGTATGATGAAATTTTAAATAATGCTGAATATATTGAAGCAATAACATCACAAGTTGATAATATTAAATCAATTAATAAAAGATTTGATATTATTGAACAAATTAAACAAGAGGTATTATATGCTTAAAAATATACATATTCAAAATTTTAAATCTTTTGATGACGAACAAATTACTTTAAGTAATTTGACATTATTAACAGGGCCGAATTGTTCAGGTAAATCAAGTGTTATACAAGCATTATTACTACTTGCACATAACATTGATAAAAAAGAACAAATTACAAATAAGCAAGCCTCACCTATAAGTTCTTATAAAGTATCTCTTGGTGATTTTCCCGAAATAAGAAATCGTAATAAGAATGCAAAAGAAATTTTAATTGAAGCAAATCAAAATGATGAAAATGCAAGTACAAGAATTTCATTAAATCCTGAATTTGGAGCAATAGCCGAAACTAAGGTTAGCAATTCTCTTGCTGAAATATTTAACTCTAAAAACCTAAAAATACATTATTTATCTGCAAATAGAATTGGGGTTCAAGATCTTTACAACAAAAATATAAATAATTTCGATAAATATGGAATGCTTGGAGAATTTGCCATTGATTATTTAAATAGTCATCGTTCAGAACCATTAATAAATAACTTGATAAAAGATGATAATAGTCCAACTCTAAGTACGCAAGTGGATTATTGGTTACAATATATTTTAAATACAAACATTGAAACAGAATCAATTATTGGTTCGGATAAAATTAAAACAAAATTTAAAATTAATACTGGAAAGAAAACTTCAGATTATGTGAGACCTAAAAATATTGGTTCTGGTTTGAGTTATATAATAAGTATTCTTATTATGTGCTTATCTTCAAAAGAAGATGATATTTTAATTATAGAAAATCCTGAAATCCATTTACATCCAAAAGCTCAATCTTTACTTACAGAATTTTTTATTTTTATCGCAAATGCAGGAATTCAGTTAATTATTGAAACTCATAGCGATCATATCTTTAACGGAATAAGAAAGGGGATATACAAAAAACAAATTATTAAAGACAAGATTGCAGTAAACTTTTTCCAAATAGACGATAAAACATTAAACACTATTTATACAACAATTGAATTTACTGATAATGGAAAAGTTAAAAATGTTCCAAATGGGCTCTTTGATCAATTTGATGAGGATTTAAATATATTATTGGGTATTTTATAAATGGAAAGTTTGATTGTAAATGAACTATCTTTAGATGGACAATTTGATAATGAAGAAGATTTTGAATTAAATTTACAAGAGAGCTGTAAAATTTTGGGTTTACAGCACAGATTAAACTTAGGTTTATTTTTTAGTTTTTCAATTTATTATAGACAAATAACACATGCGGCTAATGTTGCTCTATACTTGAGCACTTCTCGTTCCGATGAAGCAAGAAAATTTAGATCATTTTTAGACCAAAATTTTTGGGATGAGGATGCTAAGCACAGTCCTGATGCTTCCTATACTTGTACCTATACATCTTTAACACATGGATATTCTCTTGCGGAAGCATGTGAAAGACAATGTAATATTTATTCTTTTGAACATACAAATTATATAGAAAAAATTATTGCGATTAGTAAAAACTCAGAGGATTTTTCATTAAAAAATTATACTAATTTAAATGATTTTATAAATGATAATTTTGAAGCTATAGTTGATATTTTATGGAATCAACTTAATAAGGACTTTAGAAAAACATTTGAATTATTAATAAAAATATTTGCTATAAAATTTAATTTTTCTTTAATTAATGATTATAATTACAGCGATAATTTTCAAGATCAATTATTAAATATTCCTACAACAATAAGAAACAAATCTATTGAACAGATAACTAAAAGACTAAGTTTAACAAGAGAGCAGGCAAATTCAAATCAGTCTTTAAATGATGAACCCATTAGGGGATTTGCTAGAAATGTGAACTTGAGAAGATTTTATATAACTAGAAATCTTGGAAGAATACATTATTCGATAAAAAATGAAGTTATATTTTTTGAAGAATTAAACACCCAACATGATGCAGGAATGCCTTAATTTATTACTGATGAGCCTAAAATGGAATTAAGATAATCTTCCAAATCATAAACCGATAACAATTTAATATTTGTTTTTTCTCTTGGAAACATGATTTGAAATGTTCTAATTTTAGTAACATAAAGTGAAATTATTTTAGGTTTATCATAAGATTGGACATTTAAAATTTTCAAGGCCGTTTGATAATTTTCAGAAAGATATTTTTCTCTATTGATTACTCTATCAATTGCACTTTTACCAGTTTTATCTGGATCATACATTTTATCAAGATATTTTCTGGCATCTTTAGGTGAAAATGGAATTAAATGATGTTTGCACTCTATATTTAATAAAATATTGTATTCTGGAATATAAGCCAATACATCATAATCGCCAAGTTCTTTCGGATGAGAAACATTTTTATCTCTTTTATGAAATTCGACTTCTTTATCTACAAATTTGGTATGTGTTTTTATTATATCAAATGTATTTTTCACTAATTCTTTTTCATGTATATTTTTTATTTTTTCTAATAATTTTTGTGATTGACTATTTTTTACGTTATATGGCAATCTGGTATGACAAATATGTGTGCAAAATGTTTTCCCTGTTGCTTGCGCTGAATGTGGTCCCCAAATATACTTATTATCGTATCTAATAAGAGGTTTAATAGTATATCGACAATATCTCAAATTAAATTCATCTAAGGGGATATCATCACATTGTATGGTTTTAGAAAAATCGTTTTTATCCAATATTTTGGTAATATTTCTAGAATCTAAAGTTAAAAAATCTAAAATAAACGGGATTTCTTTTTCTTCATCTTCAGTATAATTTTGTAGTAAAATTTTAGTATTTTTAATTATTTCATTCTTATCTGCAATAATATAAGTATGATTATCTTCAGTCCACTTTGATAATACCGTAAGAATATTGATCATATTTTGAAAATTAAAACCAAAATCTTCTTTAAATTTAAGACAAAATTCTTCATGATAATTCATATAAGGTGTAAATTTGATATGAGGATAATTTTTATAGAGTTGCTCTTCTGCATCTATTTTTTCATATTCTTCTTGTTCCTTGGAAAAATCTTCCGTGAATATAGTTTCTATAGATTTATCCTCTTTAATAATAAGTCCACTTGCAAATAAGTTATAATGAATAGAATCGCTATGTCTATATGCTATAATTAGCCAATCCACTATAGCTAGTAAGAAACATAATGACTCTTCATCTAAATTTTTATTACCGTTAGGTTGAATTTGGACAAATTTTTCAATTAAATATCTGTAGTTATTAGATTCTCGAATATATTTTGCCTTAGCATCAGCCAACTCTCTTTCTCTAGAATAATCTACCTCATGTTCTAATGATATTTCAAGCTTTTTCTCTTTCATCACAAAATTATTAATATTGGCATCATTATATGTTAATATTAAAGGAATCGATTTATTAAAATTATATTTTTTAACCTCAATATTTAGATACTGGACAAGTTTTTTCTTTAAAATATCTAATATATATTTAGCTTTATCTAAATCATAAACTCCTGGCCAGATGTTAGCTTCGTGTAGAATTTTTGCCATTATATTTTGAACTTTTATAAAATCTTTTTGTCTAGGATACATATTTTCATGGTACACAGGATAACAAGTATCTTTTATTGTGCTATATACTTTAAATCTAGTTGGTTTAGTTTTATCGCAATTAAGTTTTTGGAAAAGTTTTTTCGTTAAATCGTTATCATCACAATAACAATTCAAATTATTTATAATATCAGTAAATAAATCTACTTGTAGAGATTGGTCATTTACTTCCATTAGAATTTTATACAAATTTTCTTTATCAAATATTATTTGTAAACCACTACAATCTATAAATTTAGAGAGTTTTATTTGCCAAATTCCTTCAAAATTTAAAAAACGATATAAATAATTTATTTGTTTTTCTTTTATCATTTCAGTAGGAACAACTAAAATTTGCAATTTATTATTATTTTTAAAGAAAAAATGTTCACTTAAAATTTTCTCATATCTTTTAAAAGAATCTTCAATCATTTCTATAAAAATTTTTATGGCATCACCATATTTATGATTTATCAACGGTAAAGAATTAATAAAAATATCAGAATTGTTTATATTACAGTATATAGCCATAGTTCTATAATGCTTAGAATACATATATAAAGAATTAGAATTTTCCATTTTTTCATATATCCAATTATCTGGAGAAATATTATTAATAGTATTTTTAGGTGATATTAACCAAAACTTTTTTAAATTTTCATAACGATTTTGATCGCTATAAAATGGAGTTAAAAATAAATTGCTATATTCATTATAGCCAGTTAAAACTTCCCCCTCATTTTCTGATGAATAAAAACTTAAATAGTCCGCATTAGATGAAAAACTTCTTTTAGGTGTTTTCTTTAAATAATCTAATTTTTTAAAGAAATCTTCCAGGTCTGTTATTTCATCAATAAATTGAATAAAATCTGTATATATAAATAATTGGAAATTAAGTTCTTCTTCAAATCCTAAATAACTAAGTGTTGTAGATAGACTTGGATGTATAATAATACAATCTAAAAAAATATTATCAGAACTATCCAAATCATTCTTTAATTCTAGAAGTTGATCTTTATGTATAAATTTTATACAATTATCTTGTATTAATTTTCCTTTAATAAGCGGTATTTTTTTATTTAAATACATTAAATAAGTTTCACTATCTTCAATAAGATCATTGTTTAATTCTTGGAGATAAAATACTAGAATTCTATTTTTGTATATTAAAATAGCATCTATTGGATTCTGTATATCTGTATTAGTCAATAAAGAAATATTTTGAAAAAAATGACTATCTTGTGGTATTTTGGAATATATATAGTTAAATAATTTTTCTTTTAATATAAAATTATTCTGATTATTAGTTAGTAAATTTATATTATTTATTATTACTTGATTCCATTTATCCAAAAGAACAGCTACCATTCTTCTTATAGGTAATAAATAATAGTTATGATCTTTTTTTATAAAAAGTGAATTTAATATATTGCCTTGAAGAAAATATTGACTAAATTTATCATCTTGTAATATTTCTCGTGATATTGCCTGTTGAACGGAATAGGAATCTAATATTTTAGTTTTAAAAAAGTCTAAAAGATTTAATTTTGTGTACAAAAAAGTATTACATTCATTCCAAAATATTTCATTCGGAAGTTCAAAATAACCATTCTTAATATCCTTACAAACATTATTTTTCAAATTTTTAATCAAGTGATTTTGTAAATGTAATACTCCTTTTAAATCATTTCTTGGATTTTCTCCAATTATTTCAATAAATTTTTCATTTAAAGATGCATGATATAACTCAAAGAATTTTAAATGGTCATAAGTGTTTTCTATTTCACCGCCATATAAATATTTATAAAAATCATTATCTATATAGTAAAATAAATCTCCCCAATCTTGCTCAGGTACATAATCTTCAAGCATTGTAAAACTAGGAATGAAGATTCTAATCTTTTTATAAAAGATTTTAAAATCATTATAAGTCTTTATTTTATTTATTTTTATAAATTCAAAATCATATATTTCTAGCAGACATAAAAATAAAAACATAGATTTTATTTGTGAGGATACATTCGGTAGCCAACTACTTATTATAAACAATGAATAGCATATATCTTGAAAGGAATAGTCTTTGTATACTTTTTGAATTTTTAATTTTGCTGTTTTTATAAAGTTTCGCATATTGTAATTACTAAATTATCATAAACATATTATTAATTTTATCTTCCCTGCAAATTCCCTGTTAAGTCGTTTAGGGAATTTGGGTGAAATGTGTCGATAAAAAGGCATTATATTATATTAATATTGCAAATTTCACTATAAAAACTTGCAAAATCCCTGCAAAAATGATATTATCAGGGAAGTTGAATAGAGCCTGTTGCTGGGTAGACTGTTCCCACCAGATTTTTTAATTTTCAACACAACATATCACACAAGGGGAGTAGAGATTTTTATCTCTTAGATATATGAAAAAATTTCTTATAATATTTTTCTTAATATTTTTCACATGCAATGGGGCATTTGCAGAAGACGGATTAAGAATCCGAAAAGAAATATTCAATTCCATTGTTGAAATTTATGGTAAAAATAATGCAGAAGATATTTATACTAAAGTATTGGAGCACGCTGATAAAGCAATCTCATCACGTCCCAAAGAACTTATTGAACAAGATAAAACAAGAACCTCTGATTGGTATAAAGACGAAATAATTTACATGTTCTATGTTGACCAATTTGGAACCGTTCAACAAGATAAAGAAAATACCTTCAAAGATACGGCAATGATGCTGGATTATCTGAAGGATCTGGGAGTTACAACTCTTTATATGCTTCCTTTTGCGGAAAGCCCGATGAATGATGCAGGATTTGATGTCAAAAACCCTAAGAACGTCAGAGAAGAATTGGGCGGACTTGAAGAATTTAACACCTTTATACAAGCCGCAAAAAAAGAAGGATTCAAAATCAAAGCTGATTTAGTCTTAAACCACCTTTCACAGGAACACGAATGGTTCAAAAAACTTGAATCAGGTGATGAATCTGCTCTGGAATACTTTGTTTATACCGATACAATGCCTGAATATAAAAGATATCAGGATAATAAACTTGGAACAGTTGCCGAATATACAGAACCTGATGGAACAATATCAAAACGCAGAATAATTTTTCCCGAATCTGTAGAAAATAACTATCGAAAAGTTGAAGTGAACGGAAAAGAATATTATTTATACCATACTTTTTACCCGTTCCAGCTTGATATAAACTGGAATAACCCAGAAGTTTTATACTATGAGCTTGAAACAATTACACACTGGGCGAATCTGGGTATAGATATTTTCCGAATGGATGCAATCCCATATCTGTCAAAACAGGCTGGAACCAATGCCGAAAATCTCCCGCAAACACACGCGATTGTTAGACTAATAAGCAGCTATATCCAACTTACAGCACCTTCCAGTGTTATTCAGGTTGAAGCATGCCAGCCGCCTAAAGATTTGATTCAATACTACGGCAAAGAAAGAGAAGTCGACCTGAATATTGAAGATGAAATTAAAAAACTCAAACGAACAAATGAAGCTCAAATTGCATATAATTTCCCTTATATGCCTGCAATCTGGGCTAGTTTGGTAACAGAAGATAAAAAGTATTTTACGGATGCTTACAAAAAAACACCTGAAATACCCAAAACAGCAGCCTGGGGAATTTTCTTGCGCGTACACGATGAATTAACTCTTGAAATGGTAAGTCCCGAAGTAAGAGAAATTTTATTTAATGATTTAGTAACAAAAGGTGAGAACTTTAGGAACGGATTCGGTGTTGCAGGAAGAATGGCTAATTTCCTTGACAAAAATCCAAACAGGATAGAAACAGCCTTCTCAATTCTTCTGTCACTCCCGGGGATTCCAATAATTTATTACGGCGACGAAGTCGGTGTTGCAAATAATTATGAACATGCTAAAAAATCCGCTCTAAAACGTAGTTTTTACAACCTTATAAACGCATTTGATTCCCGTGATATTAATAGAGGAATGGTTCCCGCAAAAGTCTTTTACGGCTCAACCAAAGGGTATTACGAATTCAATTCTAAAGTATATGAGAAAGTAAAAAATCTGATTGCACTTAGAAAAAGTCTTCCTGTTATGGCAAACGGAGATTTTGAAATCCTGAAAACGAAATCAAAAAGTAATTTTGCATACATTAGAAAAAACAAAGATTCTCAAATACTTGTAATTAATAACCTTTCAAAAGAAAAACTTATTGCAGAAGTAACATTGCCTGCAAATATAATTCTAAAAAACGAGGGGCACATTACAAGCTTAAAAAACCTTGTTAATAACGACAATATAAAAGTAAACATTTCACTGCAAAACAGAACAATGCACCTTCGAGTTGCTCCGTATCAGGTTTTGTGGCTTGAGTTATAGGAGCTCCTATGGAAAAGAAAACAAAAATATTAAATTACATAAACGTATTTCGAGGACTTGCGATTTTATTAATAATAATGGGTCACGTTATGCAGTTTGGTGAAGCTTCAAGCCTTGCTCACAGTATAAACTGCGAAATAGTTTGCGGTGGAACTGCATTATTTATCTTTATTTCAGGATTTTTGTTCCAACATTTATCTTATAAATTTGAATACAAAAATTACCTGTCAAAAAAATGGACAAATGTTATTATGCCATATCTTTTTACGGCTATACCGGGGTTAATTTTTTGTTTTTGCTGCCCTGTTCTATATAAAAACGCATTTGATGGTTTAAACATTTTTGTTCAAATCCCGATTTTACTTTCAATCGGAAGAGTTCATAATGTTCCCACATGGTTTATTCCAATGATAGTAATTTTCTTTTTATTCTCATGGTTATTTTTGAAACTGGAAAAGAAAAATGTTTTATACAAACTCTTACCTGTTTTGCTGTTAATCACAATTCTGATTCCGCGCGGTTCAGCTGAATTTCAGGACACAATAGGTTTAAGCTACGCTGCTAAATACTGGATTTATGCGCGCTACATTTTAATGGGATTTGTCCATTTTATTTCACTTTATGTCTTAGGAATGTATTGTTCAGCTAACAAAAACATTATTGATAAATTCTATGATAAACGCTTTTTGCTATGGATGGGAATGATTTTAACCGCAGCAGCTGATATTTATTTCGGCTGGGGCAATTTTACGGTTTCAAAAACATTCCTAACCCTGCTTGTACTTGGATATTTGAAACACTATGACGAATTTATACTTTCACATAAAAAAACTAACGCAGTATTAGATTTTATTGCAAAATACAGTTTTGGTATCTTTTTTGTTCACTGGTACTGGTTATTTATTTATAACCAATTATTCCATGTGCAAGGAGTAATTCCTTTGGAAGGAAATAATATACTATATGTCATACTTCTTGTTATATTGAGATTTTTCGCCGTTGCAATAATGTCAATTCTTTCTTTATTTTTAATAAAAGCTTTGCTTCTAAAAATTAATAAAGATATCAACACACGAAAATTTATCGGGATTTAATTCTTTATAAACCACTCTATTAATGGTTTTTTCTCTCCAAATTTAAAATTAAACTCTTTTTCAAACTCGGTGTTGGTTAAAAATTCATAACTTACATTAAACGCTGTCGGCTCTTCTTTACATCCCAATTCAGCAAATTTTTCTGGAGAAACCTTGCTTGTTTCATAATCTACAACATTTGAATAATTCAATCCGTCAAAACAACAAAACGGAACTTTAATTTCTTTATTTTTTCCTTGTGTCATTAAACCAAATGCACGACACACAACTCCTCTGTAGTCATACACGGAACACTCATCGTTTATAAGAAACGGGCAGTCATAGCGAAACTCTTCGCCTTTAAAATCTTCACGAGCTTTTAATATTCTCTGAACATTTTGAGCAATTTCGTCCTGCACTTCTTCCGATAAAAACATCATTCCCGAAAGAAGATAATTCATTTCCATCAGAGAATATGGAAAAATCGCATTTTTACAGCATTTCCCGCAGCCTTTTTTACAACAGATAAAAGGTTTTTGGCTTTCAAAAAATTTATTTAGTTTCTCTTCTACAAAATTCAGATAATTAATATAATTTTCTATCATACTTTTCCATAAAAAAATCGGGTCTTGAATTAAGACCCGATTTTAAATTTTTACTAAGAAATACGTCCTGCTACAACAACATCTTTGCCGTCAGCTTGAGGCTTAAGATTCTTTTTGTATACTTCAACGTGAGGCTGCAATACACTTTCAAGAACTTCCGGCATTGAAATTGAATTCATAAGTTTTTCAATGATTTCTTGATAAACTGTAGCGAATGCTCTTGCTTGAACCAAAGCACCGGCAGAAGCAGGAGTTAGTCCTAATTTAGAAGTTTCTACGTGTTCACAGAAGTAAGGACCTGCATTTGAATATGATTTAGATAATGCTCCGATGTATCCTTCAGCATTTTCTCTTGCTACACCTGTATCAACAGGAACTGTTAGAGCAAATGCAAAACTATTTGCAGGATTGAAGTGAGCTTCTGATGAATGGTGCATAGCATCAGGAACTTTTGCAATCTGTTTCAATGTATCTTTGATTGATTCATTCTGCATTTGAGCGTGCCAGTTAGCAGTATCTTCAAACATTGAACCTAAGTATTGATGAACAGAAGTTTGAATATTTTCTGATTTAGCCAAAGCCCAGAAAGAAGCTTGAGCAAAAGGCATATTTTTTGAAGCATCTTTTGTCATAGCAACTTCTGACATTTTTTGAGCAGAAGCTAACATTGATTTCATATCTTCTTTTGACATACCTGCAAAAGCAAGAGTGAATAATGAGTGGTCATCCAAAGCAGAGAATCTTCCGCCAACATCATCGTGGATGAATAAATCGCCTAACCAGCCTTCTGAATCAGAAGTTCTTCTAAGTTCGCTTTTTTCGGCATTTTTATCAGTAACTGCTACAAAGTGTTTTGCAGTAAGCTTTTTAGCTTCTTCTAAAGAGTTTCCTTTAGAAACATAAGCATCTTCTAACATTTTTTTGATTCTCAAGAAACCATCTTTAGTTTCAAAAGTTGAACCTGATTTTGAAGCAACCATATAGTTAGATTTAGTAACATCGTTGCCAAGTCTTGACATAAATCTTGCGAAACTTACAGAATCAACATCAGAGTAGAACAAGATTTTGTCACCATTGATGTTCAAACCGTTCAAGCTAAGCATATTTTCAACAGTATGTTTTGAACCGCCAATACCAAGTACTGTTAAGATTTCAGCACCTGTTTGAGATTTTAGAGATTCAGCCATTGAGTAGATTGAATCTAATCTCAAGATTTGGTTTTCAGGTAAGTTTACCCAGTTCAAGAACTGACCTGGTTGATTAGCTCTTTTTGAGAACTCATCAATTACAGCAGACATTTTACTTTCTAATTTAGAAATTTCTGCATTAAAAAATTCTGTTTTGATTCCTAATCCTGAATCAACTGCGCTTAAATTTAGTACCATATTTTATCCTCCGGTATTATTCTTACATCAGCATACAATAAATAAAACATAAAAAAAAGAACCTTCCTAGAGGTTCTTTTTTAATTGCTCTGCTGCTTCCTGAAAAGCTTTGTAAGTATCTGCTGCAACAAAGGTCTTACATAATTTCAGAGTTTCTTGCGGATTTAATTTATTATCTCTGACACTGTCTATGAATAACTTTTTCTCACATTCGTATACTCTTTCCGGTGTTATCATCGTAACAATATCATACTCATTAGCACTCAAATCCGTTTTTCTATAAATATGATTTCCAGCAATATATAAAGGCGTTGCAACTTCATGAGGAGAATACACCCTTTCTGGTAGTTTATGATTAAAAGCCAACAAAGAAACTCTATATCCTGATATAGGAAGATTAGATTGCACTGCAGCAATAACAGTGGAATTATCTCCATATTGTTCTATTTCCTTAATTCGTTTTGCAAGGAAATCCTTTTGCATCTCATTTTTTGCACAACGATTAGCACCTTTTAAAAGGGCAGGTGAAAGCTTAGCTTTAAATGTTGATTGTGAATTAATATTTTCTATTTTCATAGAATTAATCAAAACACGAAAAATGAAAATTGACAAGTAAAAACCAAATATATATTCAAGCTAATAAAAAAGAGCCACGTAAGTGACTCTTTTTTATGGAGCGGAAGACGAGACTCGAACTCGCGACAGTCTGCTTGGAAGGCAGATACTCTACCAACTGAGCTACTTCCGCATGCCCACAAGCCAATATTACGATAAACAAAAATTTTTTTCAAGCTTTTTTATGATAAACTGAACTCAAGGAGTATAACTATGCAAATCAACAGAATTGAAAGTCCCAATTTTGGACAGGTTAAAATTAACAAATCTGCTCATAAAGTTTTAGAAACACTCTCTGATAAATCTATCACTGAAATGTTTGAAAAAGCGTCTAGAATACAAGATACAAAACGCTGGGATTTACATATTAACGGACATAACAATAATGAATTTTTCATGTATTTTATTGATAAACAAAACAAATTAGAAAACAGCTTTTGCGGTGGCTTATATCCTTATGCAAGGATTGGAAAAACTGTAAGTGCCATTGGACTTGATGCAAAAGCAAATTCTGATGAAAATATATTTTATAGCTTGAAATTTGCAACCGAACAAAGAGCGCAAGAAGTATGTGATATGCTTAATCAACCTTTGCCTGAAAACAACATGGATATTTTCAGAAGAGCTGTTGAAACAATTAAAATCCTTGAAGAATCGAACAACTATATTGAAACAGCTTCTACAGAAAGTCAAAAAACAGGTTTTTTTGATAAATTTCTTTCTTTTATAGGTCTAAAAAAATAAAAGGGCAGTTTAATGCCCTTAAAAATGGTAAGTATATTAAAATTGTAGACTAAAATTATTATCGATACAGACTCTTCATCCGTGAGGAATCTGTATTTTTTATTACATATAATTCAACAAGCTTAAATTCATAGATGATGCCGTAACCTGCAAACTTGCCTGATAAGCGTACTGGGCATTTAACCAGTTTGTAACAGCTTCCGCGTAATCAACACTGTTGATATTGGACAAATAGTTTGTCAAACTGTCACTGCTTGTACCAAGAGTCGATTCTGTCATCTCTAAACGGTTAGCCACACCACCAAATTTTGTTTGTTCATTAGTAATTGTATTCAATGAGTCTGAAAACATATCAAGCGTTGAGCGCATAGTATTAAACGCTTCTGTTCTGTCAACATCAGTCGGAGCATCCAGAGCAGCCTGAATAGAGTTACTCAAAACCCTGAGAGCACCCATAACACCATCATATTCTTCTGCTGCACCATCTGTTAAATCCGCAACATCACCTGTGTATTCTGCTCCGTTTTCGTATTTATAGACAGTGTTTCCATCCGCATCGGTTGATTCATAAACTCGTTGTCCGTCTGCATCCGTATAAACTCCGTTTCCCGGCTCAACAGCAGATTTATAATATCCGAAAACCTTATCGCCGGTTGTATTAATTATTTCAAACACTCCATCCGCAACTTCTGTTTGTCTGATATAATCAGGGTTGCTGTTTGGTGTTCCATAATAAACAATATCACCGTTTTCAGCTATTTCATAAGGAATTGTTTTAGTATTAGCACCTGCAAAAATATAGTTATCATTATATTCAGTATTTGCAAGGTCTACCATTGTCTTAGTAATTTCATCAATTTCAACTTTTAATGCTTTAAGAGAATTTTCATTATAAGTCTGGTTGTTAGCCTGAATAGCTTTATCCCAAGCTTGAGACAAATAACCAGATGCAAGCTCCATCAAATCCCCAAGAGCTGCAAGCTCGGCAGAAGCCATACCGACATTTGTTTCAAAAGTTTCTATTTGTCCTAATTGGCGATTTGTGTTCAGAACATTAACAGCACCAATCGGATCATCGGTAAGATGGTTAATCTTAGAAGATGAGCTCAATTGCTCCAGCGCTTTATTATAATTTGCCATATTTCTGCGCATATCTGTTAAAAGCAAGTCATATCTTGATGCTGATGTAATTCTCTGTACCATAAATTACCTTCCTAAAGTCATTAAAGTATCTAAACAAGTATTACAAGTATTAAATACCTGCGCCGCTGCTGCATAAGCAGTTTGATATTTAACCAAATCTACAAGTTCTTCGTTCAAATCAACATTTGTTGCACTCTTTAACTGGTTATAAATTGAATCTACAAGTCCTTCTTGAGTATCATAAAGTGTTTGAATATTAGTGCCTGTTGCTGCAATTTTACCAAGCAAAGATGTATAATAATCTTCCAATGATTGATTGTTTAACAATTCTGATTTTTCGGTTCTTGTACTAAGCATTGCTGCTACGTTTTGAGCATTACCAACAGCTTTTTCATCAAAGTTTTCACCTTCACCAAAGAATGCACAAGCAAGATACCAAATTCCTTCATCAGTTAATAATTCGGAATTAATAGCAATATTACCCGCAGTAATAGCATCCGAACCGTCTGCTGCAACAAAAATATCAATCTTATGGTCATCGGAAAGTTTGCCTGAATCATTTACATCAATATGGTATGCACCGTCACGGGTATTCAAATCATTAAAGATATTTGCAAGAGCCTGTGAAAGATTATTCAAGAATTCTTTCGCTTTTCCCGCATTCATACCGTCTACGGATGTGTCAGCTCCGTGAAGCAATCCGCCTAACGCACCGCCTGTAATAATATCGTTTGCAAACCCTATGTTCAAATCACCTTTGATACTAACGATTGCAGGATGTTTATAAGAACCGTCCTCATTGTAAAAATCGTCAGGCAAATCAATTCCGTTATCTTTGCAATAAGCTTCGAAATCAGCTGCTGTCTGAACTTCTAATTCTCCCGTAACGGTTGCACCTTTAACCAGTGCAGTATCGCCAACATAAAGATTTACCGAGCCGTTTGGATGTTCTTTTACTCTGATATCAACAAATTGTGCGATATCATTAAGAATCAAATCTCTTTTGTCAAGCAGGTTATTAGCTTCCAAAGTACCTGTTTGAGTACATTGAAGCGCCTTGTTAACTTCTGCCAATTCACCTAATTTATTATTGAAATTCTGGTAATGAACCCACAATTGTGAATTTTCCAAAGCTTCCTGACTGGTACCGTCACCAAGCACTTTATTGGTTAATTCACCCAACTGTTGATTTTTAGAGTTCAAATTAGAAACAAGTGTTTTTGCGGTTTCAATAAAGTTGATTCTTGCAGTTGAACTTGCAGGATATTCGTTCAAGTTATTAAGTGCTTTATAAAAATCTGAAAGCGCACCATTAATACCTTCGCCGTCCAAATCATTAAAGATATCAGCCAACTCACCAAGATTATTCAATTGTGCACCATACTCATTTAATTTGGAAAGCTGGTCGCGATAATAGTTATTCAAAAATTCATCATTATAACGCTGAACATTAGCAATCATAACCCCGCCGTTTGCACGAATCTGGGCTTGAACATTGTTTCCGATAACACCTGCGATATTTCTTGTTGCAAAGTTAACACGCTGTTTGTGATAACCTTCGGTATTCATATTCGCAACGTTGTGAGAAACAACGCTAATCGCTGACTCGTGTGAAGTCAGTGACCCTGCTGCTATGTTCAATGATGAAAATAAGCTGACCATTTTTACCTCATTATTATTAGCTGATTGTTTTTACAAAACAATCATATTTCTTCGTTCACGGTCCACATATCATAGTCCCGTGTATCTGTTTTACCTGCTCCGTTATAGATACTTCCTTGAGGAGCGAATGCATCAACAATCGTTTCCAACATCTTGTCGGTAATTATGATGCCATGTTTTATTAGTTCCACATTCTGATTATTTAATAACACCAAGTCCTTAGAAATGTTACAAATCTTATCTTTTCTTAACATTAAAGGTTCTTTAAAATCAGGTTCGTTTTCCTCTGCAAGCTCGATAAATTGTGACATTGTAGCCTCTTCTGATATAAGCTCGGCTGCTGCTGATTTTCTTGTATTATTTAGCTTAACAATTGAGTTATGTGCTGCAAGAATTTTATTATCAAGCACGCCCAAATCTTCGGACTTTGCTTTTATTAAGAGTTCTTTTTTCTCTTCAAACAAAACCTTGAGTTTTTCATATGCATCGATTTCTTTATCGAGGATTTTTATTAAGTTTTTAAACTTGTCTTTCATTAGAATAAATACCTGATAAATCTGTTGAATATACCTTCATTTTGGCTTCTTGAGATTGAACCTCTGCCTGATAGAGCAAACTGAAGATTAGAAACATTATATGAATAAACTTCACCGTCTTCGTTTAACCATCTTGGATCAACGACGCCTGTTACAATAAAATCCATTCTTTCATTGCCGGTAACAATTGTCTTTTTGCCCTGTACTGAAATATTACCGTTTGGTAACTGCTGAACAACCTGACACGCAATTCTATCACCCAAAGTCATAGCACGTGAACCTGTTGCAGAATTTGAAACTTCATTTGACCCGCCATAACCGTTTGAGTCTTTTACGGAAAGTCCAAACCATTTATTAACAAATGATGTGAATGTATCGACCGTATTAGATTCCTTAGCTGATGAGTATGACAAATTGTCATTCATTGCTATGTTTTCACTCATCACAATAGAAACCAAATCACCAATCTGACGAGCCTGAACCCCGCCGAACAACGAACGCGGAGTCCCCTGATAATGCTGAGTCGCACCAAGAGTGAACAAAGATTCTGCGTTTACAGAGATTGCAGTTGTCATTAATATTAAAAATGTTATTAAAAACTTTTTCACTTTATCCCCCTTATTTTGAGTATGGGAAGGAAAATACAATCTAAATTTCATTTACCCCCCTTAGCAAAGAAACTCTGCTATTACACTTCTACCATACATCAGACCGTACTTAATGTCCTCATCCGTTATATTGAATTCACCTACAAATTCGGCATTTTTTCTGATATCGGCAACATCAACTCTATCCAACAACCCCTTTGGAGCAACAACAGAAGTTTTTTCTTCAACCTGAACTTCCGCTTCCTGAGGTTTAGTCAAAGTCGCATTATTTCTAAGCGCATTAACCGCCGAGAATCTTTGTACATTATTACTTTGTATTGATGAAATCATACTAGTTTACGAACCTTTCCATTTGTTTATAGATGTGACTTGCCAGTCCTATTGATGAGCGCGGATTGCTTGCCATATCGTGACCCATTTGTTGATAAACAATCGACTTGAATGTATCCGTGTATTGCGATTCGCCTCCGAATATTCCGCCGCCTCTATCAACTGTTTTATCCATTTCACTAAGCATTTTTGTTATAAAAATTGACTCAAATTCTTCTGCCGCTTTTTGTAACTGCTGCTTGGAGTTTCCTGATTCTTTAATTCTGTTATACAAAACCTGATCAGAGTTAACTGTTCTTGCATTATTCAAATCATTTTTGATTAAATCTAAGGTTGGAGTCGAGAAATCCATGTTACCCTCCTATATAATAATTAACTCTGCTTGTAAACTGCCTGATTTTTTCAAAGCCTGTAAGATTGAAATTAAATCAACAGGAGCAACCCCGATTGAGTTAAGCGCTCTGATTAAATCATTAAGATTACTGTTAGCAGGCATTTCGACCAAACTGCCCGGAGCTTTGTTTATTTCTATTTCAGAATTTGAGAATCCCACAGTCGCACCGTTTGCAAAACTGTTCGGCTGAGAAACATCATTACTTGTAGAAACTGTTACCGTAATATTTCCGTGAGCAACAGCAGCAGGAAGAAGTTTAACATCAGAGCCGATTACAACAGTTCCTGTTCTTTCGTTAACTACAACCTTTGCTTTTTCTAATGTCGGAGAAACTTCCATATTTTCTACTAAAGAAATAAAAGTAACTCTGTCATTAATAAATCTTTGAGGAATTTTCACTTTTACGGAGCTTCCGTCAATCGCCTGAGCAGGAGCTAATTGTGAAACTGATTTAGCGATTCTTGAAACAAGAGTATAATCAGATTTATCCAAACAAAGAGTAATAGAATCTTCATCCCCGATTTCTGTATAAATATCACGTTCGATTATCGCACCACCGGGGATTCTGCCTGAAGTTGTGATTGCAGTTCTTGCAGAAGACCCGCCTGCGATTTTATTAATACCTCCGACTGATAAAGGTCCTTGAGCAACCGCTACAGCTTCACCGTTTGGAGCTTTAAGGATTGTTTGAACAAGAACGCCGCCTTCTAAGCTCTTAGCATCAGCAATAGCAGAAACTGTTACGTCAATTTTGTCCCCGTTTTTAGAAAAAGGAGGAACGGTTGCTGTTACGATAACCGCCGCAGATGCACCTTTTTGGATATAGTTTTCCTGTTCGATTACAGTTCCCAAGTTTCTTAAAAGCATTTTGTTAGTAATCTGAGTTGAACGTGAGTTATCACCGGTTCCCGGAAGACCGACAACAATACCGTATCCGACAAGCTGGTTTTCACGAACACCCTTGATATGGGTAATATCCATAATACGAACTTTCGCTTCTATAGCCTGAGCAGGAATAAAAGCTGTCATTATTATTAATAACAAAAATGCTAAAAATCTTTTCATCATATACTCACCAAAACCCTATTTTCGCCTATCACTTTCCCTGTGTAAACTCTTTTGTAATTTTTGTTTTCGACGTTAATATAATCCCCTGTCATACCGTCTGCAAGTGCCGTTCCGTCAATTGTAATCATTACGGCACCGTTAGAAATAAAGAAAATTCTAACAGCCATATTTCTTTCAACATCAGGTTTCATTTTAACAAAGCGTTTGTCAATAATTTCACCTTTTTGAAACGCTTTTTTTGCAGACATTTCCTTTGCCAGAACCTGTTCTGACAAAACATAGTCCATTTTTTGTGAAACATCAATCTTTTTAACAGAAACTGTTTCTTTTGTTATAGCTTGTTCTCTATTGATAAAATCATTTGCCACAAGCACTTCCTTATAAACAATTGTCTGACAAGGCAAGTTCAAAGTTCTTACAAAAGCATCATTTACATAAACATCCACTCTTTTGATATCACGCGGAATAATTTTATCCCCGCCCTGAGTGATTTTGTAAGTTACGTTCCCGTCAGGAAGCTGAATAGAAGCAAACGGAGTTGCAGTAATCTTAACCTCAACATCACCCTTTGCAATCTTAGTAAATCCTGCTTGAAGCTGTTTTGCAACCTGCGCTTTAACCTCAGCAGAAGTAACTGTCTGCGCGTTAGCACAAACTGCTGTTACTATCATTATTAATGCTGTAGTTAAAAGTTTTTTCATAATTTCCTATGACATGTTATTAGTTATCTGTAAGATGTTGCTTGAAGAGTTAATCAATTTTGAATTAGATTCAAATGCTCTTTCTGCTTTGATTAGACCAACAAGTTCATCAACGATTTGAACATTAGAACCTTCTAACATACATTGTTGAATTAAGCCCAAACCGTTCTGCCCCGGTGTATCCTGAACAGGGTTGCCTGAAGCCTGTGTTTCTTTGTACAAATTATGTCCGATTGATAACAAACCTGATGGGTTCTGGAACTTAACCAGCTGCAAAGAACCAACAATTGATTGCTGTGTCTGACCAGGAAGAGTTACGGAGATATTACCATCTTGAGTAATAGTAATTTCCGTAGCATCACGAGGAATAGAAACAGAAGGCTGAATCAAAAGCCCGTCATTTGTACACAACTGACCCAGAGAGTCTACCTGCAAACATCCGTCGCGGGTGTAAGCAAGCGAGCCGTCTTCTTTCATAACCTGCAAGAAACCTTCACCTTCAATCTCAATATCAAGCTGACGTCCTGTAGAAATCGCAATACCTTGAGTAAATACTCTTGTTGTAGCTGCTGTTTTAACCCCGAGCCCGATTTCTGTACCAACAGGCTGATACGTACCCTGGTTCATCAAAGCACCCGGTGTTCTTACAGCTTGAGAAAGCAAATCCTGAAACTCAATTCTTGATTTTTTGAAACCTGTAGTGTTTACGTTAGCTACGTTGTTCGCAATAACATCAAGATAGTTTTGTTGTGCTATCATACCTGTTGCTGCTGTTGTTAATGCTCTTAACATCTATTTATCCTCTCAATCTTCCAACAGACACTGCTGTCTGTAAAAGTTCATTATTTGTAGAAACTACCTTTGATAAAGACTCATAGTTACGAGTCGTACTGATTGTATTAATCATTTCCTTGATTACATTTGAGTTTGAAAGCTCAAGCATACCTTGCTGAACAGTGAATTTTTCAGCTCTAAGTTCAGGATTGTTTTGAGGATCACGCGGAATAAATCTTGTATCCGCAATCTCAAACAAATCATCTTTATCAGAGAAATCAAAAATCCCGATAGTCTGCATAGGGATCTTCTGAGTATAAGAATTCATCTCAATATTACCCTGTTCCCCAATAATAATTTCCATTTTGTCTCTGACTAATTCAGGGTCAAAGTCTTCAGGAATCATTCTGATACGGCGATTATTAACATCCAAAACATACTCACCTTGCTTTGTTACAAGGTACTGATCGCTGTTAACAACAAAAGAACCGTTTCTTGTATAAGACTCTTTTCCGTCAATATCTCTGATTTTGAAGAAACCGTCACCTTCAATCGCTACATCATAAGTGTTGCCGGTTTTATCAAGCGCACCTTGAGTAAAATCGTGTACATATTGAAGTGACTGAGAACCCATACTCAAATTACCAAGATATCTTGAATCACCGTCATTTCTCAAAATTGAACCTTTTTGAGAGTAAACAGCAGATTCCATAACATCCTGAAAACGCAAAGAGCCTTTCTTAAACCCAACTGTATTAACATTTGCAAGGTTGTTTGCAATATTATCATTCATATCCATAAGAGCGGTCATACCTTTAGCAGCTGACTCTAAACCTCTGACTATCATTATGCCCCTCCTTTAAATTTTTCATATTTACCAAGAACACTCTTCACATAATTCTGTGTTTCAGCGTAAGGCGGAATTCCACCGTATTTTTTAACAGCGTTTGGCCCTGCATTATATGCTGCAAGCGCCAAAGATTTATCGTTTCCAAATCTGTCCATAAGTCCTTTAAGGTATTTCGTTCCGCCTTCAATATTCTGCTCCGCATCGTATGCATTTGTAACACCTAAACCTTGTGCAGTGGCAGGCATTAACTGCATTAACCCCATTGCGCCGCAGTGTGAAGTTGCGTTTGGATTAAA
>JAMPIM010000008.1 GCA_023662705.1 Candidatus Gastranaerophilales bacterium | reverse complement strand
AAAATTATGACATTACCAAACGTAGCTTATTTCTCAATGGAAATAGCAATGGATCAATCACTTAAGACTTACTCAGGTGGTTTAGGATTTTTGGCAGGTTCTCACATGTTATCTGCCGGTTATTTACAGATGCCGATGGTTGGTGTAACCATGCTATGGTCTTATGGTTATTATGACCAGAGAATTGACCACTCAGGCAACGTAGAAGTAGCTTATATTAGAAAATATTATGATTATTTAACTGACACAGGTATCGTAGTTGATGTTGATACTTTTGGTGAAAAAGTTAAAGTTAAAGCTTTCAGAGTTGAGCCTGAATTGTTCGGAACTTGCCCTGTATATCTTCTTACAACAGATGTTGAAGGTAACAGTGATTGGGCTAAGAGCATTTCTCACAAACTTTATGACGGAAATGAAAAAATCAGAATCGCTCAAGAAGCAATCCTTGGTATCGCAGGTATCAGAGTTCTTCAAGCAGCAGGTTACAACTTCGATGTTGTTCACATGAACGAAGGTCACGCTCTTCCTGCAGCATTTGAATTATTAAGACAATACAACGGTAACTTGAACGAAGTTAAAAGAAAGACTGTATTCACAACTCACACTCCTGTTGCAGCAGGTAACGAAGTTCACTGGGTTGACACATTGTTAGAAGGCGGCTTCTTTGCAGGCGCTTCTCGTGAAACAGCTATTCAGTTGGGTGGAGAAAACTTCTCATTAACAGTTGCAGCATTAAGAATGTCAAGAATTGCAAACGCAGTTTCTCAGCTTCACGGTCTTGTTGCTAACAAAATGTGGGAATGGGTAGAAGACAGATGCCCAATCAGAGCTATTACAAACGCAGTTAACCTTCACTACTGGCAAGATAAGAGAATGAACGGAGACAAATCATTCGATGAACTTCTTGCAACAAAACGTGAAATGAAAGAAGAATTATTCAAATACGTTGCTAACGTAGCAGGTAAGAGATTCAACCCTGATGTATTAACAATTACTTGGGCTAGAAGATTTGCTGACTACAAACGTGCTTGGTTAATCCTTATGGATAAAGACAGAATCGAAAGATTGCTTAACGAAGATAAAATCCAAATCATCTTCGCTGGTAAATTCCACCCGGATGATGTTATGGGTAAAGAAATGTTTAACAAATTGTTGAACAGATCTCATTCATTGAAAAACGTAGTAGTTCTTCCTGGTTATGAACTTCAATTATCAGGTATGTTAAAACGCGGTACTGATATCTGGTTGAATACTCCGCTTCGTCCGTTTGAAGCTTCAGGTACTTCAGGTATGTCAGCTAACGCTAACGGTGCTCTTCACTTATCAACATTTGATGGTTGGACAGTAGAAGGTACATTCCCTGGAATCAATGGTTACACTGTTGAATACCCTGAACTTGATGACGATATGCCATGGGAAGAAAGACACTGGAAAGACCACGAATGTGTAATGGATATCATCGAAAATCAAATCATCCCTACTTACTACAATAACAAGCAAGAATGGGCAAGATTGATGAGACAAGCTATCAGAACAGCAGAAGCTTACTTCAACTCTGACAGAATGGTAGTTGAATACTACAACAGATTGTATAAGCCAATCGCTCACGATGATTGTTCAGCAGGTGAAAAGAAGAAAGAATTAAATATTTCTGAAACACCTACATTTGATGCTTGGACTTACTCAAATATCAAATAGTCAAACAATATAAAAGAGCCGCGATTTATATCGCGGCTCTTTTTTTTTTATTATTTAATCAAATCTTTTATTACTTCGCCGGCAATAATTAATCCTACGACTGACGGTACAAATGCAATACTGGCAGGGAGTCTTTGTCCTTCGTGTTTGATTGGTGCTTCTTGTGAGTAAACAACTTTGAGTTTTTTTACTCCACGTTTTTTGAGCTCTTGCCTCATAACTTTTGCTAACGGGCATACAGAGGTTTTGTATATATCTGCAACTTCAAATCTTTCGGGAGAGAGCTTGTTTCCTGCACCCATAGAGGAAATTATAGGTACTTCTGCTGCTTGTGCCTGCATAACAAGTTCTATTTTCCCTGTAACAGTATCGATTGCATCCACGATATAATCATATTGTGTGAAATCAAATTCGTTTGCAGTTTCAGGCATATACAATGTCTTATAAACATTTACTTTTATATCAGGGTTAATGTCTAAAGCTCTTTCCTTTGCTGCATCAACTTTAAATTTGCCGATGGTTGAATGCAGTGCAATAATCTGGCGATTGATATTGGTTAAATTGACCGTGTCATTATCAATTAAATCCAGTGTTCCAATTCCTGAACGAGCAAGGGCTTCTACCGTATAACCGCCGACACCGCCTACTCCAAAGACTGCAACTCTTTTTTGAGAGAGTATATTTACCGCTTCTTCGCCTATTAGCATTGATGTTCGAGTGAATTGTTCCTGCATAAATTAACTATAGCATAAAAAATACTTGCCATTATTGTTTTTTTTCAGTATCATTGTAAGGCAGTGTATATATATTAATGAGGGATATTTATGAGCGGACACTCAAAGTGGTCAACGATTAAACATAAAAAAGCTAAAACTGACTCGCTTCGTGCGGCAGAATTTCAGAAGTTTTCAAGAGAACTTATTGTTGCGGCTAAACTTGGCGGCGGCGATCCAGCGGGTAATTTCCGTTTAAGAACTGCTATTGAAAAAGCTAAAGCAGCAGGGCTTCCTAATGACAATATCAAACGCGCTATCGAAAAAGGATGCGGAGCAGGAAGTAACGAAAACTATGAAGAAATGATTTATGAAGGTTATGCAGCAGGCGGTGTTGCTGTTGTTATTGAAGCTATGACTGATAACAAAAACAGAACAGCAGGCGATGTAAGAAGCTACTTCACAAAATTCAACGGTAACCTTGGTGAAACAGGCTGTGTAGGCTGGATGTTTGATAAAAAAGGCTGCATCACATTTGATGCCGAATCTGTTGATTTTGATGCATTATTTGAAGCTGCAATTAATCTTGATGCGGAAGATATTATTGAAGAGGAGGATGAATACAAAGTTTATACATCAGTTCCAAATCTTCAAACAATTACAGAAGGACTTGAAGCAGCTGGTTTTAAATCAACTACAGCTGAATTTACAAGAGTTCCGCAAAATACAATTGAAGTAACTGATGAGAAAACAGCACAAAATATAATGCGTTTGCTAGGCAGATTAGAAGAACACGATGATGTACAAAATGTTTATGCAAACTTTGATATCGATGATGCATTAATGGAAAAATTAGACGTATAAGTATATAGGGAGGAATATCATTATGATGAACATGATGAATATGATGAAACAAGCTCAAAACATTCAAAAGAAATTAATGGAAGCTCAAAACGAACTTTCAAATATGAGTATTGCGGGTGAAGCTGGTAACGGTTCAGTAAGCGTAACTTGTGATGGTAAAGGTATATTCAAATCAATCAAGCTTTCTGCTGAAGCTATCAACCCTGAAAACCCATCTGCTGTATCAGCTGATGATATTGAAATGTTAGAAGATTTAATTGCTTCTGCTATGAAGGTTGCAACAGATAAATCAAAAACAGAATTAGAATCAAAAATGAAGTCTGTAACAGGCGGAGTAAACATCCCTGGTTTGACATTATAGGGTAAAAAATGATATACCCAAAAAGCATTGCTTCATTAATAGAACAGTTTCAAAAGTTTCCGTCCGTTGGTCCAAAATCGGCTCAACGGATGGCTTTTCAAGTGTTAAAAATGCCAGTGAGTGAGGTTGAAAAGTTTGCAAATGCTATACTTGAAGCCAAACGCAGTGCTAAGACTTGTGAAGTATGTTTTAATATATCAACAACATCTCCTTGTGAAATTTGTGAGTCGCGTAATCGTAACCGCTCGGTGATTTGTGTTGTAGCGGAGACTAAGGACTTGATTGCTATTGAAAAGACTAACGAATACAAAGGGCTTTATCACGTTTTACAGGGCTTAATCTCTCCTATGGACGGAATCGGTGCGGAAGATATTAGAATCAAAGAATTGCTTAGTCGTCTTACAGATGAGGAGGTAAAAGAGGTTATATTAGCTTTGTCTCCATCAGTTGAGGGCGAAGCTACCAGTTTGTATTTAACAAAATTAATTAAGCCTTTTGGTATTAAGATTTCAAGAATTGCCTTCGGACTTCCTGTTGGTGCGGATTTAGAGTATGCTGATGAAGTTACTCTTGCGCGTGCTATTGAAGGACGCCGCGAATTATAATCTTGAAAAATTTCAAAAAAGTACTATAATATTAGTATAGTTAAGAAGAGGATGCCCCGATGGATATAAATGCAGTAGGTTATGGAAGTGCTATGACACCTGAAGTTCAGGCTCAATATGGTGTAAAGTTAATACAAATGGCTAGAGCGTCTGAGCAAGCTGCTGCTTCTGTGATTTTAGATGCTGTAGAAATCTCACAGGAAGCCATGGATAAGTTTTTAGCAGAAAGAGGCTAGTTTGCTAAACTTACATTTTTGTTGTATGTAATATACAAAGGAGTATATTATCTATGATAACAAACGTTGATAGTACACAAACTAATCTTAATTTTGGTATGGCATTGCGTAACTCTGGAAAAGAACGCATTGTAAAGCCGGTTTCTGCTAAAGTTGATACTTTTGAGAAAACAAGAAAATCTCAAAAGGGTACTTTAAAGTCTTTTTTCATTAATTGTTTAGGAATATTTAATCGACGTTCTGAAAATATAACTCCTGAAGAAATGATTAATCCGAAATTTAATCCAGGGGAAAATAAACACGCACAATTTTATCATTATGTTGCAAAAAACCGTTGCGGGTTTGTAGATGATTTACAAAAAGATTTGGATTTGTGTGATAGATTTATTGAAGGTAAATTTATTCTCGGACATATTGTCGAGCCATTACCTGCTCCGACCGATAAATCTAATAGAAGACAATATCGTATTACTTCAGCAGTACTGGAATCAATATATATACCAAAGATTATAAAGTCTGAATATTTAGAACAATTTAAGGATGAGCTCAATAGTTACACGTTTTAGGCTAAACTGCTGTCATTTTTGATTGAAGAGTTTGTGCTGATTCTTCAAATCCTGCTCTGCCCATTAATGCGTAAGTGTAGTTTTTAGCTTGTTCTACTCCCGGTTGGTTAAACGTATTGATGTTATAGAGTTCTCCTGCAATAGCTGTCTGAACTTCTAACATGTATAACAATTGCGCTACGTTATATTCATCAATTTTTTCTAACCAGAGAGTCATTGTAGGGCGTGAATAGTCAGCCAATGCTACTCTTGTTGAGTCAGCTTCCGCGTTAATCAAATCATTAATTGTTTTTCCGCCCAAGTATCTGATTCCTGTGTATTCAAAAATTCTAGGAATTTCTAATGTTGTATCAAAATTTTCTGTACGAATAAAAGTTATAATCTTGTCATTAGGGCCTTCGTTATAAAGCTGAATTTGCGAGTGCTGGTCTGTAGCACCGAGAGCTTTAATCGGAGTAGGGCCTGCATTAACTTTTTCACCGTTGTTATTAATTTCTTTTCCTAAAGACTCTGCCCATAACTGCACATACCAGTCAGAAACATATTTAAGTCTGCTTGAGTATGGCATCATTACAGAAAGATTTTTACCTAATTTTGTATCCATCAAATATTGGATTAAAGCTCCTTGTGCTGCGATATTTTGGTTAATATCAGTGTTTTTAAGAGCCAAATCCATATCTTTAACACCATTAATAATTTGGTCGACATCTAAGCCGACTAAAGCAAAAGGGACAAGTCCGACAGCTGAGAATACAGAGAATCTTCCGCCAACGTCATCAGGAACTACGAATGTTTTATATCCTTCCTGATCAGCAAGCTGTCTTAAAATTCCCATTTTTTTATCGGTTGTAGCAACAATATTTTTTCTGTAATCGTCGCCGAGTTCTTTGTAGAGAATGTCTTTAATAATCATATATTGAGACATTGTCTCAGCAGTATCACCTGATTTTGTAATAACATTTACAAGAGTTTTCTTTAAATCAAGAATTTCTAAAAGCCCGTTCATTGAATCAGGGTCAATATTATCAAGGAAGAAAATTCTTGGTAAACCGTTTCTTTGTTCGGGAGTTAAAAGGTTCCAGTAAGGTTTCAATAATGCTTCTGTTACTGCAATTCCGCCCAAAGCAGAACCGCCGATTCCTAAAACTAAGATGTTATCAAATCTGCCTTTTACCATTGAGGCGAACTCTTTAACATACCAAACTGTTTCTTCGTTGTATCCAAGGTTCATCCATTGAAGCCACTGCCCCGGTTTATCTTTTCTCTGATTAAGGTTTTTAATGATTTCCGCAATGGTATCTTTATAGGCAGCAAATTCTTCTTCCAAATTTAAACCGTTTTCTTGTCCGATTACCATTTTGTCAGTATTTTTGTAATTTAGTTTAATCATTTATTGAACCTTTCTTAAAACCCCTCTTAAAATAATTGTACTATTAACAATTAAAATTACAAGGGTTTGTTAAGTAGTAATAAGTAGGGATAGAGGGGAATGGCATTCTCAAAAATGTTTGTTATAAAATAGAAATTGTGAAGAGTATTTTAAAAACTTTATTTATATTTTTAGCTTTTATTTTTACTCTGAGTTTGACTCCTCAGTGTGAAAGTTTTTGTGATGCTCAATATATTCAAAATGATTATCAGAAACTAGCGATTGTTTCGAATCCAATGCGCGGTGGAGAAATTGTTGCCGATAAGGGTAATAATTCCGCGAACGGTTCTTTGAATAATCATTTGGTTTCAAATGTATTTTTTGATAAAGATATTTTTTCTAAAACTCCAACCCTTATTCAAGGGGAATTCATTCATAATTTATCGACCAACTTTCAGACAGAAATTGCAATAAGAGCTCCTTAGCCGTTTGCGCTTTTTGTTTTAATTATGAATAGTAAAAAGGAGAAAAATTATGGATTTAACCTTGTTTAAAGAAGGTTTTGTTGTAATGGTTATTGGTATGGGAACCGTTTTTATTTTCCTTACAATAATGATTTGGGTAATGAACTTAAATTCGCATATCTTGAAAATAGTTAATAAATATTTTCCTGAAGAAATTCCTCAGCCAAAAACCGTTAATAAAAAGAAATCTTCCAATAATGATGAAGAGATTGCAATTGCAATAGCTGCGGCTGTGCATAAAGCAGCTCTTTAATGAAAGGAGATGTTTATGGATAATAACGATAAATCCTCTTTGCAGGAATCTCACGGTACAGGTGTTTTGAGTACAATGATTTTTATGATTGTGACCGTTGCGGTGATGATTCTTTTGAAGAACTTTTTAGGATAAAAAAGGCGGGGCATTAGCCCCGCCTTTTTGTTATTTGAATAATTTCTTAAATCTTTCCATTGCCTTGATTGTGTTTTCTTTTGAGCCAAAAGATGTTAAACGGAAATATCCTTCGCCGTTTTTGCCGAAACCTGAACCCGGCGTTCCAACAACTTGAGCGTTTTCAAGTAAGTAATCGAAAAACTCCCAGGATGTCATTCCGTTAGGACATTTTAACCAGATGTACGGAGAATGCTTTCCGCCTACGTGCCAGATGCTGCAATCTTTTAAAGTTTCGGAAATCAATTTTGCATTTTCTTTGTAATAATTAATATTTTCTTTTATTTCGCGTTGTCCTTCTTCTGTGAATACAGCTTCCGCACCGCGTTGAATAATATAAGGTACACCGTTAAACTTGGTTGTTTGACGTCTTAACCACATTTTGTTTAGTTTATCTAATGCTTTTGGAACAATTGTATAACCGCATCTTGTGCCTGTGAAACCTGCTGTTTTTGATAGTGAACAGAACTCAATTGCACAGTCTTTAGCACCTTCAATTTCATAAATGCTTCTTGGTAATTCCTCATCTGAAATAAAGCATTCATAAGCAGAGTCAAAAAGAATGATTGCATTGTTTTTTAAAGCATAATCAACCCATTCTTTTAGTTGAGCTTTGTTATAAACAGCTCCTGTCGGATTGTTTGGCGAGCAGATATAAATAATATCAGCGTGTTCTTGCGGCGGTGTAGGAAGGAAACAGTTTTCACTATTAGCTTCTGTAAAAACAACTTTTCTTCCGTTCATAATGTTTGTATCAACATAAACTGGATAAACAGGGTCCGGTACAAGAACTGTGTTGTTTTTATCAAACAGGTCTAAAATATTACCCAAATCGCTTTTTGCACCGTCTGAAATAAAAATTTCATCTAATTCAAGTTCAACATTATTCTTTTTGTAGTATCCTTGAACTGCTGTGCGTAAAAAGTCATAACCCTGTTCCGGGCCATAGCCGCGGAAGGTTTCTTGTACACCCATTTCATCAACTGCTTTATGCATAGCTTCGACTACTGCTTTGCATAAAGGTCTGGTAACATCGCCTATCCCAAGGCGAATTACTTTTTTATCAGGATTTTGATTTGTAAATTCGTTTACTTTTTTTGCTACTGTAGAAAAAAGGTAGCTTTGTTCTAAATTTTCATAATTTTTATTTATGTTCATACTATATCCTCTTATTTCTATTTAGCTGAACCATCTGAAAAATGGTGCAGTTTTAAGATATTCATCTATTCCATCAGCCAGCTTGCTTGCTGCATCGGCAAGCCTTTCAAGTTTTTCCCAAAACTCTTTATTTGGCATTTTGAGTTTTAATTTTTGTACAATGTCAGGGTTCTCATAATTCTCATTTGCTATATTAATTGTTTCTTCAATATCAGGTATGAAAGTTTTTATTCTTGAAAAGAATGGCTTTTTTTCTTTGGTAATTTCACCTGTTTCATTATTAATTACTAAATCCAATTCCAAATTCTTACCTTTTAAAAAATGAGTTTCATAATTTGTGAGGTAATTAGATAAAATCGGACCATTATTTATTTTTAGGCTTGTTACAATTACAGCATCGGTTAAATCTTCTTTGTGCGGATAAACGGATTCGTTTTCCATTTTACTTATTAAACTTGCAAGATTTTTTCTTGCTTGAGGAGATATATAACTTCTTTTTTCAAAATTTGTATTTTGAATATTTTGTACTTGCATTAATTATTCCTTATTTGCATTCGCAATGCTGTCACGTACCATTTGAGCACCTTCAAAATAAGCTTTTTGAATGATTGAATCCATTTTTAAGGAGTCATTCATTTCTTTTGCTTCTTGTGACCAAAAAACGCCGTCGTTTCTAAAAAAATCATGTACTGTATCAGCAGGAACAAGTCTTTCATATCTTGCAGGATCTTTTATTTGTACTTCTTTTTTTGCTGCTTGTTCATCATTATTTTGCTTTATGACAAGTGCCGGATATGCACCGCCTACGAACAGGCTTGTCACTCCCCACATTGCTGCAATGGGTCCAAAATGATGTGCTTTATTAAAAAAACGGTTAATTGGATTTATTTTCATTGGTCGGTTTCCTCGTGTCTGCCCTGCATAAGTTTTTCAAAGTCAGATGGTTTGATATTCTGAATAAAATCTTTGAATTCCTGTGCTTCTTCTTCGTCTTTCGCAGAATCTGTTGAAACAGAACCGTTCATAAGCACGTTTGCAGTTACGAAAATCGGAGCTTTGGCTCTCATTGCAAGAGCGATAGCGTCAGACGGACGAGCATCAACTTCTATTGTTTCGCCGTCTTTTGAAATGAATAATGTTGCATAATAAGTGTCTTTTTCAACATCATTGATTTCAATTTTATCAAGTGTATAACCTGTTTTTTCGATTAGGTTTGCTGCTAAGTCGTGAGTCATAGGACGTGCAACAACAAGCCCTTCAATGCATCTTATGATTGCACTTGCTTCTGCCGAACCAATCCAAATCGGAAGAGCTTTTCTGTTATCTAAATCGTGAAGTACAACGATTGGCGAATTTGTTCTTACGTCAAGCGCAATACCCATTACTTTCATTTCTATCATAATTTTACCCTCTTTTGTCAGTAATTATACCATAAACACTAAATCCATGTTATAATCCGTTGTATGAAAATCAATGTAGTCTACAATAAAAACATTAATGGTTATGAAGAAGTTCTTGAATCGGTAGAATCACTTCTTATCAAAAACAAAATAGAGTTCAAATCCTGTGATATTGATAATCTTTTACCGTTTGGCGAAATATCGCTTGTAATCGGAGGTGATGGAACTTTATTAAAGGCTGCAAGGTTTTATTCCGGGGTAAATACTCCTGTGCTTGGTATTAATCTTGGAAGATTAGGATTTTTATCCCAAACCGGTTCCGTAAGAGATGTGGTTGAAGCGGTTATTAATAAAAAGTATTTTGTTGAAGAGCGTACAATGCTTGCAGCACTGGATAAACTCGCACTGAATGATTTTGTTATCAAGGGATGTGACCCTTCAAGAACTTCTAAATTCTATCTTGAAATCAACGGAAAAAATGTCTGTGACTATATTGCAGACGGATTAATTATCTCAACTCCGACAGGTTCGACTGCATACGGGCTTTCAGCAGGCGGCCCTGTTTTATACCCGACAACGGATGTTATTTCGATAGTTCCTATTTGTCCGCATACGCTGAATGCAAGACCGATTGTTGTTCCTGCAGGTGAAACAATAACCGTAAGAACAGGTGATAAATTGCTTTCAGTTTCTATAGACGGATTTGATACAACCCAATGTGTTGAAAAAATTTCTATTAAAACTGCAAAAAATAAAGCTTTATTGGCATTCCTTAAGGAAGGTCAGTTTTATTCCGTTTTACGTGATAAACTACACTGGGGAATTTCTGAAACGCGTTAGTTATTTATTTCTCTGGAAAAATTTTGCCAATTCTTTGTGTTCAAAGAACTTGGAAACAGGTCTTCCGTGAGGGCAGGTTTCAGGATTCTCGCATTTGCGCCAGTTGCGGATTATTTCTTCCATTTGATACTGGTTTAAGTATGTGTTTGCTTTAACAGCTGCTTTACAAGATGTTGTAATAAGTATTTTTTCTTCGATATTATCAATATCGCCTGAAATATTTTCCAAAATATCAGCCAAGATTTCTTTTGGTGAAACTTTTGAAATCATCTGCGGAACTTTTCTGAATATAACCTCTGTTTCTGATAGAAAATCAATTTCATAACCAAATTTCAGTAATTTATCTTTGTTGGTTTCAAGCAGAGCTTTGTCGGAAGGTGAAACTTCCAGTACATCTGAGATAAACAGCAATTGACAATCAATATTTTTTGATTTTTTTAGTGTTTCATAAATAAATCGTTCTTCAGCAATATGCTGGTCTACGATTTCTAAACCGTCTTCTTTCTCGATTAAAATATAAGTTTTTTTATATTGTCCGATAATTACGTCTTCCTGCTTGAATTCAGGCTCAGCAACAACTTTTTGCTGTATAACTTCAGGGACAGTCTCTTTTACAATTTGAAGTTTTGGTCTGTCAATGTTTTTTGGACGAATATCTTCTTCCAGTTTTTTTGTAAAAATATCTGAAATAGATGTCTCTTCAGGAACGTAAGCAACTTGCTCAACTTCTTCTTTGTATTCATTAATAAAAATAGGTTCTTCTTCTTCTTTAACAGTTTCAATAGAAGAGCGCAAAGCATCAGACACGGATGATTGAATAAAATTAAAAATCTGGTTAGGATTTTTATATCTGACTTCTTTTTTAGTCGGGTGTACGTTTACATCAACATCCGCCGGCGGAAGTTCAAGATTAAGTACAATAAACGGATATCTTGAAGAGCCTGTAAGATTTTTGTAGACCATATCGATTGATTTTTGGAACACAGGACATTTAACCGCACGAGAATTTACGTACATATAATAATCTTTTTTACTTGCTCTTGTGTAATCAGGTGTGCTTACAAATCCTGACATCTTAAGCCCTGACAGCTTGTCTGTTTTGAGAACAGGTTTAAGGTTTGATACAACATCCTGAGAAAAAAGTTCTTTTATTGTTTGAATCTGCTCATTTTGGGCTGTTGTTTTAAGAGAAGTTTTGCCGTTGAACTTAAGTTCAAACGAAACTTCCGGATGCACAAGCGCGATTGTTTGAATATATTCGCTGATGTATGCAAACTCTGTTTTTGCACTTTTTAAAAATTTTAATCTTGCAGGCAGATTATAGAACAAATCACGGATTTCCATAATTGTACCGACAGCACATCCTGTCGGGGTTTGTTTAACTTCCGAATTACTGCATTCAACTTTTGTGCCGTTATCAAATTCGGTTGTTCTGGTGATACATGTTAATTTAGAAATAGAGATTATGCTGGCAAGAGCCTCTCCTCTGAATCCCATTGTTCTGATATCAAATAAATCTTCGCCTGATTTAATTTTACTTGTGGCATGTTTTGAAAACGCAAGTAAAATATCATCAGGATGGATTCCCGAGCCGTTATCTGCAATTCTTAAATCTCTGCATTCGTTTGAAACCTCAATGCTGATTTTGGTTGCTCCAGCGTCAACAGAGTTTTCCACAAGTTCTTTTACAACAGAATAAGGTCTTTCAATGACTTCCCCTGCTGCAATTTGATTAATAACATTTTTTGATAGTTGAACTATTCTCCCCATAAAAAAATTATACAATAAAAATTTTTTTAAGTATAATAATGTTGTATTTATAAACAGGGGAAGTATAAATGGCAAAGGGTAAAAAAATAAAAGTAGCGTTTCCTCACATGGGAACAATTTCAATAGCATGGGCATCAGCTCTCAGAAAAATTGGTGTAGAACCTCATGTTCCGCCTTATACAAGTAAAAAAACTTTATCTTTGGGCACAAAAAACTCTCCTGAGGCAATTTGTCTTCCTTATAAACTTATCTTGGGAAACTTTATTGAAGCTATTGAAGGCGGAGCGGATTACGTTGCTATGATTACATCACCGGGAATTTGCCGTCTTGGTGAATACGGTAATAATATCAATAATACTCTTAAAGATTTGGGCTACAAAGCAAATTACGTAGAACTTTCTCTTTATGACGGTATCAGAGGTTTGTACAAATTCCTTACAGAAATTTCCGGTAAAAACGACCCGATTTTGATTATGCGCTCTATTAATATTTTAATGCGTAAAATCTTTGCCATTGATGATTTGGATACTGCATTATCTTACTACAGAGCTCGTGAAGTTAAGTTTGGCGAAGCAGAAAAAAACTATAAAAAAGCTCTAAAAATGATTGATAAAGCAGGTTCTACAAAAGAATTACATAAAGCTTATGAACTTGCTCTAAAAGAAATCGAAAAAACAGAAATTGATGAGAACAGAGAGGTTTTGCATGTTGATTTAACAGGTGAAATTTTCCTTGTAAACGATGAATTCTCAAATCAGAATATTGAACGCGAACTTGGAAGAATGGGTGTGCAAACCAGACGCAGTCTTACTATCGGAAGCTTCTTAAAAGATGCTATTATTCCAAAAGCATTCCAGAATAAAGAAACCCACCTTCAAAGAGCCGAAAGAATGGCAAAACCATACTTGATGCGAGATATTGGCGGTGATGCGCTTGAATGTGTTTCTGACGTAGTTTTTGCGGATAAAAAAGGTAAAGACGGTATTATCCATATTTCACCGTTTACCTGTATGCCTGAAATTATGTCACAAAATATCTTTCCGACTATGCGCGGTGAGCATGATATTCCTATTCTTACTCTTATTATGGACGAGCAGACTGGTAAAGCAGGTTATATTACAAGACTTGAAGCCTTCGTTGATTTGATGCGCCGTAAAAAACGCGTTAAAGAAGGTAAAAACAAAACCAGAATTTAGTCAAAATCAAAATCCATATAAGGATATCTTGGTTTGTCATGCATAAGTTTCTCTTCAACGAAATCTTTGAAGCAGTCAACTAACCATTCAAATTCATCAGGGTTTGTAGTGAATTTTTGTTCCAATAATTCATCAAAGAGTTTTGTGCGAACCTCTTCCAGAGCTTCTCTGTCAGGGAAGTAGTTGAACGGATCATCCATAAACCCTCTGTGATAGAAGTTCCTGTCTAAGACATCAAGATTCAATTCTTCTTTGTCTGCTGTTTTTAGTCTTTCAGCGTATGCCATACACAGCTTTCCTAGAACTTTTGGAGCGTGCTTCGTGTTGTCCACGTCCAAAGCATGATATATATAAGAAATCGGATTGTATTCAATATCATTGAACTGTCTGCTGTAGTCAATCGGAGTAATCTCTTGTGTTATAGCATCAACAAGCAGGTTTTCGCCTTTACGGTCAAAGATAATTCCCTTAGAACGGCTTTCTTCAATTAAGCTGATGGCTTTTTCAAATGATTCTATAGGGAAATTGTTTGCTACCAATTCTTGAAGCGCATGTTTAACTTTTATACCTGATTCCGTGTCAGAGCGGCTGATAATTTTTAATGGGATTCCCGGAACAAATTTTAGAATTGTTAGCCCTTCTCCCAGTTTTGCAATAACAAAATTTGCTTTGTCATAGTCATCCAGATTAAAATCAAGTTTCAGTTTCTTTTTGTTTGGAACGACTGCTTTTTCTCGTCTAAGGCAATATTGCATAGCGTAATCAGGAATTTTATAAACCTCTGCTTCTGTTCCTTGACCGATAGTCTGTTTCTTTTCAAGTGCATTCAGACAAACCTGAATGATGTCTTTGTTTTTCAAGTCCATCAAGTCTTTAGGACGTACAAACTTTCTGCATCCGAAACTAACAGTATCTTGCTGCAACGGTGCAAGGTTAGGGTATTTTTGACCTTGAATCATTCTAGGTGCAGTAAAGTTATAATTGGGTTGTTGGTTAAAATTTATTATCATAGTGTTTTTTGTAAACACCGTAAATAAACGAATTTGCCCTTTTGTAAAGAAAATTTTACAAAATTACTGCATTTTTTTCTTAAGGTCAAATTTTACTTCTGAAAGCGGACCGCTGTTAGGGTTTCTTAGTGTTGTGAAATAGTTCTTAGCAAAGATGATAGGATATTTAGGAATCCATCCGAATTTGAAATAAATGTTTATAGCATCCGCACCCTGAGAGAGCATAAGTGTATCAATTGTTTTTTCATGGGCAGGTGATATTGAAGAAAACAATTTGATAAAATAATCTGTGCAGGTTACAACTGAATATCCTGTTGCAGTTGCAGGATGCTCCAGTATTTCAAATATTGCAATATTATTATTTGTTTTGATTGTTTCAACATCTTTTGGCAGGGTTAGGGTTTTTCCTTGAACCTGTTCCAATTCGTACCATTTGCCTTCATATTTAATACGCATTACACTTTTTTCCGGCATGTATATGTCATCAAATTTGTTTTCAAGAATTACGTTTCCATCAAAATCAACAATTCCGTATTTGAAATCTTTGCAGGTTAAAAACATTCCGCCAAAAAGCAGATTGATAGAAGAATATTCCACAGGAAGCAACTCTTGCCCTTTTGAATCATACATCCCGTATCTGGAACCGTTTCCGAGTTTTAAGAATTTCCCGAGAACTCTCTCTGCATGGGTATATTTTATTGGAACAAGAATATTGTTGTCATTGTCGATAACTCCGAACTTATTTCCTTTCTGAACGATATATGTTTCTTCTCCGAGAATAATAAGTTTTTTATATTGCGGCTCAACAAGAATTTTTTCCTGTTCATCTTTTATGCCCCAGAGATTTTTTTCATTGCTGAAAGGCTTTGCAGCGAATGCACAGTTTTGCAATACCAATATTAAAGTTAAAATAAAAACAATCTTCTTCATAACCACATGATATCATAAACCTGATTATGGTATCATGTCTATCGGAGGAAATGATAAAGATGGATAAGAAAAAGGTAATAATAGGAATTTCTGCTGTATTAACAGCTTTTGCGCTGTTTTATATAACATATCTTTTTATAATTCCTTTTGTTGTAACAAATACAGGATTGGTTAATTTTATTTGTAAAAAAATGCCGTTTGAGGTTGTGGTGGAATCGCCGCTTTTAAAAACCAAATTGAACTCGGAAGTTACTCTCGGTGCAGGTAAAATTGAAGTCAAAAAAGATGACAATATTTTATTGCAAATAGATAACCTGCAAACATCTTTCCTTCTTAATCCTATATTGACGAAAAAACTTGTTGTTAATAATTTTGCATTGGACTATTTGTTTTCTGATGTAAACGGTTTGATGGAACTTTGCCCTCAGGAAGAAGTTAAGAAGGAAGAAAAGCCTTCTGATTTTGCACTTGATTTATATGATTCAATTTTGAATGTTAAAAAAGCAGAAGTTATTTATGCTCTTGATAAAGATACTACAATAAAAGTCCTTGCTCAGGATTTGTTTGCAGATAATACTCAAAAAGAAGAACGCTATATTCGTTTCAATGTTTTATCCGAGCTAAATAAATCAAATAATACTCTGCGTTTTGAAATAGCAGATAATAATAAGGTTGTGATA
Organism: Candidatus Gastranaerophilales bacterium; assembly: GCA_023662705.1. GTDB lineage: Bacteria > Cyanobacteriota > Vampirovibrionia > Gastranaerophilales > Gastranaerophilaceae > CAG-196. The sequence continues at coordinate 39,295 of JAMPIM010000008.1, read as the reverse complement.
AAAAATAAACATCTTTATATTAATGACTGTTTATTTGATGTTAATAAATCAACTGTTCATATTAATGCGGAAGGTTCTCGCAAAAAAGGGCTTGAATTGAATTTATCTTCTCGCAATTTTGAGATTGAAGACGTGACTGATATTGTCGCAACGAATCTTGTTATTGCTAACGGAAGCGAAATCCTTTCGTATTTTAAAGATTTAAAAGGTAATTTCGATTTTAATATCAATATGCATAAATCAGGCATGGACGGAACAGTTAATCTTAATAAGGCTTCTATGAAGATTGTTCCGCTTGCTGATATGCCGCTTAATGTTAATAAAGGCTTGGTTAAAATTACACCAAAAACAATCGATTTAGCAGGCTTTGAAGGATATTACGGAGTTAATTCCGCAAACAAAGTTACTCTTGAAGGCGGGGTTAAGGATTATATGAAATCCTGTGACACGGAAGTTGTGGTAAAAACGGCTGCTAATAACGAGTTTGCTAAAAATTATCTCTCAAAAGTTGTTGGTATTCCGCTTGAAATTGTTGGTAAAGCAGGCACTCAGATTGTTATTAAATCAATCTATGACAAAATAGATGTTATTATCGGCTCAAAACTTGCAACAGGTGATGATATTCTGGTTGACGGGGCGTCTTTGACTCCTACAACTTATGACAGAGCCGTAAAAGCAGATTTACATATCAGAAATAATATTCTTGAAATAGAAGATATTAATTACTATATAGCTCACGAAATTGTAAGAGCTTCAAAAGTTAAACCTGTTGTTACATTAAGCGGCAAAATGGATATTTCACAGCCGATTCCTTTTGTACAGGAGTTTGGTTTTGATATCCCAAATCCGCTTCCGAGTGAGTTCCTGAATGTCTTAGTTGGACAAAAACTCTTTAGGGGCGGTAAGTTCAGCGGTGAGCTTTTCATGATTAACAACGGACATCCTGTTATTGACGGCAAGATTTCTGCTGAAGATATAAGAATTCCTTCTCAAAGAGTTTATTTGAAAAAAGGCGAATTGTTTACCGATAGAAATGCTATTCATTTAACGGCTGACGCTCGTTATAAGCGTTCAAAAATCAATTTTGTCGGTGATATCAAAAATTCTCTTGAGTTCCCTATTGTTGTTAAGAATATAGATTTTTCACTTGATAAACTTGATGTGGAAAAGATTATGAATTCGTTTAACCAGCAGCCTCAAACAGAAGTTGTTGAGCGCGATGATGATGACGAAGCGGTTACATTTGATTTTAATAACCTTATTATTGAACGATGTATGTTTAGATTGAACGAAGGTTCTTACAAGGATATTAATTTCGGTAATCTTAATGCTAATCTTACTCTTGATAAGAATAATATTCTTAAACTTGAATCTAATAAATTTGATATTGCAGAGGGTATTTCTACAATAAAAGTTAATTGTGACTTGAACAAACACCTTTATTATATGCGCTTAGGGGTTAAGGATGTAAATTCTGACTTAATGTCTACAACTATATTAAACCTTCCAAAAGAGATTTCAGGTAAAGCGCGCGGTTTAATTGAATTAAATACTGATGATAGTCTAAAACTTAACGGTCAGATAAAATTTGAAATTAACGACGGTGAAATTCCTAAAATCGGTCTTGTTCAATACTTGATGAAATTTGTTTCTGTTTTCAGAAACCCTGTGGTAATGATTAGTCCGTCAATTATCTCTGACATAGTGAGTATTCCTGACGGTAAATTTGAAAGAATTTACGGGGAATTATTCATGAAGGATAATGTGATTTCTCGTATGAAAATAGAATCAACTGCACCGTCTCTTGCCTGCTTGATTATAGGCAGATATAATCTGGAAAACAGCGATGCTTCTCTAAGAATTTATACTAAGTTTTCTAATAAGCAAAAGGGCTTTGGAAGTGTTTTGAGAAATCTGTCTTTAAACAGTCTTGCCAATAAAATTTCTTTAAGCAGTAAAGCTGATTCAAATTATTATGCGGCAGAGCTTAATATGCTTCCGAAACTGGATGCTGATGAAGATGATTGTCAGGTGTTCCTGACTACGGTAGACGGGGATGTTGAGCACAACAACTTCTTATCATCATTAAAGAAACTAAAATAGATAAAAAGCTCCTCTTAATGAGGAGCTTTTTTTATACATTTCAATCCTCCAGAAATTGTAAAGAAATGTTAATAAAATCCTCAGAACGTATGATTTTATTTAAAACTTATACTGCTAATATATATCTATACTCCTTAAAAAACGACGATACACATATCCCTAATCAACAGCTATGCACGAGATTCGTTCATAGCTTTTTTTTAGCACAAAAGTTGAAACTACAAACCCCACCAGCGCGAACCCCCTTTTAGTAAAGTCAGCAGAGGACGACCTGTCGTAACACGCTCAACGGGTAATCACGCGATTGTCGTCCGACCCTTGTTAAAAAAAGTAACAATTTGTATATAAAAGGCAATTTTTTCTTATGTGATGTTTTATACTGGATGGGTAGAAGTGTTATGAACATACAGCCGATTACATACAATGATTTGACTATGGGTGGAGCGCCTAAGAAGCCGAATCCCAATAGTATAAAAGACCGCATTAAGCAAAAAATTCTTGATGCGGCGCCTCAGAATACTTTTAATGACGGCAAAGAAACACTTAAAAACTGGATAAGATTTGACGAGCGAATGTCTAAACCGGCTGAGAACCGCGGTGTAATGGGCGGGACTGCTATTGTTTTGCAGCCTGCAATTGACGCTTCTAATAAGAGAGTTGACCATGAAACAAGACAGGTTTCTATATGCAGAACTATAGCAAAAATTATTGCAGGAACCGGGGTTGGAATCTTAGTCAGGGGTTCTGCGTATAAGATGGTTGAACAAATGACCAAGCCTGAATCAAAAGCTGAGTATGGCAAATCACTTTTACCTAAAAAATATATTGAAGAACTTGCTCAGAATCCTAAGCTTATGAAAAATTATCGCAGTGCGCTTTCAACAGGTATCGCAATTGCTGCAATGTGTGTAACTAATTTCCTTTTGGATGCTCCGCTGACCGTGTTTTTAACAAACAAACTCACTGCTGCTGCTAAGCTAAAGAACGCAAAGGAGGCACAAGATGAAAAACGTGCTTGATAATGTTCTTAGCTGGATTGCGCAGAATTTTAGAAAAGATGCTTCTAAAATGCTTATCTGGACAGGGGTTGCAGGATGGACGCTTTCCTCTCTGGCTCAGGTTGGAGCAGTATTATTTAATAATAAAATTTCTAATGAAAAGAAGAGTTTTCTTGTTCCTCAGGAAATGGCGGACGCGGCAGTAAATATCGGCTCGTTTTTCCTTATTACTCAGGCTGCTAAGAAAATGACTGCAAAACTCTTTTCTACAGGTAAATTTGCACCAAAGACAGTTCGAACTTATCTTGAGAAAAACAAAGACTTGTATGCTAAAAAAATAGGCAAACTTGATTTTGACTTGGATGAAGTTTTGAAAAAAAATAATGATTTCCCTAAGGATGAATACTATGCCTGCAAAAACTTTGGAACTACTTTAGCGACTGTCGGGGCGGGGATTGTTTCATCAAATATTGTTACTCCGATTATCAGAAATAATATGGCATCGAAGATGCAGCAAAACTATATTTCAAAAAAACAAACCGAAGTTCCACAGGTTACGAGACCAACCGGCATGCGCGTATAATTGAATTAATTCTTCACTTAAGCTAGAATTGCTTAAGGAGGATTCGGGGATGGATTTTGAATACGGAATTATAGGCGGCGGCCCTGCTGGTTATACAGCAGGAATGATGCTTGCATCAAAAGGACATAGCGTTGTTTTATTTGAAAAAGATAAATTAGGCGGAACTTGTTTGAATCGCGGATGTATTCCTACTAAGTCGTTGCTCCATTCATCAGAAGTTTATAAACAAATCCTTAATTCTTCTGAATACGGATTGGATATTGAGGTCAAGTCTTTTGACTTTACTAAGATTGCCGAAAAACGTGATAAAACTGTTGAAAAGATTCGCAAATCCCTCGAACTTGCTGTTAAAAATGCAGGGGTAAATGTAATTTATGGAGAAGCATCTGTTTTAGACGATACAACAATTTTAGCTAACGGTGAGGAGTATAAAGCTGCTAATATTATATCTGCAGTTGGCGCAAAACCTCGTGAGTTGAAAGGACTAGAGTTTGACGGTGAGTTTATATTGAGTTCGGATGATGTTTTGAAACTTAGCGAACTTCCTAAATCCGTTTTAATTATCGGTTCAGGTGCAATTGGTATTGAATGGGCAAGAATATTTTCTAATTTCGGGGTGGAAGTTAGTATTGTCGAACTTGCAGAACATTTGATTCCGCTTGCGGATGTTGAAGTTTCAAAACGTATTGAGCGTATTTTTAAGCAGAAGAAAGTTAAATTTTATCTGAATGATTGTATAGAAAAAATTGAAAATAAGGCAATTACTCTTAAATCAGGAGTTGTGGTTGAGCCTGATTTTATACTTTCAGCTGTGGGAAGAGTGCCTGAAAAAATTGATTTAGGGATTGCAATAGGTGATTCAGCGGGAGAAATCCAATTAGCGCATTATGCTATCTCTCAAGCGCAAAAACTGGCATGCGGAGTTGAGTACAGAAAGGATTTGATTCCGTCTGTTATTTACGGAGAGCCTGAAATCGCGTGGGTCGGGCTTCGTGAACAGGATTGTGATGAAACCTGTGAAAAACTTATGCTCCCGATTACGGCTCTTGGTAAGTCCTGGTGTGATGATGCGACGGACGGGTTTATTAAATTAATAGTTAAGGATAAACAAATCGTCGGTGCACATATTGTATCAAAAGAGGCTTCAGCTCTGATTCATGAAGTATTGATTGCTATGCAGAACGGAATCTCTGTTGACAGATTAAAGGAAGTTTGTTTTGCTCATCCTACATATTCGGAAGGAATTCTGGAGTTAATGCACAAACTCAATTAAACAGATGATATAAATTATTAGCCGATAGTCTATAATTTTAAAAAACTATTATGGAGATTTAGACTATGTTTACCCATGAAACAATTGCCCCGATTTGTTATTATATTGCAGTGTTTTCGACAATACTTTTTGTTGTGAAAACCTTGATATTCTCAATATTTGGCGGGGATGCGGAAGTTGTATCCGATTTTACAACAGAATTTGAGTTTGAAACATCATTTGACTTCTTGTCAATTCAATCAATCTTAGCTTTCTTTATGGGCTTCGGATGGATTGGACTTGCAGGACTGACTCAGTGGAATTTGAGACTCATTCCTGCAATGGTTGCTGCTGTTGCATTCGGGCTTGTGCTGATGTCCGGCTCTGCTTATTTGATGTTTCTTGTCAAAAAATTGAATAAGAGAGTTGTTAAGAACTATGCCGCCTGTGTAGGTTCTGCGGCTAAAGCTTATACTGCTTTTCATCCTTCTGGAGAAGGTCAGATTGAAGTTGAAGTTAACGGAAGGCTTTCTATAGAAAAAGCTCTTAATACGACTGAAAATGAGATTGAAGCTTTTTCACAGGTAGAAATCATTGATTATAAAGATAATATATTTCACATAAAATAGGAGAAAATTATGTACGACACTTATGGTTATGCTGCAAGTAATGCAGATCCGTCAATCTTCGGTTTTATTATAATTCCGTTGATTATTTTGATTGCTGTTGGTGTGTTTATTGCACGTCAATACAAACGCTGTCCTTCAAACAAAATTATCGTAGTTTACGGTAAAACAGGTGGTGAACAAACTGCTAAATGTGTTCACGGCGGCGGTGTATTTGTTATTCCGCTTATTCAAGACTATGGAGTTCTTTCTTTAGAACCTATGACAACAGATATTGACTTGAAAGGTGCTCTTTCAAAAGGTAATATCCGTGTTGCTGTTCCTTCAACCTTTACGTTTGGTATTTCTACACACGAAGGTATTATGCTGAATGCGGCAGAAAGACTTTTAGGTTTGAGCAAATCTGAAATTATTATTCAGGCAAGCGATATTATTCTTGGTCAATTACGTCTTGCAATCGCAACTTTGACTATTGAAGAAATCAACCAGGATAGAGAAAAATTCTTGGAACAGATTAACGCAAACGTAAATACAGAACTTAATAAAATCGGGCTTGAAATTATCAACGTAAACATTAAGGATATTACGGATGAATCAGGCTATATCGATGCAATCGGTAAAAAAGCGGCAGCAGAAGCTATCAACAAAGCAAAAGTTGAAGTTGCTCAACAAGAAAAACTTGGTGCTGTCGGCGAAGCAATGGCTAATAAAGATAAAGAAGTTCAGGTTGCAGAACAAACTGCTCAAACTTCAATCGGTAGAACCAATGCAGAAAAAGAACAGCGTATTCAGACTGCTAATTTGGAAGCTCAGGCTGTTGAGGGTGAAAACATTTCAAAAGCTAATATTGCTGAATACAACGCAACTCTTGCAGTAAAACAGGCAGACTCATTCAGAGAAGGTGAAGTTGCAAAAGCTAATGCACAGCGTGACGTTTTACTTGCTCAAAAAGAACAGGAAGAAGCAAAACTTAAGAAAGAAGAACTTGCAAGACAAGAAGTTGAAAAACTTAAAATACAGGTTCAGGCAGATGCGGAAGCAGAAAGACTTAAACGTATTGCAGAAGGTCAGGCAGAAGCTATTAAGGCTAAATATTTCGCAGAAGCAGAAGGTGTTAGAGCTGTATTGGAAGCAAAAGCTAAAGGTTATGAAGATTTGGTTAAAATCAGTAATAACAGACCTGAAATCGCTACAAGCTTCTTAATGATTGAAAAACTGGATGCTCTTGTTGCTAAACAGGTTGAAGCTATTAAGAATATCAAATTTGATAAAATTACTGTTTGGGATGGCGGAGCAGGTTCTCCAAACGGTTCAACAACAATGAATTTTATGAAAGATTTGATTAAATCACTCCCTGCAATGCACGATTTAGCAGCGCAGGCAGGAATCGAATTACCGCAGATATTGGGTAAAGTTGATTCGGGTGTAGAGGAAAAAGTTGAAGAATAAATTTAAAAGGGCGGGATTAAAAATCCCGCCCTTTTTTTGTGCAAAAAAAAACCTTTCTAGAAGAAAGGTTTGGAATCTTTTTCGTTAATTCCTCATGTGTAGAAGGTTAGTGTGTAGGTTGTATGAAAGGTTGTGTGATGTGTGTCTTATATATTAATAAAGTATTTTGGATATATAAAATTGCATTATTGTATATATTTTGTTACAAATCTTAATAAGTATGTTAAAATAAGTTTATGAGAATATGCTTTATACCGATAGATAACCGACCTGTCTGTTATACTTTGCCAAAAGACATTGCGGCTATTGATGAGACGATAGAACTTTTGCTTCCTCCAAGAGAGTATCTTGGAGATTTGACAAAACCTGCAAGAGTTGACGAGATTTTGGACTGGATGAAGACATTGTCTGAATGTGATGCAATGGTGCTTTCTCTTGATACACTTGCTTATGGAGGGTTAATTCCTTCTCGCCGTTCTCCTGACAGTTTAGATGAAATTAAGGTACGTTTGAACCAATTAAAACCTCTTTTAGATGGGAAAAAGGTTTATGCTTTTTCAAGTATAATGCGTATTTCAAACAATAATTATAACGAAGAAGAAAAGGAATACTGGTCTGAGTGGGGTGAAAAAATCTTTGCTTATTCGTTTAACGACGGAGGAGAAACCGATGTTCCGCAGGAGATTTTAGACGACTACCTTGCAACCCGCCGTCGAAATTATGAAATCAACAAATCTTACCTCAACTGGGATTTTGAAACCCTTATATTTTCAAAAGATGATTGTGCAGTGCGCGGTTTCAATGTCAATGAAGCTCGTGAACTTGAAAAACTGGGCGGAAAAACAAAAACCGGGGCTGATGAAATCCCTTTAACCCTTCTTGCGCGTGCAATTAAAAAAGAGATCAAAGTCTTTGTTGAGTTTACAGAGCCCGAACATAAAGACAAAATTTCTAACTATGAAGATGTGTCGATTGAAAAATCTGTTGAAGGTCAGCTTGAACTTGGCGGATTTACAAGAGTTTTTGCTAGAGACGAAGCTGACTTAATCCTTATAGTTAATAACTTTGTCGAAAAACAAGGTGAATATGTGATGGGCTGGGAAACACAACCTTATAATAAAACATTTACCCCGCCTTCAAAATCTTACGCAATCGCAGATGTTCGTTATGCAAACGGAGCTGATAATAATTTTGTGGAACAACTTTTGCCGCAACTTGATGAGTGTTTCTATGGTTACGCAGGTTGGAATACATCTGCAAACACATTAGGGACAGTCCTTGCCACTGTAAAAGTAAAATTTCAAGCCGCACAATACAATCAAGACGCTTTTAAACGACTCCAAGCAATTCGTTTTCTCGATGACTGGGCTTATCAGGCAAATATCAGAGTAAACGGTCAAACCCCGCCGCTTGAAGATTTGATGAAACCTTATGAAGAAAAATTGAGATGTAGAAATATTAAATATTTCTATCCTTGGCAGCGTAGTTTTGAGATTGAGATTTATTTGTGATACAATCAGGGCATGATTAAACCTGAATTATTAATGCCTGCGGGCAATGTGGAAAAACTAAAATATGCGATTAAATACGGCGCAGATGCTGTATATCTGGGCGTTGTGGATTTTAGCTTAAGGGCTATGAGAAAGGGTGAATTAATTACTCTGGAAAACCTTAAGGAAGCAATTGATACAGCGCACGAAATGGGTGCAAAAGCTTATTTGACCCTCAATATTTTCGCATTTAATAACGATATTAAACTGCTAGAAGCAGCTATGGAAAAGATTACGCAAACATCTCCTGACGCTTTGATTATATCTGATGTTGGGATTATGAGATTAGTGCAGAAATATATGCCTAAAACAGATATTCACGTATCAACTCAGGCTAATATCCTTAATTATGAAGCAGTTCGTTTTTGGCAGGATATGGGCGCTACACGTGCCATATTAGCGCGTGAGCTTCCTATAAAAGATGTTGCTGAAATTAAACAAAAAGTGCCTGATATGGAACTGGAATGCTTTATCCACGGTGCTCAGTGCGTATCATTCTCAGGACGCTGTCTTTTGAGTGATTATATGACAAACGGAGAACGCAAAGCTAATTCAGGCAACTGTTCTCAGCCTTGCCGCTGGAGCTATAAACTACTTGAAGAAACCCGCCCCGGGGAGTATCAGGAAATTGTTCAGGATGAAAGAGGTACTCATATTCTTTCAACAAAAGACTTGTGTCTGGTTAAACATTTGAAAGATATGATTGATGCAGGTATTGATTCCTTTAAGGTTGAAGGCAGGACCAAGAGCCTTTATTATGTTTCAGCAGTTGCAAAAGCTTATAGAGAAGCTATTGACACAGTTATTCAAAATCCGAATGCTGATATGCAGCCTTATTTTGAAGAACTTTTAAAAGTTGGAAACCGCGGTTACACAACAGGTTTTTATTTAGGCGAAGGCTATCCGAAAGACGGGTACAGCTATGATATTTCAAAAGGTTTAGCGGGTGCGGATTTCTTGTGTGAAATATGTGAAAAAGACGAGGATTGGTATCGAATCAAGATTAAGAATAAATTCTTTAAAAATGAAGATATCGAAATAATTTCACCTTCCGAAAAATTCATTACTCAAGTAACCGAAATCAAGACCTTGAAGGGCGAAGAATTAGAACTTGCAAATACAAATGATGATTTGTGGGTAAAATTTGCTAAAGCGCCTGTTGAATATCAGTATGCAATGGCTCGTACAATAGGTATTAAAGGCGGAGTGAACGAAGTCCATAAATGTGCTTGCGGAGATTAAGGAAAAATGTTTTTAAAACCGGATTATAATTTAAACAATGTATATGAAATAAATTTTGAAGAATTAAAACAACAAGGCATCAAATGTATTATGTTTGACCTTGATTCTACTGTCATGGTTTCTAAGGCTGCAAATTTTTTACCTGAAACAGTTGAATGGTTCAATACTTTTATAAAGGATTTTGAAGTTGCTATTATTTCAAACAATAATAGCGAAACTTATATTGAAAATGCATCGAAACTGGCTCCTTGCAGGGTTATAGGGAAAGCAGCCAAACCTAATCCAAAAGTTATGGCGCAGTATCTTGAAGAAGTCGGAATTTCTCCTGAAAATGCGGTTATGGTTGGAGATAGACCATTGACAGATATTCTTGCAGGCAAAAAGCTTGGCTGTAAGACAATTTTAGTTGGTTCAATTAACCCGAAAGAGAATTTGCCGACAAAATTTGTGAGAGCATTAGAGAGAAGCACTATCAGAAAGTAATACCTTCTTGTTCCAGTTTTTCTTCTAACATTACCATATAGTCATAAGTTTTGATTCTTAATATCTCTAAAATTTTCATTAAATCGATTATATACCAGTCTGTATTATTCTTTTTAGATTGATTTATAATCTTTTTCGGGAATTTGTATTTTTTGACGAATTCTTCTAAGCTGATTCCTTCTTTTTCAATGCATAATTCGTGCAATAGTTTGTTAGCATTTAATAAGTATTTATTGTACATTTTTACCTCCAAATGTATAATAAATGATTTTATTAAATGAGTAGTTCATACTTGTGAACCTAAACTTGCATTTACCCCTACTTGCTTTTAACACTGTACATGATAACATGGTGTTCATAAGGAGAAATACAATTATGAAAAATTATGAATTACTAGTAGTTTTCAAACCTAGTCTTGATTCAGAAGAATTAGACAAGGCTGTTGAAAAAATTTCAGAAGAAATCAAGTCATATAACGGTTCTGTTTCATCTGTAGATAAAATGGGTCGTAAAAAATTGGCTTATGATGTACAAGGTTACAGAGACGGATTCTTTACAAATATGATTCTTTCTACACCTGCTGAATCAATTGTTGAGTTCAAAAGAAACCTTAAACTTAATGACAATGTTTTGAGATTTATGTTTATGGAAGTTTCTAAAAAAGCTCAAGCAGTATAGGTTAAATAGAAAGAAAGAGGTAGCACCATGGCGTTGGCTAAAGCCGTTGTAACAGGCTCTGTATTCAGAGCTCCTGAAAAAAGATTCACACAGAACAATGTTCCTGTTTCTTCATTTGTTCTAAATATTGGTGAACGTGAAGAAATGTTGTTAAGAGTTATTGCTCGCAGAGCAGCTCTTGACGAAGTCGTCTCAGCTATTTCAAAAGATGACAGAGTTCTTGTGGAAGGCAGACTTCAGATTACAACTGTTAAAAATGACAGCGGTGCTGAAAGAAGAATCTTCGAAATTGATGCTAACACAATTGAAATGATGGGTGCAGGTGCTCCTGTAGCAGCTTCTGCTTCATCATCAAATTCTGATATCGTTAAATTTTCACAAGATGAATTTGCCGATGAGTTGATTGGCGAAGACGAGATTCCGTTTTAGGATGATGTTGGGCTGAAAGCCCAACTTACTTAGTAAAAGGCTAGAAAGGCAATAAAAACAATGGCAAAACAAGATATGAACGATAGAAAAAAACGTAAGACTTGCTCATTCTGTGCAGATCACGTTGACCATATCGATTACAAAGATGCAGCTAAGTTGAAAAGATACTTAACTGAAGCAGGAAAAATTATTCCAAGACGTGTTACAGGAAACTGTGCTGAACACCAGAGAATGATTGCTAAAGCTATCAAAAGAGCTAGAGAAGCTGCTATCATTAACTACGTATTCGATTAATTATTATTTCAAAACGGCAAGGGATACCCTTGCCGTTTTGTGCTTAAAAAAGGATGAACTTATGGATAACAAAATTACAATCAGATCAGACAGACAAGACGATTATACTTTCCAATACAAAGGAGAAGATGTAACATTAAGAGCAGGAAGCATTATTAGTATTGCTGACGGGCTTGCAGAAGTAGTTTTTCCTACTTGTAAAATGAAGATTGTTAAAAACCTGATTGTTATTAAAGATTAGTTAAGTTTTTTTACGCGGGACGGTTTTCAAAACCGTCCCGCGTTTTTTCATGTTACAATCAAACAATGAACACAAAATACTGGACAGCTTTTTCTTCTATCGAACAGCTTGACGCAGCTTTTATAAGACGTCTTTATAACTATTTTGGCGATATAGAAACAGCTTTTAACTCAAACCTTTCAGATTTGAAACAAATTGAAGGCTTGAGTATAAGACGAGCAGAAAACTTTATTGAAAAGAAAAAAGGGGTAAATCCGGATAAAACTCTTGAGGATGTTTTATCCCGCGGAATAAAAATTTTGACTTATGAGGATGACAGATATCCTTATATGCTGAGGCAAATCTCTGATGCTCCGATGACATTGTTTTATAAAGGTGATTTGTTCAGCTGTAATCTTGATAAGACGGTAGCTTTTGTAGGTTCAAGAAAAGCGAGTTTTGCAGGTAAAGATTCTGTTAAGAAAATTATTTCTGATTTATCAAATACTGATATTTGTATTGTATCAGGTCTTGCAGCGGGAATTGATGCGGTTTCACATCAGGCGGCGATTGAGAATAATCTTAGAACTATTGGGGTTATTGCAAGCGGGTTTGATTTTACTTATCCAAGAGGGAATAAGTGGCTTTATGAGAAAATTGAAGACGGCAATGGTGCTGTTGTGAGTGAATATTATCCGACATTCGAACCTATAAAATTCAGATTTCCGCAGCGAAACAGAATCGTAACAGGTTTGTCTTACGGTACGGTTGTTGCGGAAGCTGCACTCAAGAGCGGAGCTTTAATCAGTGCTAATTTAACTCTGGAGCAAGGTCGTGAGCTTATGTGTGTTCCGGGAGCAATTAATAATGTTAATACGGAAGGTATTTATAAACTTTTAAAAGACGGCGCAACCATGGTTACAAAGGGAGAGGATATTCTTAATGCATTAGGCTGGGAACTCCAAATTCAATCCAAAAAAGAACAACTTATGAATGAAACCCAAAAAATTATTTTTGATATAATAGGAGTTGAGCCGAAAGGGTTTGATGAGATACAAGCCGCAACGCAAATGGATACGGAGAAGCTTTTAATCTGTTTGACAGAAATGGAATTAAGCGGTTTAATAGAACAATCAGAGGGAGATAGGTATAAAAAATCATGACCGTTGCCGAAAAGAAAAGTAAGAAAGAAAAAGCACTCGTAATAGTCGAGTCTCCTGCTAAATCGAAAACCATTAAGAAAATCTTAGGTGATGGTTTTCAGATTGAAGCGAGTTTCGGGCATATTAGAAATTTGCCTCTAAAAGACCCTAAAACGGATAATCTTGGCTTTGATGTAAACAATAATTTTGAACCGAAGTTTGAAATTATTCAAGGCAAGCAAAAAGTTGTAACTAAATTAAATGATTTAGCTAAACATAGCGACAAAATCTATCTCGCAGCCGACCCTGACCGCGAGGGAGAAGCTATTGCGTGGCACGTAAGACAAGTTCTTAAGGTGCCTGATGATAAGATTTATCGTATTGTGTTTAACGAAATTACACCGAAAGCGGTTAAGCATTCTGTTGAGAACCCGCGTCCTATTGATATGGATATGGTTCAGGCGCAGCAGACAAGACAGATTTTGGATAAACTTGTAGGTTTTAAATTATCGCCTGTTTTATGGAAACAGATTGGTAACAGAAACCTTTCTGCGGGAAGGGTTCAATCTGTAGCTCTTCGTATGATTTGCGAAAGAGAAGAAGAGATAGAAGCATTTGTTCCACAGGAATACTGGTCAATCCATGCTATATTGGCTAAGGGTGATAAATCTTTTGAAGCAGAACTTTCTAAAATCAAGGGTAAAGCTGTTGATAAGAATATTCCGAATGCTGAAGAAGCTCAAAAGATTGTTGATTTTCTTAAGAATTATCCTGAAGATTTTGATGTAACCAAGGTTACTAAAAAGACAACCAAACGCAAACCTACTGCACCGTTTATTACTTCAACACTACAGCGTGCAGCGAGTTCAAAACTCGGGTTCGGAGTTCAAAAAACAATGCAGGTTGCGCAGAAACTTTATGAAGGTATGGAAATTGACGGTAACCCTGTCGGTTTGATTACCTATATGAGAACGGACTCTGTTCGTGTTTCTGACGATGCTCAAGCTATGGCGAAGGACTTTATTACTGCTAATTACGGTGAAAAATACTATCCTTCTACAGCTAATAACTATGTAAAAGGCAAGCAAAATGTTCAGGATGCTCACGAAGCTATCAGACCTTCTTATCCTGATAAAACACCTGAAAGTATTAAACAATATTTGGATAACGACCAATACAAGCTATATAAACTTATTTGGGAAAAATTCATGTCATCCCAGATGGCACCTGCGGATGTTGCAAATAAAACTGTTGAGATTACGGCAGGAGATTATACTTTAAGAGCAGGTACAAGCAAAGTTATGTTTGACGGTTTCTTGAAGGTTTATAACGATGCTGATGAAGAAGAGCAGGAAGCAGAAGCAAAGATTCCTGATTTGGAACAGGGAGATAAGGTTAAGTGTCAGAAGGTTGAACCTAAGCAGCACTTTACACAGCCGCCTCCAAGATATAATGAGGCCTCTCTTGTTAAAGCTTTGGAAGAACACGGAATTGGTCGTCCGTCTACTTATGCGACGATTATTACTGTTATTCAGACCCGAAAGTATGTTGAGAAACGTGATAAGGCTTTGCATCCGACATTGTTGGGAAGAACAGTATGTAAACAGCTTGTGAGCCAGTTCGCGGATATTATGGATTACAAATTCACTGCAGGCATGGAAGCAAAACTCGACCAGATTGCGGAAAAGAAATTAATTTGGAATGTAGTTCTAAAAGACTTCTATACTCCGTTTATGGAAGAAGTTAACGCGGTTATGAAGACGGCTGAGAGGGTTGTTATAGAAAGCGATAAACTTTGTCCGAACTGCGGTAAGAAAATGCTTGTGAGAACAAGTCGTACCGGTAATCAGTTTTTGGGATGTTCAGGTTATCCTGAGTGTAAAACGACTATTTCTATTAATTACTTGAACGAATTGGATTCTGATAATGAATCAGGAGAAAACCAACCCAAGGTAGTTGAAGAGAAATGCGAAAAATGTCAGGGTGATATGGTCATGAAAACAGGCCCGTATGGCAAATACCTTGAATGCGTAGAATGCAAAAACCGTAAAAAATATATTCGCTCAACGGGTGTAAAATGCCCTAAGTGCGGAGAAGGTGAGATTATTGAAAAGAAATCAAAATCAGGTAAGATTTTCTTTGGATGTAATAAATACCCTGATTGCTCTTTTGCACTCTGGGATGAGCCTACAGGTGACAAATGTCCTGAATGCGGCGAACTGCTTGTAAAACGCATTACTAAAAACGGCACATTTGAAAGCTGTTCAAGCAGAACTTGTTCTTACAAAAAACAACTTGAAACAACGGAAGAAGCTTAGGCTATAGAAGTTTCATCAAGATTTTCAACAGCTTCTTTGATATAGTAGCTTCTGAATGTATTCAGTTGACTTCTTGTTTTGTCGTCCATTGTTTGTGCAGCCGCAAGAGCACTTGAGCTGTGGGTGATTTTATGGAAGTTTAACACCTGTTCAGAGTTACTTGCTGCTTCAAATTGTGCAAGAGCCCATTTTCTTGTAGAACTGCTCGCAAAACTTGAGTTAAGAGAATCAATTGCAAGGTCTAATGTATTAAGATTGTTGTCTTTTGCATATTGTTTAACAGCTTTGACTCCGCCTTTGATTGCATTGTCACGACTGATAACCCCTGTTGAAACTCTTTCGGGAGCAGCAGTTGCTGCTTTTGGATTATCTGTGTGAGAAACTTTCTTCTGTTCACTGCGTGTTTGAACCGTGTCGGTTTTAGGCGGCGCAGTAGTGCCGTCGGTTTGATTTGTTTGTGCGATTGTAAATTCTGTTTGAGAACTACTTTGTGTATCAATTTGGACTTGCGGAGTTGTTTGAGTTTGAACAGCCGCGCTGACTGTAGTATTTTGTGAATTCTGAGTTGTAGTATTATTTTGGGTTTTTGTATTTTGACTTGATGTGGTTTTTGCTGATGCAACAGTGTAAACATTTGAGGCTGTGCTGTTTGCTATAACGGTAGAATAGTTACCATTTGTTGCATTGTTTACTTTTTGCGTAAACTGTTGCGTTGTGATTGGTAATGAATCCTGATGAGATTCTACGTATGCAGAAGCTGTTTGGTAGACTCTTTCTTGAATACCCAATTCAGCTGTATCGGTATCGATTTTTCCGAGAACATTATCAGGACTTGCGTAATTAACATTGCAAGAAGCACCAACTATAGCCCCTGCATATTGTGAGAATCTTACGCTGTCATAGAAAATTTGTTCTTCTTCGGTCAGAGTTTCACCGTTTTGAATTTTAGTTTCTAATGATTTAATATAAGATTTGGTTTCGTCTAATGCTGCAATTGAGTCTTCTTCTGACATATATTGGAATGCTGTTTGAGCTATTTCAAGATTGTCTTCTTCACTGGTACGATTACCTAATGCATCTTTAGAACAGGTCATTGCTCTATAGTTTGTGTTGATGGCTTTTGCAACAAACATTTGAGATTTTTTATCGTTTTGACAGCTGGTGATACTTAATCTTGCTGCTGTATTTCTTACGCTTGCTTTTAATTCTGAAATAGCAGCTGTCAAAACTGCTCTTTGCTGCGGATCTTGGGTATCTTTTAACAAGTCCCCGAATGTTTTGAAAGCATCTTTATAGGCATCTTCAATTTTGTTTTTATCACCGCTTGCAACTGCATCGCTAATTAAGCTTTGGAAATAAGCTTTCACATTAGCTTCATTTACTTCATTGTAGCCGGCTTTTTTTAATTTTTCAGATACATCTTTGTTGCTTCTGAATAAATTGCCCCAGAACCCTCTTCCGGTTACTGAGTCGATATAATTATCGTTTGCACTTTTTGCAATTTTTTTAAGATTCTCTTCGCCGCTGTTTGATTTCCAGAATGTCCATTGACGATTGCTTAGAGTTTTCTTCAATGCTTCCATAAACGGAGCTAAATCATCTTTTGTTTTTGTAGCAAGTTCTTCTGATGAGAAACCTGTTATTGATTCAAGGAAGTTATATTTTTTTGCTTCTTCCATGTCAATATCGTATTTAACGCATATTTCTTCAATTAATTTGTATGCAGAATCTCTTGTTTTTGTTTTGTTTTTAATTTCTACCGAATCTTCATTTTTTTGTGCCTCTTGAGTTTCCTTACTTACCATCGGCACTGTTTCTTTAGTTTTTTGAGCTGTTGAAACAGAAGACGTGCTTTGAGGTGCCACAAACTCCTTGACGGTTGTGGTTACTGTGTCTATAGCTTTGTTTATCCAGTTCATTAAGCCCATAGAAATATCCTCTAAACTAATAAAGTTACTTTTTTTAAAAAAATTGACTTTTTTGTTAAGAAATGTTACGTAGAATGAGTTTAAAAAATTTTTTTGTACAATGGAATAAAATGAATATTTATGATACAATTCAGTTATACACTTTGGAGTGGATAGTTGCAAAGTCTGTTTAAAATATATAAAAATTTTATAATATTAATGTTTGCTTTAGGAATGGTAGGCATTCCTGCATCTTTTGCTGTGGAAGAAATGACCGATAAAGAGATGATGGAAGCTCCTTTGGAAGAAGAACATGCTTTTGAAACAAATACCGCTTACATCAATGATATCGAGATTCTTGGGGCAAATATTATTAAGCCCGAATTTATCTTGAAAAAAATGTCTCTGCAAAAAGGTGATTTGTATGACAAAGACTTAATGCAGCAGGATTTGAAGACTATTTATAAGCTCGGTTATTTTACCGAAAGGATGAAGGCAATTCCTGTTAAGAACTCTAATGGTACGATTTCTTTGAAAATTATTCTTGAAGAAAACGTTCCTGTAACGGATTTTACTATTGAAGGTAATACTGTTGTGTCTTCTGATGAGTTGATGCGTTATTTGCTTCCTTTAAAAGGCAAACCCCAAAACATAACAGACATTAATGCCGCGATGGAAAAGATTAATGCTTGCTACTATTCTAAGGGATATATATTATCAAAAATCGATTCAATTTATGATGATCCTGACGGAACTTTGAACCTTAGTATTACAGAAGGAAAGATCAACAAAATTCTGATTTCGGGTAATGAAAAAACAAAAGAATATGTTGTTGAACGTAATATCATGACTGAGCCTGATACTGTTTATAATGAAAATATTATTAAACAGGATTTAGTTAGATTGTATTCGACTCAGGCGTTTAAAGATGTTAACCGTACAATCGAAGTTTCTCAAGATAATCCTGATAAATTTGATATTACAATTGAATTAAAAGAACAAAGAACTGCTGCAATATCATTAGGCGGCGGTTTGGATTCGGCTACAGGTGCTTTTGGTTCGGTAGGTATTTCCGATAACAACTTCCGCGGCATGAACCAGAGAGTTTCTTTGACAGGTTTGGTCGGCTCCGGTATTTTAATGAGTGACTCTTCTATTAAGTCTCACATGAACTATCAGGCTGAATTGAGTTTCTTTGAACCTCATTTTCTTAACGCAGATAATTCTTTGATGAGTAAAATCTACTATAGAGATTTGGGAAGTTATCAGATTCCGCTTGCAATTGAGCGCAGAATCGGTATTGAAAGTACTGTTGCGCATAGAATGAGAATCAATCCTCACTTGTCAACCACCTTCACTACAGGGATTGAACATATTCATCTTTCAGAAGGTGATGCTAATAACATAACAAATCTTTATAATAAATACGGATTAAATATCGCAGACAGGGCTAAACAGCTTGAGGGCGGTTTGTTCTTAAGACTTGCACCGGGTATTGCTTACGATTCAAGAGACTCCGCAGTTAATCCTCGTAATGGTTCTCTTGTTTCTGCAAGATTTGAAGAAGCATTCGGGCTTGACGGTTTCGGAAAAACAAACGGCCGATTGTTAGGTATGGCTAAAAGATATGTTCCTGTAGGTAAAAAATCTTCATTGACATTTACAGGCCGCGGTGGTTTGAAAGTTC
Organism: Candidatus Gastranaerophilales bacterium; assembly: GCA_023662705.1. GTDB lineage: Bacteria > Cyanobacteriota > Vampirovibrionia > Gastranaerophilales > Gastranaerophilaceae > CAG-196. The sequence continues at coordinate 20,334 of JAMPIM010000008.1, read as the reverse complement.
ATGGAGACAATATGCCTGAAATTATGGCATACAGATTGGGCGGTCCTTATACTGTCAGAGGTTACAAAGTTAATGGTGTAGGTACAGGTACTTCATTTATTATGGGTTCTGCTGAATTGGCTACTCCGCTTCCTTTTGTTGACAGATTCAAGGTTAATTTCTTACACAATTTGAGAATGACTTTCTGGGTTGATGCAGGTAAAGTATTTAATCCTACAATTTCAAGTACTTTGTATGAAAGACCAATTCACGCAATTACTGCCGGTGTTGGTTTGAAGATTACAATTCCTGGTGTAGGCCCATTATCAATCGACTACGGCTTCCCGCTTACAAATCCCGGCCCGAACGGTTCGCGTAACGGTTACTTCACTTTCGGTGCCGGTGACATGATGTATTAAAATTAAAATTTAGGAGGTTTATATTATGAAAAATTTAAAACTTGCTTTAACAGCACTTGCTATTATAGCTGTGACAGGTTTAGCGAATGCTTCAGGTGTGGGTTATATTGATTACGCTAAAGTAATTGATAACTACGATTACGCTAAAAAAGCTACTAAAGAGGTTGATGCTAAAGGCTTGGAAATGCAGCAATATTTAGTAGATAAAGAAAAAGAATATAAGGCTCTTGATACACCTTTGAAGAAACAGTCTTTTGAAGAAAAAACTGCTGCTGAATTTAAGGCAAAAGAAGCTGCTTATGTAGCTTTGAAAACAAAACGTGAAAAAGAAGTTTATGACAAAATCAAAGATGCTGCAAAAGCTGTAATGGTTGAGCAGAAACTTGATGCAGTTATGGATCAAAGAGGTGTTTTTGTCGGCGGTCTTGATATTTCCGATATGGTAATCAATAAATTGAAAGGTGCAAAGTAATATATGAGAATAGTTGACCTTATTGAAAAGAAAAAACAGGGACAGGTTTTATCAAAAGAAGAAATTAATTTTTTGATTGATTCTTTGATGGATGAAACTGCTCCTGATTACCAGATTTCAGCATGGTTGATGGCGGTTTATTTTAAAGGTTTGACAGAAGAAGAAACTGCATATTTAACCGAAGCTATGATTAAATCGGGTGAAGTTATTGATTTTGGAGACTTAACAGATTCTATAGTCGATAAACATTCAACCGGCGGTGTTGGTGATAAGGTCACTATTACTTTGATTCCGCTTCTTGCAGCAGCGGGAGTTCCTGTTGCAAAATTATCAGGCAAGGGGCTTGGGCACACAGGCGGAACAATTGATAAACTGGAATCAATTCCGAATTTTAATACAAAATTAACTATTGAAGAATTGATTGCTCAGGTTAAGAAAATTAATGTTGCGATTGCTTCCCAGACACAGAATTTAACTCCTGCTGACGGGAAACTATATGCGCTTCGCGATGTTACCGCAACTGTTGACAGTATGCCTTTGATTGCCTCTTCTGTTGTATCAAAGAAGATTGCCTCAGGAGCTAAGAATATTGTTCTTGATGTTAAATATGGTTCGGGTGCTTTTATGAAAACACCTGAGGATGCTGTAGAGCTTTCCAAATTGATGGTTAATATCGGTAAGATTTTAAACAAATCAATTACTGCTGTTATTACATCGATGGAAGAACCTCTTGGGAGAGCGGTTGGAAATTCGCTTGAAATCATTGAATCAATTGAGTTCTTGAAGGGAAATATTACTGAAGGTGATGTTGCTGAATTAACTTATTCTTTTGCTTCAATCGCATTGGTTCAGCTGGGTATTTACCATGACAGAAATGCAGCGAAGGCTTATTTGAAAGAACTTGTTCATGAAGGTAAAGCGCTTGAAAAATTCAAGGAACTTATTGCTTCTCAGGGTGGAAATCCTGAAATCGTTGATAACTATGATTTGTTTGACCTTCCTGAGTACAAAGTGGAATGTGAAGCTAAAAAGAGCGGTTATGTTCATAATATTGATGCTTATAAAATCGCTTATGCTTGTAAAATTTTGGGTGCGGGAAGAGACAGAAAAATCGATCCGATTGATTACAGTGTAGGTGTATTTTTGAATAAGAAGAGCGGTGAAGGGGTAAATGAAGGGGATGTCTTATATACAATCTATTCAAATGACCCTGAGAAAACAAAAATCGCTCAAAAATATTGTGACGAAGCGTTTGATATAGCGAAAGATAAACCGCTTCATAATAATATGATATATAAGATTATTCGTGCAGAGGAGGAATAGAATGTACAGCAAGAAAATGCAGTATGTAATTAAATCAGTTCCTACAGATGATAAGCAGGCGTTGGAAGATTTGCTTAATCAAATGTCTGATGAGGGTTGGGATTTATATACCATGCATGAAATTGAGACTGAAAAGTCAATTGATTTCAACTGTATTTTTATGCGTGAAAAGCAGGAAGAAGATAAGACTGATTTGGATGATATTGTGAATATCACTAATTTCAAATATCGTATGGAAAAAATGCTTGCTGCTCCTACAAGCCCTTATGAATCTTGTAAAGAAATTCAGTTAAAGATTACTAATCAGAAGGAAAGAATCAAGAGAATTAAGTCTCAACTTGAGAGCGATAATTTATCTATAGATGATAAGAACAGATTAAATAATCAGATGTCTGATGAATTAAGACAGTTAGATGCTTTAAAGCAAGCTCTTGTAAATGAGATTTCACCTGACAGTATGTATTCTTCTATTAAGGAGGAAAAATTTACAGTTAACCTTTCAGAAGAAATTCTTGAGCTGGTTTCATTGGATTACAGTGATAATCTTCTTGCTCAAACTGTAAAGGTTAGACAAGATTTGACAGATAGATTAGGTTATGTAATTCCGCATATTCATTTTCACAGCAGTGATGAACTAAATTCTAATGAGTTCAGTATAAAGATTCATGATGTGGAAGTTTTCCGTACAATGGTTTTTCCTGAACATGTTGTATTTTATAAAGACGAAATAAAAGGGTATAAAGTTACCGAAGAAGATTTTGTTATAACAGATGAAATTACCGGAAGAAAGCTTGTTTGGATTCCTCGCGACAGAGTTAGAGATTTCTGGGTAAGAGGGTTAAGTGCATCCGAATATATTGCAAAAGCGATTGAATATATTTCTATCAAAGAAGTTTCGGATATTATGGATTACAACGATGTTAACAAGTATGTTGAAATTGTTCTTGAGAAAAATTCTTTCTTGGTAGATAATATTATACCTGATTTTCTGACTGCTGCAGATTTGAAGTATCTTCTTACCTGCTTAATTAGAGAAAAAGTTTCAGTTAAGAATATTGTTTATTTATTTGAAAAGATTAATGATTATGCTAATGAACCTACAAAAGAAGATTTGTTAGATAAAGTGCGTCTTGCTTTTTCAAAACTTATCATAAAAGATTTGGTACAGGACGGTGAACTCAAGGTAATGGAATTTTCTGATGAGACAGCTGAGATGGTTTCAGGATTCTTTGATGAGGATGAAGGTGAATCTATTATCAGAATTGATGCAGCAGATGTTCATAAAATTGCCGGTAACATAAATAAATTAGCAAAGTCTAAGAAACTGGATACACCAATTCTTGCTGTGCCAATGGATTTAAGACACATGATTTTTGTTATTTTATCTGAATTTGTATCTAATATTACAGTGTTAGCAAATGAAGAGCTTGTTTGTGACTACGATATTAAGTTTGTAGGAAAAGTTTAAAACGAATGGAATTGATTTTCTTAATACTTGCAATTGCGTTAGGTGGTATTAGAGGCTCTTCGCGTCGCTATAGGCGGAATCATAGGTTTTGGGACGATAGTGATATGTGGGATGATACGTATGACAATTTGCCTAACACCTTTCAGGATCCGCTTCTTACAGGTATTGTAGTATTTATTGTCATTGCTTTTTTGTTGAATCCTATTGTTGGTGTTGTTTTGATTCCGGTTGGAATTTTTGCTTACAGACAGTTACAAAAAAAACAAAAAGATCAGGGGGCTCAAAGAAGAAGAAAAGAAGCTTTATTGAGGGCAAGAGTATTTTTGCTTCCTTATAAAGATATTTGGAAAAATCTGACTCTTTCTAACAAATATTGTTCTTTAAAACTAAAACTTGACGGGAAAACGATTGTTGGAACAGAGAAAAAGACTGATCCGTATTTGCCGTATAGAACTTTTAGAATAACGGCATCTCAAGTATTTGATAGTAATGAGTTATGGAATCTGTTTTGCGTAAATTTTTCACATAATAAGTCTTACGAAGGACTTTTGGAAGATTGTAACAGATTTCAGGTATCACTTTATGAGGATATTATTACTCCGCAATTGCCGAAACCTGTTAAACCTACTGTGGTAAATGGGGAAACAGTTGCGCAAATTGATATAAATAACTGCTCAGAGGCGGAACTTACAGCTCTTCCGGGGATTAGTATTGTTATTGCTAAAAAAATTATTAAAAAACGTGAAGAAATTGGCGGATTTAAAAATGTGGCGGATTTTTTGCTATTCGTCAAGTTAAAACCAAATGTTTCTAAACAGCTTGAACCTAAGGTGTGTGTCAATAAAATGAAGGGTTCTTTGAAGATTCAACGCAATAGTGAACGTACTTTGGATTTATAAATGAAAAAAACAATATTTGTTTATATATTTATTTTTATATTTATGCTTCTCTTTCGTTCTGTTGGGTTTGAAGTTGCGTTTTATTTTTCTGCAATAATCACAGCTATAATTTTTTATTTTTATTATTTATTCACAGGTGCATATACAAGTTCTCAAAAGCTCAATGAGATATTGCAAGAAGCCGGTAAAATGCATATTGTTGAACAAAGACGCTATATAGGGCCGGATGGTTTAGATTTGGAGAATTCTTTTTGCAGTGTGAGAATAGATACTAAGTCTAAAATTTGTTATATAAAAGAAAAACCTCTGTTTCAGGCTGACGGGTATTATACTTGCAAAATCAAAAATTCATATAAAACTCCTGATTTTTGGGGAGCAATTATTGATGTTTTTGAAGAAAGAACCAGATATGAGCACCTTATTCAGCTTGCTTTGATGTTTGATGTTGATTACATAGAGACCTTTACAATATGTGAGCCACATAAAGAAGATAATCCGACAATGCCTGTTTTAAAAACAGATATTCCGCAGCCAACTTCCGAGAAAATAGACAAGGTGTCTGAAATTGATTATAATGATGAACGTGAAGTAGACTTGTAGTTTAGAAGAGAGGTTTAAATGTTTCGTCTGTTTGCATCAATCCCGTGGCGTCTGAATTCGGGAGACAGGCTTAAATATTACTATATCGTGGGTGGTCTCATTTTGTTGGGTTTGGCAAGGTTTGTTCCCGGGATGATTTTTCTCATTCTGTTGATTCTGTTAACTTATTTTGTTATTGACAGAATATTCCGTAAAAGTTTCATGAAGGCTGAGGCTTTAACTCGCAGAAAAGAAGCGCTTCGACATGTTCAGAAATACTTGTCTCCATATAGTGATGTCTGGAAAAATTTAACTGTTTCCAATGATTATTGTTCTCTAAAACTGGGGCGTGACGGTGAAACTATTGTTGGTATAGAAAAAACATCCAAAGAGAGTGACTCTTACAGAATGTTTAGAGTTGTTAAATGTTATACTTTTGAATACCCAGAACTCTGGAATTTATTTTGTTCAAACTATAACGGCGAAAAAACTTATGACTGTTTGCTGGATGATTGCAGATTGTATGCATTAGTGATTCAAGAGGAGTTAATTAATAAGTGCTGCTAAATAATAATGAAAGGTTTATATAATTTATGCACTTGCGGGTTTTTAATATATTAAAAAATACAAGAGTAGAAGGTCCGGGAAATAGATACTGTATCTGGGTTCAGGGATGCTCTCATCACTGTAAAGGCTGTCAGGCTGTACACACGTGGTCTCATAAGGGCGGTGTACTTTTTGAAGTAAATGATATTATTGAAGATATTCTTAATCAAAAAAATATTGAGGGTGTAACTTTTCTTGGCGGTGAACCTTTTGAACAGGCTGAGGCTCTCGGAGTAATTGCAGAGGCAGTTCAACGGGCAGGTTTAAGTGTGCTTTGTTTTACAGGCGGATATTTAGAGGAATTAAAACAAGATAGCAAAAATCAACGGTTAATAGATAACATTGATTTATTGATAGACGGGCCTTTTGAAATTGATAAAGTTGATTATTCCCGCCCGTGGTGTGGTTCTTCTAATCAAAGATATCATTTTTTGACTAATTGTTATGACGAAGAGATTTTTACTATGTATCGTAATAAAGTAGAAGTTAATATCTCAAAAAACGGTCAGGTATTTATAAATGGAATGGGGGATTTTGATACTATTTTAAAGAAAATAAATCTGAAAAACATAGTAAGGTAAATTGGAAATATGAATTATTCTCTTTTTGAAAAATTAATAACGTTCATTTGCATATTTTTTATGTTTATATGGTGTGGATACATAGCTTTATTGTCACATAATGGTATTAATCAAGTTGCTATTATTGGAATTCTTACTATAGTTGTATTTGCAATAGCTGTTTTTGCAAGTTACATAATTCATAGAATTATGTATAAACAAACAAGACAAAAGTCTTTAGCTAAAGCCGCAAAATATTTAAAACCCTATAATAATATATGGAAAGGATTAGAGCTTAACAATAGTTATTGTTCAATAACACTAAAAACTTGTACAAATCTCTGTTTACAAGAATTAAATTCAAGAATTACAAGACAGGCTACAATTTATACCCTTAATGATATTAAGTTAGAAAAGAATAATTATCTGGAATCAATAGAAGTGTGGGATGTATTGTGTATGAATTTTAGTGATGAAACGACTTTTGATTCTATTATTCAATCTTGTAAAATGATGGATATTGCTTATAAGATTAAAATATCCCGCTCACCAAAACCAGAAAGAACAGTAACTCCGAAACCAATCGTTGAAAATAAAACAGATATAAACAATGCTAACATAGAAGAACTTAAAACATTACCATTTATAAATACAGCGCTTGCAAAGCGTATAATTAAAAAACGAGAAGAAGTTAATGGATTTAAATCTGTTGATGATGTTTGTTTGTATTTGAAATTCAATGTTGAAAAATCAATGAAATTTAGAGAGTATATTTGTGTTAATCTTCGAGAAATTCCGTTGTCTGAGGTTAAAAATGATGAGCGCTCGGTTGACTGCTAAATAAAATCTTTTGGCTAACTAAATCGTTTAAAAAATTGATTTAACCTTTTTAAAATAATGCTATATTAGTTGTAATTACTATAATGAGGTGTTTTATGAGCAATTACAATTTAGCAAATCTTATCAGAGCAAGATTTCCGATTATCTATATTACTTCTTTTGAAGAAGACAGGGTAACAAAATATATTAAATCAATTGTAACAAGCGAAAAACTTGTTAAATATCCGCGTGAAGTATTTACCTGGACTCAGACAGCAGGATTGTATAATGAAACTACGAAAAAAGCTGTTTCTGATACAACTTGTCCTTGCAAAATGCTTGAGTATGTAAGAAAACACGATAAAGATTCTGTATTTATACTTTATGATTTCCACGTAAATTTCGGGGTTAAAAACAGAACTCCTGATTATAATGTTATAAGAAAAATCAGAGATATTATTCCTGATTTGAAACTTGGAGCTGTTAGAAAAACAATCTTTTTCGTGTCTCCGGAGCTGATTATTCCTGAATCTTTGCAGAAAGAAATTACCATCTTTGATTTTCCGCTTCCGACTTTGAAAGAAATCAGATCTAAATTCGATAGTATGCTTACCCAGAATAAGAATGTAAAAGCCGAATTAACAGAAGATGAGAAAGACAAACTCTGTAAAGCAGCCTTGGGCTTAACTTTGCAGGAAGCAGAATCAGCTTTTGCTCTTGCAATGGTGAATGACGGTTCTATTGATATGAAAGACCTGCCGATTATTCTTGAAGAAAAAGTTCAGGTTATTAAAAAAACAGGAATTCTGGAATTTATTAAATCCGAATACTCAATCAAAGATATTGGCGGCTTGGATAACCTTAAGAAATGGCTTCTTAAACGTAATAACTCATGGTCAGAACAGGCTAAAAAATACTGTATTCCTGCCCCGAAAGGTGTTTTAGTAACCGGGGTTCCCGGCTGCGGTAAGAGTTTGACGGCAAAAGCTATGAGTACTATCTGGCAGTTACCGCTTCTTAAACTCGATTTTGGTAAAGTTTTTTCTGGCCTTGTCGGCAGTTCTGAAGAAAATATGCGCAGAGCTCTTGCTACTGCTGAGGCTGTTGCTCCGTCTATTCTTTGGATTGATGAGATTGAAAAAGGTTTGAGCGGACTCGGGTCAAACGGTGACAGCGGAGTTTCTTCAAGAATCTTCGGTCAGTTCTTAACATGGATGCAGGAAAAAGAAGCTCCGGTTTTTGTTATTGCAACAGCAAATAATATTAGCAACCTTCCTCCTGAACTCTTGAGAAAAGGTCGTTTTGATGAAATATTCTTTGTAGATTTACCGACTGTTGCTGAAAGAAAAGAAATCTTTAAACTTCACCTTGAAAAACGTTTGAAAGATAAAGAAGTTGCAAGCGAAGTTTCCGGAATCAAAGATTTATGTACTCAGCTTGCTCAAATGACAGAAGGTTTTATTGGTTCTGAAATAGAGCAGGTTGTTGTTTCAGCTCTTTGTGATGCTTTCTTTGAAAACAGACCTTTGCAGCTTGAAGATTTGGCAAGAAATATTCAGACAACAGTTCCGCTTTCTATGACTCAAAGAGAACAAATTCTTTCTCTTCGTGCTTGGGCTAATATTAGAGCGGTTTCTGCTACAAAAACTTCTGACCTTAAATCTTACTCAAAAGAAGTTGATTCTGAAAACGTATCTTCAAGCCGCGGCGGAAGAACATTAGACTTTTAATTTTTTCAACAAGGGGCGGCTGACATTTCGTTTAACTACAAGAAAAACGTCCCGTTTCAAGTCAGCCTTTTGAACAAGCTCAAATGGTAATAATTAAATATAGGAGAAATAAATTATGTCATGTACAGTTATAGCAGTACCTTGGTTACTCTATCAGGCTATAGGAGCAGTTATTGCTGCATCTGCAACAGCGTCGCTTGCTTCTAAAGCTGCGGCAGATAAAACCGAGGTGGATGAAAACTGCGAAGAAGTTCAGGTTATTACTGCAAAACACTTTATGGAAAAAAGTTTTGAAACCATGTTTATGGATAAAGATACACTTGTTAAGACTCTTGAGGAACATGGTGTTGTTAATATTAAATTCGGCGAAGATTATGAAAAAGGAAAAATTACAGGTCAGGTCGACAGTTATACATTGTCGTTTGAAAAATCTGCTGATGACAAACCTTACTTTTTAACCGTAACTTGTCTTGATACTGATAATGCAGAAGAAAAACTTAATGATTTAAGCAGTGAGTATGCGCTTAATGTTCAGGAAGATGCTTATTTAAGTATTATTGATAAGCTTAAAGATAACAATATGGAAGTTGAGGATGAAGAGGTTCTTGACGATAATACGATTGTTTTAACTGTTAATATAGATTAAGGAGTTTAATAATGGGCGATAAAAAATTAAAAATAAAATTACTTCCAAACGGTGAGATTGTAATGCAGACTCACGGTGTTAAGGGTAAAAAATGTCTTGATTATATTGAGGTTTTGAAAAAACTGGTAAATGTAAATATTACTGATACACAGCTTTCTCAAGAGTATTATGAAACAGAAACGGAAATAAGTAATACTGAAACACAGGAAATAAGAACAGACTTGTAGAAATAAAAAAGGTTGGATTAAAAATCCAACCTTTTTTATTAATCTGAGAATGTCTTGAATGTAGACTCGACGTTGTCTTTGATAACTTTCTTAACAGCTTCCATTTCTGTTGATAGAGCATTTTGCTCGGTATCAAGCTGTTTTAGCCTCAATTCAAGAGTTCTGTCTTCCTGCTGAATGATGGATGTTTTGGCGTTAATATCAGCAATCGTTTTTTCGTATTGCTGTACTTTATAGCGATATTCGTTCATCGCATCTTCGTAAGCTTTTTCATCGGTAACAGTTTCAACATTTAGCGAATACACTACGCTGTCATCGTCAAATTTTACTGATGTGAATCTTCCGTTCCCGTCAGTTTCTAATAGAGCTTTGTTTGTTTCTTCGATTCGGGTTTTGATGTATGAAGCATTGTAGTATGGAAGTTTTTCTTGTGACTCGATAGGCTTTCCATACTCATCGTATGTTTGCATACTGTTGTATAAATCATATTCGGAGGCAAAATATGTCTGTCCGTTCATTTGGAAAGAATAGATTCCGTAACCTGCATAATTGTTGTTATCGTCAAAATATTTTGCGAATTCTGTATCAGGCAGGTCTTTTACGATTTGTTTCAGTTCTGCTTCCACATCTTTGTCTAAAGGCTGTGTAAGCTCTGTAAGCTCACAGTTTCCAACGTACCCGGGTTTGTAAATTGTTGAATAATCGTTGTATTCACCCTTGTCCAAATCTTCTTCTACCATAAAGTGCCAGATACCGTTTGTATCCTGCCATCCGTAGACTGCATCTTCACTTAATAAACCGCTGGAGATTGCTTTGTCTTGAGCTGTATCAAAATCTTGAAGCGCATTTTCTAAATCTTTTGTTTTTTGTAACCCGCTCACCGCAGAATATGTTCTTGTTGTTCCATCTTCCAGTGTTACAACTGCTGTGTTGTTGACAGGGTCAATAGAAACTCCCGTTACTTTCGGTGTAAGGTTTTCTTTTACCACTTCACCTTTTGTTTGGACTTCTGGATTGCTTAGAAGTTTTTGACCGCCTGTGTAGACATTAGTGTAGTAGTAATGGTTAACTATATAGTTATAATCAGGGTCTGCTGTGGATAATTGCTGCCAGTTATCGATAACGGAATCGTTTGTACCGTCGGAGTAGGAGTACTGTAATTCTGTGTAATCGGTTGTTTTTGGAGCAGTCGGAACTTCCAGACCTAAAAGCCTGTTAAATAAATTTGCACTCTGATTTGCCAGTGCTGTTCTTGCCTGGTTAATCTGCTGACCTTCGTATTCCGTGTTTGTTTTCCGAGCGGTGAGCGCTAAATATCTTGCCTGTGAAGCTGCCATTCCCATAGCGTGTCTCCTGTTTTTTGTATTGTTTTAAGACTTTTTTTTGCAAAGTCAACATGAAAAACGGATAAAAGGGGTAAATGTTTAATAAATACGGTAAAAACTCCTCCATTAACAGTAGAACCACCCCCAACCAACTCGAACCCCCTAGTAACAAAGTCAGCAGAGGACGACCCGTAGTTTCACGCTACGTCTGTAATGGCGTGATTGTCGTCCGACCCTTGTTAAGATATGTAAAAAATTGTAAAAAAAGTGTTATTGACTTAAAAAAACATGGAATGAAGTAGATATAGGATATATAATATATATGGGATACGGAAGTCAATGGAGTATAGTTCGTTTAATCTCAAAAATAGAATAGATGGCTCAAACCCGCTCTGTGAGAGTGTTTCACCTCGGGGGGGGGGCTCTATAATGCTGTTCTTCCGCGCTTAACTTTCGCAAGGAGGCTGATTTATGATTAGCCTCAATACCAACATTTCTGATTTAATCCTCCTAAACAGCCTCAATTTTTCGACAGGCGGGATTAATAAGACAATAGAGCGTCTGACAACAGGGTATAAACTCAATCATGCAAAGGACAATGCTGCTAATTTAAGCATTGTGACAAATTTGTCGACGAAAATAAACTCGCTTCTGAAAGTAAGAAATAATACGGAAGACGGTATTTCTTTGCTTTCCACAGCGCAGGGTGCTTTGGAAAATATTCAAGACCAACTAGCGCGTTTGCGTGCATTATCTATTCAGGCAGCAAACGGAAATTATGGGAAACAGTCTCTTGATGCTATGCAGGCAGAGGCTGATGAGATTATTGCACAGATAAAGCAGATTCGTGAGAATACAGAATTCAACGGATTAAAGCTCTTTGAATCTCCGCAGGATGATGCCGTTGCAAAACTTTCAAAAGCAAAAGTTAAATCCCGCTCGGCAGTTGCACCTGTTGCGCTTACTGATGACAATACTCTTTCGGGAGCGGTTGATTTTGCTGCTTCAGAGACAAAAACTATCTCCATTGACGGTGTAAACTATACAGTCAGAAACAAGTCTGCTGCAGCCCAAACCCTTTCATACTCCAAAGACAAAACCACGGGCGAAGTGACTTTGTATATTAACAGTATGGAAGTCCGCGGAGAGGAGAATAAATCCCATAAACTTATTATTTACGGCTCTTCTAACAGTATTTATGGGGGTAAACTCAATGATAGTATTCACGTTGCAGGTTCAAACGATTCTTCTTCAGCCGGTAATTATCTCTATGGAGGAGATGGTGATGACATCTTAACGTCTGATTGTCGTGATTCATATATATACGGTGAAAACGGAAATGATACGTTTAATATTAATTCGTACAATACTTATGTATATGGCGGAGCAGGCGATGATATCTTTAATGTCAATACTATAGTTGGTGGTATAGAATTATATGGTCAGGATGGTGAAGATAAATTTTATATCAATACTACTGAGGTAAAAGCTTATGTAGATGGCGGAGCAGGTACTAACTATGTTGAAAATAAATCAAGTAATGCGACTTTGATTAATGTACCGAATGCTAATGCTCAGGTTGTTGAGTTTAATGCGTATGGAACTAAAAATCTTACAATTAACGGACTAAATTATCAAGTTACAAATAACAAGGGAGCTGCTTCTAATTTTTTATATACAATAAATTCCGATGGAGCTATTGAGATAAAATCAGGTCACTTTACTATAAGAGGTGATGAAAATCAGAAGCATAATATAAAAATAACAGCAAGCAGTATTGGTTATTACGCAGGTGATCAAGGTGATACGGTTGTTTCTACCATGTCTAGTAATACTATATATGGCGGTAATGGTGATGACAATATAACTGTAGCAGGTTATTCTTCGGTTTTTGCTGGAGCAGGAAATAATACAATTTCTATAACTCATTCTAATAATTTGATTAAGGCTGATAATGGAAATAACACGGTTATCCTGACTAATAGTTCCGCGGGTATTTGTTCTTCGTTTGAGTTTGGTAATGGTGACAACACTATCCAAAATGCTCAAAGATTAAATCATTCTTCTGTTTATGCAGGCAGTGGTAATAATACTTTAGCAGGAGGTAATGCAAACAATTCTCTTATATATGGTTTTGGCTCAGCTGACAATGCTTCTGTTTTTAATCTTCCAACCAGCGGTTCATCTGTGTTAACAGTCAATGGGGTTGATTATGAAGTTTCAAGAAGGTCTGCAAACTCTTCCAATCTCTTGTACCGTTATAATTCCGTAACGGGCGAGGTTGAGTTTGCAGGTACTAATTTACTTATTAAAGGTGCTGCTGATGTCGCTCACAATGTTATTTTGCAAGGCGGTAAAGGTTTGCATTTTTATGGCGGTGAACAAGATGATACGGTTGTGAACTATGCTTATGGAACTAGTATATATGGTATGGGCGGTAATGACACCATTACTTCGACTTATGCAGGCGATGTTCGTATTGAGGGAGGTGACGGTAATGATGTTATCACTGCTTATTCGGCAAATATTTTTGGTGACGCGGGAGACGATATTATTACTATTGTAGGTAGTAGCGCTCCATATATGGTCGATGGCGGAGAAGGCAATGATACATATAATTTGAATAGCGTAATTCGTGTTTCGGATAACTATGGCAACAATATTTATAACATCAATTGTAATAATATTACGGTTTCAGGCGGTGCAGGCGATGATACTTTCTATATGAAAGGCAATAACAACATTGTTATGGGCGGAGGCGGGAATGACTATGTAGTTATTGACGGAAGTAATAATACTGTTGATGGCGGAACAGGGAATAATTTCTATGTCGATAACGGAGTCAATACAACGCTTACTAACGTAAACAAAGACCCAAACAGCGGAATGCTTGTATTTTCTTATGTCGGGGAAGTTAAGACTTTTGAACTCAACGGAAAAACTTATACCGTAACCAACCAAAATGCAGATGGAACAGCTCCTGCTTCTAATCAGTTAAGGTATTCATTCAATCCGAATACAGGAGTTATTACACTTGACGGCTCTGATTTAACGCTTGATTCAGTATTAAATTCTTCTCATAAATTAAATATCCGCGGGGACAACAATACTGTTAACGGCGGAAATCTGGCTGATATTATTACGATTGAGCAAGGTACGAACAATATTGTCAATGCTCTTGGCGGTAATGATACCATTAATATGAACACAGCAAATAACTCGATTAATGCGGGTGACGGGAACGATATAATTAATCTCAATGAATCTACAAACAAGCTTATTGATGCGGGCAACGGCGATGATACGATTGTTGTCAATTCTTCTGATAATACAAATATTAATACAGGTGCAGGTAATGATAAAATTACCCTCAACGGTGCAAATAATAACGTAGAACTTAATAACGGCAATAATACCGTAAATGTAAGAAGTGACGGTAATACGATTACGGCAGGAAACGGAGATAATAATTTTTCGGTAGCAGGTTCTTCAAATACTGTCACTGCGGGCAGCGGCAATAATAAGGTTGGTGTTGACGGTCAAAACAATAATATTAATGTCGGCACTGCTGTCGGTGATGTGAATATCTATGGTGAAGGAAATTCGTATACTTCACAAAACGGTGATGAGAAAGTGCATATTAACGGTAACAGCAATATAGTAGATACCGGAACAGGCAATGACAAAATAGAAATCCGCGGTGACGGAAATGATGTATCATCAGCCAATGGTAATAATGACGTTAATATTCGTGGGAATGAGAATACATATCAAGGCGGAACGGGCGTTGATAATATTACGGTTTCAGGCGACAGAAATACCATGAACGGCGGGGATTCCAATGATGCATTTGTTGTTTCAAAAGGGAACGATAACGTTATTGATGGCGAAGGCGGTAATCGCAATACAATGATTAATAACGGAAAAAATACACAATTTACCAATGTTGTAGATATTACTCCGCGTCCGTTTGAGCTGACTCTTAAAATTGATTTAGGTACAAGTGAAAGCTCGTTTATTAATATGTCAATCAGTTTTAATCTGTTTGATTTTTATCTGGATTTCTCAGACCCTGCAAATTTGGAAGAGAATCTCTCAAAACTTGATGATTTGAATTCGCAGGTAGAAGAACAGCTCTTAAATATTGGTTCTGTTTTAGACAGGCTTACAACAGTTCTTGAGAGCCAATCGATACAGATGGAAAATCTTATTTCAACACGCTCGACTTTACGTGATGCTGATATTGCGGAAGAAAGTTCTAATTTGATTAAGTATCAAATTTTACAGCAGGCATCTTCTACATTAATGGCTTCGACAAGAAATATTAATATGGAATTTATCTTAGGAATTCTAACGCACTCCTAGTCTAGTGAAACGTATTGTAAACTCTTTGACATGCCTTTGAGTTTAGTGTTTAATAAGATACGGAGGGGATTAATGTACATTAAACAACTGGAAGTTGATAACTTTAAGTCGTTTGCGAATAAAGTTGAAATACCTATGCTTAAAGGTTTTACTACTATTTCAGGGCCTAACGGGTCAGGGAAGAGTAATATTATTGACAGTATTTTGTTTGCGCTCGGGCTTTCTACTTCCAGAACTCTGCGTGCAGAGAAGCTCTTCCACTTAATCTCAACCTACAACAAAAGAAACGAAGCCTTTGTAAAAGTTACTTTCGGCGAGACCGAAGACGGTGATTTTTCTGTTGCAAGAAGAATCCGCAAATCCTCTCAGGGCTTTAACAGTATTTATTATTTGGATGATAAAATTGCGACTTTATCTGATATTCATGCCAAATTAGAAAAATATAACATTACTCCTAACAGTTATAACGTCATGATGCAAGGTGACGTTATGTCTATTACAAATTGTACGGTTGGCGAACGTCGCAAAATCATTGACGAAATCGCAGGTGTTGCAGATTTCGACCGCCGTATAGAGCAGGCAATGAGTGAGTTGGAAACTGTTGAAAAACGTGTTGTTAATTCGACTCTTATTTTGAATGAGGTTAATGTTAACCTTGAAAAACTGAATGAAGAACGTGAAGTTGCTCTAAAATACCAGAAGTTAAAAGACGAAAAATCAGGCTTAGAAAGTCAGATTAATACGGTTAAATTCTTTGATTTGAGAAGAAACCTTGAAAAAGCGCATGAAAATATTTTAGAGTTCACCAAAAAGAAAAAAGAAGAAGAGCTTAAATCAAAAGATATTGACGAAAGACTAAAGCTTATCCGTGAAAAATATGAAGAGATTTCCGCTACTATCAAGGAAAAGGGTGAAACTCATCAGCTTGAATTAAAACAAAAAGCAGAAGAAATAAAAGGTTCTATTTCAAGAAAAGAATCTTCAATAACTTATGCAGACAAACAGATTCAGGATAATTTGAAAACAATTGAGAATACTAAAAACGGTATTGAAACACAGCAGGGTAAAATCAAAGAATCCGAGCTCAAAATCTCAATGACACAGGAAAATATAAAAGGGATTGAAGCTAATATAGAAGAACAGAAAAAGATTTTGCATAAAATCTTAGAAGATATGTCAGGCTTAAACGAAACAGCTGAAAAACATATCGAGCGCAGAAATACTTTAAGAAAAGAGCTTGAAGGTGAACAGGATAAAGAAACAAAGCTTATCCAAAAACAAGCTCCGATGGAAGCAGAACTTTCAACAAAGAAAAAACAACTGGAAGAAGCTCGCGCTAAACTTGCTGAATTGGAAGCGTTTAAGGCTAATTTCTCTGAAACAAAATCTTCTAAAGAATTAATGATAGAACAGCTTGGTGCAGAACTTGAAGATTTCAAAAACATCCTTAAGAATACTTTGGATGAATATGACAAGACTAAGAATGAAATCACGGATATGGATTATGATCTTCAAGCGGCGCGTAAGAAGATTTATCAGCTTGAGGCAGTTAAGCAGGCGAACGAAGATGCTAACCTTGGACGTGCGGTTGATACCGTTGTAGGGGCAAATATTAGAGGGGTGCATGCGCCTCTTATGAAACTCGGTCAGGTTGATGAAGAGTTTTCTACCGCTATGGAAATTGCTGTCGGCGGAAGAATGGCACATATTGTTGTTGATGATGAACACGTAGCTTCAACTTGTATTGAGTTATTGAAATCATCAAATGCAGGCCGTGCAACATTCGTTCCTCTGAATAAGATTGTTAAGTGTCCGAAGAGCCTTAATCTTCCAAAAGAAAAAGGCGTAATTGATTTTGCAATTAACCTGATTGATTTTGAAGACGAGTACTTAAATGCATTCTATTACGCGGTTGGCGATACTCTTGTTGTTGAAGACAGAAGTGTTGCGAATAAACTTATCGGTAAATACAGAATGGTAACGCTATCCGGTGATTTGTTTGAAAAATCAGGTTCAATCACTGGTGGTGCTGTCAGAAAAACTGGGTTAAAGTTTGCTCAAAACTCCGATAGTGAAATTGATACATTCAGAGCTCGTTTGAAGGAAATGGAAACCAAATACTCTGCTCTTATCTCAAAACGCTCTTCATTGGAAGCTAAAATGGAAGATATAAGAGGTCGTTATTCTTCTTCTACAACTGAGTTTAACAAGGCGAAACTGGAGTTAACAAATTTAGAAACCAGTTTTGCTAATACACAAAAGAATATTGATGAAAAACAGGAGTTCTTAAAAGTTACTGAGCCAGAAATCTCAAAAATCGAAAAAGAACTGGACAAAATCGAAGAACAGCATATTGATATTTCTGAGAAGATGACAAATCTTCAAACAGAGATTTCGGAAGTTGAAAAACTTATGAATGATGCCGATTTGAAGGATTTGAAAGAAAAGACTTCTGGCGTAGAAGCCGAAATCAAGCGCTATGAAAAAAATATGGCTGATGCTAATAACGAAATAGAAGGTTTGCATCAGAGAATTGATTTTATTAATACAACAATCAAAACTCATAATGATACGATTGAGAGAACTTTAGCCAATAACAAAGAATTAGAATTGGATAAAGCTAAATTCGCAGAAGAAATTAAAGGTTTACAGGCTGAGTTTGAAGTTCTTGATGTTCAGATTAAAGAGATTACGGAAAAATTAGGCGAACTGCTTGAACAACGTAATTCAATCAACAAAGACTTGGTTGATTTAGAAACACAAAAGAACTTAAAACTATCTGATATCGAGAAAATCGGAGAGCAAATTGAGTCATTCAAAGCCCGCAGACGTGAACTTGAGCCAATGTTAGAAGAAACAAAAAATATCTTAACAGAAGCCGGGGTAAATATTTCTGAACTAACTCCTGTTGAGATGTCGATAGATGAGATTACTGCTCGTATTCAGAGATTGCAGCGCAGAATGGATGAGTTGGGTGCAGTTAACATGAGAGCGCTTGAAGATTACGAAAAAGTTCTTGAACGTCAGCAGGCATTACAGTCTCAAATTGAAACATTAACGACAGAACGTGCGCAGATTATGGAGCGTATGAAGGGTTATGAGGATTTGAAGAAAGAAACTTTCCTTAAGACTTATAACGTGATTAATGAAAACTTTAAAGATATTTTCCATAGGCTTTCAGACGGTGAAGGAACGCTTATATTAGAAAACGAAGAAAATCCGTTCGCAGGCGGGCTTGATATTGAGGCTCAGCCAAGGGATAAGAAAAAACAGCGCTTAGCCGGCATGTCAGGCGGCGAAAAGGCTCTGACAGCTCTATCATTTGTGTTTGCGATACAAAAATATATGCCGGCACCTTTCTATGCGTTTGATGAGGTTGATGCAAGTTTGGACGGTATTAACGTAGAAAAATTAGCGCATATTGTTCAATCACAGGCTGAAACAACACAGTTTATTGTTGTAAGCCACAGAAAACCGATGATTGAATCTGCGAACCGTACAATCGGTGTAACGCAGAAAGAAAAGGGTATTTCTAAGGTTACGGGTGTAAAATTAAGAGATTAGGAGTTTAAATTATGTTTAAAAAAGATATTTTAAAATGGGTTACTATCGTAATTGCAGCATTTTTATGGATTTTATTTACATTTCCTGTTTCAAGTCTTCACTGCGATAAGAGTGCTGATGTTTGTACCGTTACAACACGTGCATTATTTTCAAGTGAAAAGTCTGCTGAGGTAGTTGCAAGATTTAATATTTCAAAAATCGAAAGTACAGATGTGGGAACTCAAGGCGGAGGATATCACCCTATTTTAACTGATAAAGACAGAGAAACATATATTCTGGAAGTATTTCCAACCAAAACTAAACAAGGCAGTGAAGATATTATTAAACATATTTTGAATGATGATAAATATGATATTGAAGGTTCTTTCTTTAAGATAATAAATAAAGGGTACTAATCTTTCATAAATTCAGAGGATTAGAACTTAAGGGATATACGGTAAAATAAGAGTATGGCGTTAAATAATATAGATGGGATGAAACAAGGGATAGAAAATAATCAATCTGCTGCGGTGCAAACAGCAGAGGTTGATGGTATTGAAATCCTTGTAAATATGGCAAAATCCGGTAAAATTGACCCGTGGAATGTGGATATTGTTGAAGTTACTGACAAGTATCTTACTCATTTGTTTCAATCAAAGGCTCAAAACCTTAGATTGACGGGAAGAACCCTCCTTTTTGCTGCTATCCTTTTGAAACTGAAATCAAATGTTTTGGAAGGCTTGGACGTTCTTGATTTTGAACCGCCGAGAGAAGACGAATTCGGGTATGATGATGAGATGCCGTTGGATTATGAAGAAGAATATATTCCGACCAATAATGTAATCTCTATTGATGAAGTGCTTCAAAGAAGAACCAGTGTGCGTTTAAATCATAATCGTGTTGTAACTTTGCGTGATTTGATTCGTCAATTGGAATTCTATGAAATGCTTGATAAAAAAGCATCTCTAAAAAATGCACACGAAAGAGCAAAACGCCGTGTACAAAACTATGCAAGACTTTCACCGGACGATATTATCAATCTTGCGCACGACGAATATATCGAAAATGGGGTACAGAGGTTAAAAGCTAATCTTGAAGAAATTTTGAACCGTCAGGATAGAATAGAACTTACGGAGTTGACTCTTCTTGGTATGGATAGAGTAAACGCATATATTTCATTATTGTTTTTGACAGTAGACAGTGATTATGATTTGATGCAAGACGAGTTTTACGGTGATTTGTACGTAGTAAGATACGAAGGGGCAAGTAATGAGGATGATGTAGAGCTTGATTCAAGTCTTGCTAACGTAAAAAGTATATTAAAGGAAGAAAATAGTGGAACAGTTGAAGTCTAGAATTGAAGCCGTTCTGTTT
>JAMPIM010000089.1 GCA_023662705.1 Candidatus Gastranaerophilales bacterium | reverse complement strand
GCTCAACTGCAAATCTTTTTTTTATTTGCTCAAGCACCGGCATATCTTTAATAGCCCAGTTAATATTATTTTCGCCTTGTTCAGCCAGGTTGATATCTTTAATATCACATTTTAATTCGGTACAATTCATTTTTTCATCCTATTCTTTTAAATTAGCTACACTAACTGTATATATCTTATCACTAACATGTACAACAGCCCATCTTAAAGGATTAATGTTGCGTTTTGTTAACTCAGACTCAATATATTCAGTCGTAGGAGCGTGATTATTTGGTATTTCGATTAGTTCAGATATTACTTGCATAATTATTCTCAATGCTTATTTAAGACAGTGCATGTCTAATAAACCATCCAGAAGAAAATGATACTTCTGTTTAGTATATTGATAAAATGCTTTTACTGTATCAATTCCATCTTCTTTGGATACTTTTTTTGTAAGAATATCAAATTGTAATTTTTCGATTAAATCTCCTGATACGGTATTCATTATTTGATGTTCTTCTTGTGCCATTTTTAAATATTTTGGATTAACTGCTTTAAAAGACGGCGCACTTATAGGTTGTATCATTTATGTTACTCCACAGTTACTGATTTAGCCAAATTTCTTGGCTGGTCAACATCTTTTCCTAAAAATTCTGCAATATAATAAGCTAATAACTGCAATGGTACAATCGCTAATGCCGGAGAAAGCATTTCGTCAATTTCAGGAACTCTTATTATTGACTCAAATAAATCATTCAATTTTTCATCTGTTGAATCTGTAAGCGCAATCATCCTTGCATTTCTTGCTTTTGCTTCTTCTGAGTTAGAAAGAATTTTGTCGTAAACTTTACCGCTCATAAGAATTGAAAGAACAGGCATTGACTCATCCAACATGGCAATCGGACCGTGTTTAAGTTCACCGGCTGTATATCCTGTTGCGTTAATATAGCTGATTTCCTTTAACTTTAAAGCTCCTTCTAATGCAGTTGGGAAGTTAATACCTCTTGCTATAAAGATAAAATCTTTTGCGCTTGAAAATTTCTTAGCGCAAGCCTGGATATCTTCTTTGTGAGCAAGAACTTTTTCAATTTTTTGAGGAAGAACTACAAGTTCATGTTTCAAATTAGTTAAATCATATGTGCCTTTGATTTCTGCCATATAAATAGCAAGAAGATAGAATGAAATAACCTGTGCCATATAAGATTTTGTCGCAGCAACTGATACTTCAATACCTGCGTTTACCGGAACTAAACTATCTGCTTCGCGAGCCATAGTTGAGTCAGGACGATTGGTTACGATTAAAATGTGTGAACCGCGTTTTTTAGCCTGTCTTACTGCTGTTATTGTATCAGCAGTTTCTCCTGATTGTGAAACACCGATAACAAGGGTGTTTTTATCAGTAATTGTTTTTCTGTAAATATATTCGCTAGAAGGTTCAACATCAACTGCAATTCCACAGAAATCTTCAATAATATATTTACCTATCATTGCTGCGTGAAGTGAAGTTCCACAGGCAACAATTTGAATTCTGTTTAAATTTTTTAAGGTTTCTTTATCAAGAGTTACTTCGTTTAATTTGATAGGTTCATCAATTGCTTTAAGCTTTCCAGAAAGCACGTTTCTTACAACATCAGGCTGTTCATGGATTTCTTTAAGCATAAAGTGTTTGTAACCCATTTTGCTCAATGCAACAGGCTCCCATGGAAGTGTTTCAATTTTATTTGTAATAGGGTTTCTATCACTATCAATTAACTTCATAGAATTAGGAGTCAAGGTAACAATCTGGTTATCATCAAGATACATTGCTTTTTTTGTATAAGAAATAATTGCAGGTACATCAGAGGCTACAAAATATTCTCCTTCTCCAATACCAACTAAAAGCGGAGCATTTCTTCTTGTTGCAACAAGAGTGTTTGGAATATCCTGATGAATAACACATAATGCATAAGCACCTTCAAGTTCTTTTGTAGCAAGTCTTACTGCTTCTGTTAAATCTTTAGTTTGAGCGTATTTTGTTGCAACTAAATGAGCCACTGTTTCTGTATCAGTTTGTGAGCGGAATGTGCATCCTTGCTTTTCTAGTTTTTCTCGAAGTTCTTTATAGTTTTCAATAATTCCATTATGTACAATGGCAACTTTGCCGCAATTACAAGAATGAGGGTGTGCGTTGGCTGTTGTCGGAGCACCATGTGTTGCCCAGCGGATATGACCTATACCAATTGTGGATTTTTCGATATGAGATTTTTTTGCTTCAACAATATCTTTTAGGTTCTGAAGTTTTCCTTCTGCTTTATACAATTCAACTTGACCGTCAACATTAACAGCAACTCCCGCTGAATCATAACCTCTGTATTCAAGATTTGTTAGACCTTCTAATAAAATATCAACAGCTGGCTTATTTCCAATATATCCCACTATTCCGCACATACTAAATTACCTCTCTATAATTTTATATTCTCATTCTATCATAAATTTTATTTTTGCTTATTAAGATTATTTAAAGATAAGAAGAATGACTGATGCTTATCTGCTTCTAAAAAATCTAATTCCCATTACTAATACGGCCAATCCTCCAAAACATTTCCAAAAAGTTTTAGCACTTTTATTCTTTTCATGTTTGGAGTCCTGATAAATATCATTGTTTAAGACTCTCATTTTCTTATTTAAATCTTCATCTTTGCATAAATTAAAAGAAGGCAGATTGTCAGGAGCTGATGCAACAGTGCGTTTTGGACGTTCTGCCTTCAGGTTAGATGTATAATGTTGATTTATGTTTACTTCACTCATTTTTTAGAATAAATCTCCGTATCTCAGAAGCTTATGCAAGTGCGTTTTGGGTAAATACATCATTCCGACTTGCGGTGGAAGATCTGGTACTTTTTTGATTAAACATTCCTCCATATATTCATTAGCTTTTGGATCCATAAACCTGAACCCGAGTTTATAGAAGAATAATGACGGCGAAGACTCTTTCCAGACAGGAGACGAAAACGTCACAATCCTCCCGTCCGCCATATTGTCAAACATTGCTTTTTCGGCAAGTTGTTTTACCGCCTCTGTTCCCAAACCGCACCTCGATTTGGGCGATTGAATATAATCTATGACATAACAATTTTTCAG
>JAMPIM010000088.1 GCA_023662705.1 Candidatus Gastranaerophilales bacterium | reverse complement strand
AAAGCTATTATTGAACTTACTATTCTTGATAACAAAAATCTCACATATTCATTATTTGAAGAATATGGTATTGATTCAATTGGAGATGAAATTATTCTTTCCAAAGAAATTACCCAGACAGGTTCGCGCTCACGTATTAATGGATGTTTAGTAAACCAAGAAGTTATAAAACAGCTTAGAGAGCTGTTTCTGGATATTCATTCCCAACACCAGACATATTCTTTTCTTCAACCAAAGTTCCATATAACATTATTGGATAATTATATTAAAAATCCAATGCTTACTGATTACAAAAACGGATTTGAACACTACAAAAACCTTTTAAATGAGATGGACAATCTCAAAAATGCGTCTCAAAAAACAGAAGAACAGATTGATTTTCTCAAATTTCAGGTTAACGAAATAGAAGAAGCAAACCTTAATCCCAATGAGGATGAAGAATTAAACAACGAACTCTCTGTCTTAGAAAATGTTGAAAAACTAAAAGAACTCACTGGTTCTGCTTATTGGACACTATCAGGTGACGATAGTTCAATTATGGAAGCGCTCTTTCAAATGAAAAGTTCACTTTCAAAAG
Source organism: Candidatus Gastranaerophilales bacterium (assembly GCA_023662705.1). Lineage (GTDB taxonomy): Bacteria > Cyanobacteriota > Vampirovibrionia > Gastranaerophilales > Gastranaerophilaceae > CAG-196. The sequence goes on along the minus strand of JAMPIM010000088.1, from coordinate 2,526 downwards.
CTGTTGGTCTTGATAGTTCTTTAGAGGAAACCGAAACCCAGCTTTTAGGTGCAATTGAAACACTAAAAGATTTGTCTTCGGTTTTAAGAGATTATTCATCATCTTTAGAAAATGATACCGAAAGAATTAACACTATTCAGGAACGATTATTTCTTATAGAAAAACTAAAACGTAAATACGGAGGAACAATCGAAAAAGTTCTTGAAACCGGAGAAAAGTTGCGACACGAACTCGATGGAATAGAATTCTCAACCCAAAATATTGAAGCTCTTGAAGCCGAGATTACAAAATGTCATTCTAATCTTTTAGGTTTAGCAAAAAATATTTCTAAAGAAAGACAAGTTCATGCAAAAAAACTCTCTGGCTTAATAGTAGAAAAACTTGAAAAATTAGAGCTTCCTAAAGTAAGGTTTGAAATCGGATTTGAAAAATGCGCTCTTGGAGTAAACGGGATTGATAAAGTTGAGTTTCTAATCTCAACAAACATTTCAGAAGGACTAAAACCACTTGCAAAAGTTGCATCAGGTGGTGAAATATCACGCGTAATGCTTGCTATAAAAACGATTTTTGCCCAATCTGATAATATTGATACAGTTGTATTTGATGAAATCGACACAGGAATTTCCGGCAAAACATCTCAGGCTGTTGCAGATGAAGTAAAAGAACTTGCAAAATACATGCAGATTATTATGATTACACACCAGGCTATAATTGCTTCTAAATCAGATAAACATTTTTATGTCAAAAAGACTCAGGATGAGAAAACGAGTGTAAATATTTCTATTCTGAATTCAGAAGAAAAATTGAAAGCAATTGCAGAATTAGCTTCGGGTGAGGTTACGGATGAGTCATTAAAGCTTGCAGAATTATTAATAAAAGGGACGGTTTAAAACCGCCCCTTTTTATTATTCAAATGGTATTGTGATTATATATTTATCACCCTTTTTCTCTTTAGTAATCTTATCTTTCTCTAAATCTTCATCCAAGTAATATGATTGAGAGAAGTTTATAATCTTCTGACTGCCAAATAATTTTTCATCCAACTCACCTGAAACCGTAATAATATGATCTTTGATATTAACATTAACGTCTTTTTCGTTATTTTCAAGCGGTTTTAAATCAACAATAACTTTGTATTCATTATTTTCCTTAACCAGATTAACAAGCATTGGCCTCATAGTAGGCTCAAAAGGATTTTCCTTGGTCATTCTATCTTCTATTTTTTGAAAACTCTTTTCCTGTTTCTGCATAATTTTTTCGATACGCTTTGCATTATACATAGGATCCGTCATTCTGTGAAGCATTAATTCCATCACACAATAGAACGCAATAAATGCAACAATAAATGTGATAAGCGCAATTGCTCCAATTCTTAACCAGTGGTGTTTTGTAGTTTCGTTTTCTAACATTTTAAAAACTCCTTTCTCGAATTTCTTATAATATTAAACTCAAGAAAAATAACCTTAACAATAACCACCTGGGGAGTTTGCAAGGATAAAAAAGACGGCTCCTTCAAAGCCGCCTTTTAAAACTAAAACTTGATAAATTTCATATTGTGTCTTTCCAAGTAATCTTTTAAATCTCGCTTAATCTCAGGAGCTAAGATGTAAAGAACAATAACATTTGGAATACACATTGCAATCATCATTGCATCAGTAATATCAATAATTGATTTTACATTCATTGCAGAACCGATAATGATAAACAAGCAATAAATCAAATTGAATGCTAAAACACGTTTCTTACCTTCACCCAACAAGAATGTCCATGCCTTCTGTCCATAATATGCCCAGCTGATAAGTGTTGATAAAGCAAACAATACTGCAATTATTGATAAAATAATCGGGAAGAATGGAATAACAGACTGGAATGCATTCGATGCAAGTTCGATACCTGAAATTTCTTTTGCCGCGTGAGTACAAGCACCTGAGAACACAATCGCAAATGATGTAAACAAGCAAAGCACACCGGTTAAGAATGTTTCTAACAAAGCCACAAATCCTTGTGAAACAGGTTCTTTTGTTTGCGCTGTTGCATAAACAATAGCTGCAGCACCTGTTCCTGCTTCGTTAGACTGAACAGAACGTCTTAAACCGATAATAATAGTTCCGAATACGCCTCCAGCAACAGCAGTTGGATGGAAAGCTTCTTTTATAATCAATGCAACTGCATGTGGAATATTTGAAAAATTAGCCAGAATAACAATTAAACCTGAAATAATATACAATGCGCACATTGTTGGAGTTAGAACTGTTGTAACTTTTGCAATACTTTTAATACCACCCATTACAACAAGACCAATTAAAACTGCTGCAACAGCACCAATTATCCAAGCATAACCGTGGAAAATACTGCTTTCTCCGCCTGTAATAAATATAATCTGGTGAGCAGTTTGGTTAATTTGTATCATATTACCGCCTGTAATACCGCCGCCAATACAAAGAATTGCGAACAATACAGACAAAGGCTGACCTAACCAGCGCATTTTTTTGCGTGTCAAACCGTGTGCAATATAATGCATTGGTC
>JAMPIM010000087.1 GCA_023662705.1 Candidatus Gastranaerophilales bacterium | reverse complement strand
ATTTATTAGTCGACTCAACTTCTTCCAAATAAAATAAGTTCATATAACAATTGTATAATAAACATTTATTTTAATCGCTTAAGTTTTTTTATTCGATTTTCAATAAGCGGATGTGTTGATAATATTTCTAGTTCATAAAGATCTCTCTCTTCTTTAAGTATGTTTAAAAGCTCTAGCCCGCCATTAATATTCCCGTATTCACTAAGAAGAATTTTCCCTGCATAAATATCAGCTTTTTCTTCCGATGAACGTGAAAACTTTAAATCTGTTAACGCTATAGCATTATCTACAAAGGTAATTAACTCATTATTAGTTTCACCATGAGCAAAAGATAGTAAAATTACAACACAACCGCCAGCTATATTTTTTCTTAAATTCATAAGATGATCTTTATTTTTGTAATGTGCCATTTCATGTGCAATGACAAACATCATCTGTTCATCTGATTTTATGCGATTATACAATGCTGATGTAATATAAATAGTTCCATTTGGATAACACAAAGCATTTAGCATATTGTCATCAATTATTTCTATATTTAAATTTGTTGTTTTTGGATAATTTTTATCAAGCAAAAGAATTCTTTGTTTCATTTCCAAAAGTTTATATTTATCTTCTTTTGATAAATTATATGTTTTAATATCAATAATATCAGTAAGAAAGTTTTCTAACTTTATTTGTTGGTCTAATGAAAGAGTCTTAAGAATTATTCCTGAAAACAAAAATACTGAAAAATAAATCATTACTAGAATAAGAAGTAACTTTACACAAACCTGAAACAAATCTCTAAAGAGATTTGTTTCAGTTATATTAGTATCTTCATAAATTATAGCTTTTGCAGCTTCTTCATTATATTCAAAATTATCATTCATACTTAACAGCTGTTCCATAAGCCATTACTGAAACCTTAGGATTATTAGATGTACCTAGTGGATCCAGCATCACGGTTTCTATTTTAACATTCATCACAATATTAGCACCAAGCTGTGCTGCATACTCTCTCATTCTCAAAAGAGCTTCCCTTCTGCCTCTATCTAAAACAGACTCATAAGCAGATACATTACCGCCAAAAAGATTTCTTAAGCTTGCTAAAAAGCTTTTAAAATAATCACAACCTATAACAACAACACCAGAAACCAATTCTGCTCCTACTACATTCTTACCGTTTAAGATTTTTTTTGAAAATGTTATATAAGGTTTTTTATATAAAGCAACCTCACGTTGCTTTATAACTTTATAATGATTTTTTTCGATAGTATTACCTGTAAAATAGCAAATTATCAAAAGTATTATAGCTATTAATAAATCCATTTTTAAATCCTTTTCTTATTCTTCAATTTTTACAGCAGTGCCATATGCATATACTTCAGATGCGCCAACCGTAATTGCAGAAGTAGCATATCTAACATTTATAATTGCATTTGCACCCATCTTCATAGCCTGACGCATCATTCTTTCAGTAGCTTCTTTTCTAGATTCATTCAATAGTTCGGTATACCCTTTAATTTCTCCTCCAAAGAAATTTTTAAAGCCAGCCATAATATCTTTACCAGCATGTTTTGCTCTAACCGTACTTCCTGAAACCATACCAAAATGTCCTATAATACGTTTACCAGGAACTGATTCAATATTTGTTAAAATCATTACAATCTCCTTTCTTATTTTACTTATAAATAATAAATGTTTTATATAAAAATAAAATCATATAACTAAATGAAACGACCACTTGAAAAATATTCAAATGATCGTTTTTTATGTACACATTAGGTTTGCCTAAACTATGCAGCTGATTTTGACTCAGCAGCTTTATTTTCTAAATTCTCAGCTAATTTTTCAGTTATTTCAGTTGCAATAACTGGTTGTTCTTTTTCTTTTTTAGCCGCACTGAATTTATCAGATACCCAGTTTGCAACCGGTGTAATTGCAACCGGTGAAATATATCTATAAACCATTGTAAATGTTAAGATTGGCATCAATGTTCTAAATCCGCCCAGACGATTTGAGAATACTTCTTTCATCTCTGCGAGTTTTTTAGGATCTACTTTACCCATCTTAGCCATCTTATGTTCTTGAAGGGCTACATATTTATATTCAAGTTCTTTGTTTATGCCACCCATAACATTGTTCAATGAGTAAGCACCAAGGGTTGAAAAACCAAGTACCAATCCCTGGTTCCAAGCTAGAGTTTTACGTCTGTCTGCATCTAAAGAGTCGTTTGTCAATGTCTTTTGCATATAAACACTACTTGTAATAATAGAACCTAATGTAGCTAAGTGCTGAGTTACATCACCACAGTTGAGTTTGGAAAGTTTTTCACAAAAAGCTTGCATTTTATCTGAGTTAGCAAACTGCTTGCCATAGTGTTCTGCAAAAAAGATTGCTGTTTTGCTAGGCGGTTTTTTACCTTTAAATGACACTGTATCCGCAGATTGCTCAGGAACTGTATTAAAAGGATTGTTAGCTCTATTATTAACAGTTTTGTTATTATATCTATTATTAATTAAATTTACTGACTGAATATTCATTATGCCACCTCCTTGTCTGAAGTAACTTCTTCAATTAATTCCGGAGCATCAAGAATAACTGGTCCTTCTTTAACTTCTGCCTCTGGAGCAGGTTTCTTTGATTTTTCTAAGCCAAATACATTCTTAAGAATAAATGGCAGAATTGCAATCGTAGCAGCTGCTCTAGGATAAGTTACAATAATATCCGGCATCCATTGACCTAGTTTTCGTTTAATTTTATTAACTTCATCTGCTTCTAACATATCTCCGTCAACTGCAGTACCTAAGTCATGTTCATTTAAGGCATTATCCTGATAAGAAATATCTTTAACTTTACCTTTCGCATCAGTTCTTGTAAATCCGGCAATCAACGGAATAGTATCACCTGTTTCTCTTGCATCAGAAATAAATACGTTATCCATATTCATTTCAAAGGCTTTACCATCTTTTTTCTTCCATTGATCAGGATGTAATCTTAAACCGTTTTCACCTTTGATACTTGCAATATTCAAATCCGGATAAACTTCTTTTAAGACTTCTTCATTGACAAATTCAAGCGGATAATACTTAGGTTCTTTCTTGCCTTCTTCTAAAACAGCTATATACATATCTTTTAGA
>JAMPIM010000086.1 GCA_023662705.1 Candidatus Gastranaerophilales bacterium | reverse complement strand
TATAACATATTGACTTTCGAAAAAACACTATTAAATGAATAATATGATAGAAAAGTTAAAACAAATTTTTAAAATCAAAAAAGAAGAAACTCAGCCAACAGTGGAGGATCGGATAGAAGAAGCATTTAATTCGCTAGGAGATGATGTAGTCAGGATTGAAATCGGTAGTGATATTACAGAGGTTGCTGGCTCTGTTCTGGAAAAAATTAGCGAATTTCGAGAAGATATAAAATCTAAGACCGGTTTTATATTTCCTCCTGTTCGTGTGTTGGAAAAAGATAGCTTGCAAGAAAACGAACTCGTTTTTTATATCCGCGGCAAAGATGCTTTTCATGAGTTTGCTATTCCAAATAAAGAGTATGTTGATAAAAATATTTATGATTGTCTGCAAAAAGTTTTTGACGATTATTTGGAAGATGTTTTTACTATGGAATATGTTGAAAAATATATAAATAAAGTTCAAGCAATTAACAGCTGGTTGGTTTGGGATGTATCAAAACAGCTTGGTGCATATGAGATAAAAACAATTCTTGTTAATATAATCAAAGAGAAAAAATCAATTTCTGACATTCATTTAATTTTTGAAAAAATTGACGAGTGTTTATCCGAAAATAGAGACTGGTGCCACGTTTGGAAGCCTGACGTTGTTTCTAAACGAATTTGCAAAGAAATATAAAAAGTTTTTATTTCTTCTTTAGTTATGATAAAATTATTTCATAGTTTAGGAGAAAATAATGAAAAAACTTTTAGGTCTTTTATTAATGTTGTTGGTTGCTGCAAATCTTCACGTTATGGCAGCAGGTATTGAAATTTTACCAACAATGCAGTCTCGTTCAAATGCTCAGGATAGAGTATGGGTTGGTACATTCCAGCTTGTTTGGAATGATTTTATGGATAAAATTGTTCATAATCCGATTAGATTTAGAGAAGGGACTCCTGTTCTGGTGCAGGAGCTGAATAAACAGACATTTAACGCTGATGATGTTTCCGATAAATGTTATTATAAAATAACTACCAAAATTACTAAGAATACAAAAAAACAAATTTCACAAGCTATTCGTAAGAAATTTAAAGAAACCAGTGATATTTTAGATAAGCTGGACTTAACTCCACGCAATGATAAGTATCTAATCTATGCAATGTTGAAAAAAGATTTTGAGTTCAAGAATGAATTCAAAAGATTAGGAAAATATTCTTTTGGAGAAGAACAAACTGCTGAATATTTTGGTGTTGGTAAAAATTCTAAAGATGAATTTGAAGATAGTGTGAAAGTACTTTTCTATAATAATTCGGATGATTTTGCGGTTGTTCTGAAAACAAAAACAGAAGATGAAGTATATTTGTACAAAAATAATTCGAATAAAGAATTTCATTATCTATATGCAGATATGCTAAAGAAAAAATCTGCATTTGAAGGTAAAACCACATTTGGCAACGATGATGAATTAAGAGTTCCTAATATAAGTCTGTTTGAAGAAAAATCCTTTGATGAACTATCAGGAAGAAGGGTTATGGGAACCAATATTGTAATTGATCAGGCTATCGAAACTGTTAAGTTTGATATGGATAGTAAAGGTGTAAAACTTAAAAGTGAAGCTGCTATGACATTTATGAAAATGTCTTTGATGCCTGATAATGAGCAAAGATTGTTCTATTTTAATGACACTTTTGTTATTTTCTTACAAGAAAAAGGCAAGAAAAGTCCGTATTTTGCTTTAAGGGTACACGATATATCGAAATATCAGAAATAAATTGTTTTTTGAGCGGGTATTCGTGTAATATCCGCTTTTTTGACGAAAATACGTAATTTTTTATAACAGGATTTTCTTTTTGCATAAATGTATATTAAAATATTAGTTGGGGAATTAGTTCACCCTAAAGGGTAGTTTTTAAGTATGGAATAAGTTTAAATGAGAAGACGAAGAAAGAAATATGAATTCTATTTTGTAATTGCCTTAGCAATTTTTACTATCGGATACTTTATCTATAACCATGTATCTTCTGAGGATAGAGGAGTTAGTGCTTATACTTCTGCTTTAGAAGTTTACAAAAATGCAGATTATGAAAAAGCATACATGGAATTTGGCAAGGTTCCATCAGGTTCAAGTTTAAAAGCTTCGGCTCTCTTTAGACAGGCTCGTTGTGCGACAAATATGGACAGAAAAGAACTTGCTGTAAAAAAATACAGCAGGATTATTCGTTTACGTTCAAAATCAAGCATTATCCCAATTAGTGAATACAATATGGCAAATTTGATGCTTGATCTGAAAGATAAAAGAGCTAAAAAACACTTTAAAACTATTATCAAAAAATACCCGACCAGCGATTATGCAATTGCTTCTGAATATTATTTGGGGATTATTGCAGTAAATGATCTCCCAGAAACTCCTAAACAATTAGAAAAAGCTAAGCAATCAGCTTTTGTTAATTTTAAAACTTACATAGAAAAGGCTCCTGATGGGCGATTTGCACTTCGTTCTGTTGATGAAATCTTAAAACTCGGGGTAAAACTTACAAACTATGACAATCTTTTGCTGGCAAAAACCTATTATTCGAATGGTGAATATGAAAAAGCGGCCGAGTTTTTAAATAAAACAACTTTGGCAGAAAGTTGGACAGATTTTGCAAAAAATGAATACAAACTAGGTAACAAAGATAAAGCTAAATATTATGCCGAGTATGGATTAAAAGACCATGCAGCAGCAGCTAAAAATGAAGATGTTTATGAGATTATTGATAATTACATTTCAACATTTCCAACGAGAAAAGAGGGTATAAATATTCTTGCGGGGAAAAATTATACTTCTACAGGTGCTGATTATATTTCTTATCTTAATTGCACAGAAGTGGTAGAAGGTGATTTTAAAGAAGCATGTTATCGTACGATGTATGAAAAATATCCGGACGGACAGTTCTCGGCTGATGCTTTGTATAATATTTTTATTACAAAATATCTACAGAAAAAATATCTTGATGCCCAAAGACTTGGACATTTGCATATCCAAAAGTTTCCTAATGTAAAATCGGCACCTGCTGTTACATATTATATGGGAAAAATTTCGCATAAACTAAAACATTATGAGCGTGCAAACTGGTATTTCAAACAAACTATTAATAAATATCCTGACACATATTATGCGTATCGTGCGAACTATAATCTTTATAAAGATGACGGTGCTTTGCCGTTTTCAGATATAACTGCAAAACCAGTTGTTTTTCCTTATAAAAAATCTTTAGATAATAATCTTGTTATAAGATTAGCTTTATTGAAAGATTATGATTTAGTTGAAGAACT
>JAMPIM010000085.1 GCA_023662705.1 Candidatus Gastranaerophilales bacterium | reverse complement strand
CATAAGGTTTATCATAAAAAGTCGCTGTATCAAGCTTGTTATTACGTCTTACCGATACATCAGCCCGAGGACTTTCTACAGTCAGATTATCCATCTTAACTTTAACCCCGCCATCAAGCTTGATTTTTCTTTCTTTATCAGAAAAAGTTTGAGTTTTGGATTCGATAATCAAATCAGACGCAAAAACCGCCAAACTGGATAGTATTAAAAACGAGAGTATTAATATCTTCTTCATTTAGACTCCTTTATCACTAAAAAGCTTTGTTTGAGTTTTACCGGTTATCTTAAATTTTTCATAACCAACTCCAATAATACATTTATCAGCAGTTGCCAGAAGTTCTTTGCCTTTTCTTATCTTAACATTCCCTTCTGCAACAGTTTCATTATCATTCCCAAGCCATGTTAACTTATCTGCAGCAAGCGAAGTTTCATCTTTTAAAACAATATATGTGTTTTCATAAAGAGTTATTGAGCCCTCTTTTTCATTATAAGTACCCTTTGAGGATTGAAAACTCATAGAAACTTCACCGTCTTTATAGAAATTTCCTACAACATTATTCAAAGTCGCGATACTACGGTCATTACTATAATTACCTGTCTCACCGTAAATCTCAAAATATTTATTACCATCTTTTGTTTCAGTTATAATAACGCCAACAGCATCAACACGTTGTTCATCTTTTGAACCACTAATTTGTTCACGGTTAAAGCTGCTGCTTATAATACCGGCAGAAATAAACGCCCAACCCATAACAAACACAGCAATTCCAACTCCGATGTACATCCCGAGTTTTTTTCTGTTAACATCTTTCAGCTTATTGAATAGCGCCCTTAATCTTTCCATACAAGTATTTTATCACACAAATATAGTGTAATCCTTTGTTTTCAATTGTAAAATTTTGTTTATCTCATCTTTGTTTTCGGTAGAACCAAAAATAACAGCAAAAAGCGGATGTTTCTTAGGATTTATCCTTCTAACGTCCAAAACATTCGAATAATTTGCAAGCCATGTATCATATTCAAAATCTTTAATCTTTTCTCTATCAATTGACGAAGGGACTTCTGCCATTGAAAAATAGAAAATTTCTTTTGAAGCTTTTGATAAAATATCATTCCAATCAGGAGTCTTTTGTCCCATAAAACATTCATATACATTTATTCCCCAAGCGTATTTGGAAACATCTGTAGTACACCAGCCTGCAAAACGCATTGGGTTAACTTCAATAGGAATAATCCTCTCGTCTTCTGTTACACGAAGCTCAATATGAAGCGGGAAGTTACGAATATCATTTTTATCCCCAATTTCTTTCAGAAGAAGTGCAAACTTCGCCATATACTTAACCATAATCTCTGCTGACATTATATAAATTCTGTCACTTACATCTTTTGAGTCAAAAAACGGATGCTGGAATATATTCAAAATTACAGGGTTTCCATTTTTATCATAATATGCATCAACAGCATACTCTTCCCCTTGAATATATTCTTCAAGGATAAATTTAGAAGAATTTACAACAGCTTCGGGATAAAATTTCTGCGCAAGCTCCATTTCATATTCCAATTGAACAAGAGTTTGCTTCCAATCTTCATCATTATGAACAGTATGCACTCCAAGACTCAAAAAACCAACTGCAGGTTTTAATACAAACGGATACTTTAATTCTTCAAGCGGAAGTTTTGATAAATCATCATAATTAATTTCTTGAAAATAGAAATCCGGATAAACATCTTTAAGCATTTTTCTAAACTCAACTTTATCTTTAAAGAGTTTTATATAACGACTCAAATTTGACTCTGGCAGATTTTCCAAAACCCAGTTAATCGAGTTTTCTGAATTAGAATAAATTATAGGATATTCAACCTGATTATAATACTCACTAGCTGTTTCAAAATCGATAGTTTCAAAAGCACCATCTTCTATCCCTGCTATATCAAGCGCTTCATTTTCCAAAACAACCCAGTCATTTTGCACAATACTATCAATTAAAAACTCTGAAACATAAGGCTTTTCAATAATTATCAAGATTAAATCCTCCACTTGATAATATTATACCATTCTTGCAGAATAATGTTAACTTTTATACAGGAAATTTTTTGTCATCATAAAACAACTCTTCAGAGTCATACTTTTTAAGCAGCGCATTCAAACGTTTTTCCAAAATAGAAGCTGTCATAAATACAGATCCTACAGCCATTCCTGCACCTGCTAAAATCCCTGTTGCAACCTTAGCTCCGCCTGATAATCTGCTGGTTAAAGGCAATGCCAGAATACAACCTAAAAAAGGAGCTCCTACAAAGGTTACATTAGAAATCTTTTTCATCTTCTTATCATGATTTTTATAGCTCGCACAAAATTCATCCGCTCTATCTTCTGGAACTTTAAAATAGCGTGTCCAAGATTTTTTAGAACTGGCTTCTACCTGAACATAATTGTTGCCTAAATTTCGGGTTAATTTCGTATCAACAGTCATTGGATACACACTCCTTCGAAAATAACAAATAACCTGAATTTATCAAATTGCTTTAGCATTCAAATAAATTTACAAAAGTTTACACATCTTTGATTTACAATCATATTGTTATGAACGAAGTTTCTACATATCAACCAAACAACTATCTTTTAAGAAGAAACCGTCAAAGCAGACAATCAACAACTCAAGACAAGATTAAAGCTGCAGCGGGCTCTTTTGTTGGAGTTGCACTACCCATTGCGATGATGATGAAAAAACAGGGAGTAAGAAACCCTCACAAATTAAAGTACACACTTCCTGATATGATAATCCTTTCAGGAACACCAATACTTGGCGGAGTCACAGCCGGAATGATTGGCAATGACAAAGACACAAACATCGCTAAAACCAAAGAAGGTGTTTTTCAATTTCTAAATGCTGCTATTCCAACCTGGTTAACCGGTGCATCAATTAGATTATGTGAAACCAGCACAAGATTTAATAATATTCCTGCTAAAATCGCGTCTATTACAGGCAGCCTTTTAATAGGAATGCACGGAGCAGCATCTGTTTCAAACCTCATATGTGACCCGAAAGACAAATATCCAGACAGGAAACTTGATTTGAAAGACTCTCTGGCAAATATTGATGATATGTTAGGTGTATTTGTGCTTGCAAAATTCCCGTTCGCTGATAAAATTCATTTAGAAAAAATACTACCGTTTATCTATTCATACTGCGGATACAGAGCCGGTAAAAGTAATTAAAGCAATAAAAAAAAGAGGCTTTCGCCTCTTTTTTTAAATATTAGCTAATTGCTTGTAATAATCGTGTTCTTGTTCAAACTTATAAGCAATATTAAACAATTTA
>JAMPIM010000084.1 GCA_023662705.1 Candidatus Gastranaerophilales bacterium | reverse complement strand
AAAATGCAACACAATATACATTGTGTTGCATTTTTTAATAAAAAGCCGAGACCATGGTCTCGGCGTATCCCATTATTACTTAATCGTAGTTTACTTAATCGTAAAATATACTCCATTTATGAAATCTATTTGATTACTGTGAAGAATTTGAATTCAGCAGGCATAATCTTACCGAAAGATAAAGAATTAGTTGCTGCTACGAATTTTTCTTCTATATAATCAGTTCCGTCAAATCTGAATTCTGAAACAATTGAGTAGTCGCAAGAAAGTTCGATTGTTTTATCAAATACTTCGTGTCCTTCTCTTAGTTCAATCTGACCGTTTTCGTTGAATTTTTCGCTTGGTGAATTATAGTTTGCAATAACAAGAATTGAGTTTTTGATACCTTCTTTCTGTATCATCCAAGCTGCAAAACCGTCATCATCCTGTCTGATAATATGTGCTTCGCCATCAGTTATTACAGCTGAGTTTTTAACAAATCTGTCGATAGCGTCGAATTTAGCGAAGAAATCGTAATCCTTTTCTCTCTTCATTGAGATTTCAGAACCGATAGCTGCTTCAATACCGCCGTTTGTGAATGATTCGTCTCCGTCAACATACATAACAGGTCTTTGAGCAAGTCTTCCGCCAGGGATGAACTTGTATTTGAACCATTTGAACAATGCGCCTTCTCTGCCTAATTGTGCAGGATAACGGTCAATTGCTTCAAATTCACCATCTTGGTTATTGTATGTTTTCAAGATTGAAAGCGGTGTAGATTTTTTTGAAGATGAGTTGTAATTTGCTAAAGTTAAATTATCATCTGCAATAGCTTCAGGAGTTTTGTAACTTTGTGAAACAATATCGTTGCCCCAAAGTAAATCAAAGTTCATATCCTGATGGTATTCTTTGTAGAAATTATCCCAGAGCATATATTCTGCTAAAGCTGCAAAATAAGGAACTTTGTCTTTCATTGCTGAGTTTAGCATTCCAAGAACTTTTCTAGGTGCTCTGTAGCTTATTGGAGTTCCTTCATTTTCAGAAACTTCGTCAACAATGTGGTCGATGTGGTCAACTCTGAATCCGTCAAAGTTATATTCTTCCTGTAAGTTTTTCATATAATCGATGAAGAATTTAACTACATCATTATTGAATTTGCCGTTTTCCAAACACACAAAGTAGTATGGAGTTTGACAGTCAAGGTTTGCAAAATGTGTAACATCTTCACCATCAAATTTGTAATGTTTAAAAGTCGGGTAGCTTGCGCCGTCGCTCATTTTGTCGAACACAGGCACTCCAGCTGAACACCATGCACCACCCGGAGCAGGCCACATTCCTTCATTAATTAAAGCTCCTATAATTTCGCCCTGATTTAAGATTTCATTTTCAGTCATCTTTTTGCCGCGTGAATTATTTGCAACTTTGTTAATGATGTTTTTTGCTTTTTTATGAAGCTTGTCTTGGATACTTCTTTCTAACATAGAGTTTGAAAGGAATATTTTCGTATCTTTTAATAGAGCATCAAGTTCATTAAATATATTTTGATAGTGTTCGGTTAAGTCTCCATAACCTTCACCTTTTAATGATTTTTTGTAGATTCCGCTTACGATTGCTAAATCATCTTTTGAATATTTTTCAACTAAAGTCGAAGCAACTTCGTCAACATTTTTAGATAATTCTGCGATAAGAGCGTTGATATCAAACCATCTTGCACAATCAGGAGTTGTAAGAACTATTTTTGAGAATCTTCCTGTTTGTGGAAGTATGTCATAGATTACAGGGTGACCCGCAAGCTGGGTTAATTGAATAAATGTTTTAACCTGCTCATCTGCATTTAAACCTGTTTTTTCTGCAATAGCTTTATCTTCAAGATTTGGGCTGACACAGCTTGCAGTTGGCAAGTATGCACATCCGAACTCACGCGGATGGAAAGGAATTAAATACATTGTTGTTCCAAAAATATTATTTGATTTATTTCCTGTAGGAAGGATAAGAAGTTCTCTTAACCAATCCATGAAAGTACCATTTTTGTCACTTTCATTGCCGTTACCTAATGCTGCAAGGTTGATTAATTTAATGTTATGACCTTCTTTTTGAAGCCAACTTGAATTTTTAACATTGTTTCTTGCTAAAGTACTTGCTTTATCAAATTCAAATTTTTCGTCTTTAAAAACTCCTTCTGCTTCCCATTTGGATTCAAGTGCAAAAAGGACTTCCGCGTCAGATAATTCTTCCAGTGCTTTAATCTGCGGATAAGGAAGATATCCGAATTTGTCCATTGTTGATTTTAATGACGCTTTTCTTTCTTCTGATATTGAATCAAAAGAATACATTTCTTTAAGTTTTGAATAAAACTCATTTAAGCTCTCAACAGAAGAAGTTTCCTTTTTAAACAGAAAATCTAACATATTTTCTCCTTGAATATTTGTGATTGTTGAATGTGATTTTTGTATATATGGATAATATCATGCTCATATATTTTTTACAAACAATCAAGAAGAAATGTTAAGAAATGTTTACAAAACAAATCTGTTTATTTATGGTTCCATGTTTTAGGAGTTACAAAAGTTTTATTATTATTTTTTGCTGCTTTTCTGTCATTCTTTTTATCATTTAATTTATTTGCGTTTTCAAGAAAAGCTGCTGTGAGCGGATCATTAGCGGAAACGACTCCTAGTGAGTTGACACTAAAACTAAACTGACCCGGCTTTGTTATGTTATTGCTATATACACTATGCGGTTTTTTATCATCCATCAAATCAATTGTAATAATGTATTGTTTGTTTAATGCGTTGCCACTGCCGTTTATAAACCAACGAATGCCATCTGTTGTCATAAAGACTGTGCCTATATCACCGCGATGTTGAATTGCTTCTTTGAGGTCTAAATTTTGCGCAAAGAGTTCTTCATAAGGAAATGCGCGTTCATTTGCGGTTGGTTCACGGTTATCAATTCTCTGAGGTGGTGCTAAGCATCCTAAACCTGTACAATCTACAGGGCTATTTGTCAGCCATGAGGTTGTTTCTAATATTTCATTATTTATATCAGTAATAATTTTATAAGTCTTTAAAACAGCTATTTTATCTTTATCAGGAATTAAGTTTTCTAAAACAGGTGCAGTTATAGCTGCAACAACTCCGATTATACCGAGAGCAACAATAACTTCCATCAAAGTAAATCCGAATTTTTTCATAATAAAAACCTCTTTTTATTTTTCTGAAATTATATCATATCCTTATTTTCGTGTAGTCATTTATATGAATTAAATTCATGACTTGATTTTTAAAATTTACGGAGCATAATAGAAGTGTTGAGGGAGTTTCCTCAATATGAAAATTAAATATCGCGGGATGGAGCAGTCTGGTAGCTCGTCGGGCTCATAA
>JAMPIM010000083.1 GCA_023662705.1 Candidatus Gastranaerophilales bacterium | reverse complement strand
TGCACCGCAACAAATAGAGATAAATTCTGATAAATTGTAGTTACATCTGAAAACCCTTGAAAATAGGGCGTTATACAACTTCTAAGCAGAGGGTCCCGCGTTCGAATCGCGGCAGGCGTAAATTTTATAAAATAGAGGGTTGAAATGGTTCAAACCCTCATTTTTATTGCATTTGATGAGTTTGATTAAAATTTTGTTTTGATGTAATCTGAAATTATACAGACATTGTTGAAATGGCAAAGAATAATTGCACATTATAAAATTTGCAGGCTCTATTTTATAAACAATCTTGATTATGTTTTAATTTGGTATAATTATTTGCATTTGTAAACTGTGCAAGTTTATTATATGTATTTTTTAGTTGTTCAGTAGTCATTGAATAATTGTTGATTTCTGATAATTTCAAATTTATAGCTGAATATAAATTGCTATAATATGTAACAATAGTCTTACTTTTAACAGTAATATTCTTTAGTGTACAATCATCAGAAAATGCAATTACAGAATAAACAGGAATTGTATCATCAATATGTTTTCTTATAGCTCTAATATGTGTTGTATTCTGCATTATAGGATTGTAAAAACGTTCTTTATGACATTCTCCATATCTAGTAGGTAATGTTTGAGTCCACTGTTTGTTATTTTCATGACCAAATATCCAACCACTATAATTCTTGCTTTCAATAACAAATAAACCTTTAGGGTGGAACATTATTACGTCTATTTCAGAAGTCTTACCGTTATCTCTAGGTACGTATAGATTAAATAAGAATTTACAGCCTATGCTCTCAAATACATGTAAATGCTGATATAATCTATATTCTCCGTATAATCCTTTATTAAAATAGACGGATAAATAAGAGTTATTAGTACTAAGATAGTAATTACTTGTTTTATAACGATTGTATCCTGCGACAAAATCTATTGCCTTGCATATCACTACAAATACTGCTATGATTATTGCAATACTCATTTTACACCTATTTAATTGTTACAGCAGGAACTGTTTTTCTACCCATTTTAGCTTCGTATTGATAAGTACCAATCTGTTTTGCACACATGCCTTTAGGTATATTAATCTTTTGGTCATCATAGTAACTTGCTCTTTCATCACCTAGTAATAGAACCAATATTTCATTTTCATCATATATTGTATTAGGTTGAGTTTTAGCATGTGCCAATGCCATGTTAGGTTCAAGTGTTTGCATAATTTTTATTTGTTTAGCACCAGTACACTTGCCTTCTTCTTCAAATATAATAAGTCCTGGATAACCGCTATTACTTGATGAATTAACAATAATTCCGAATAATACTATCAAAATAAGCATTGTAATCATACCTGCTATAAAAATAAGCATGTTTTTCATACTTCACCTTTATTTTTTTGCTTAAGTTTCTTTTTCTCTTGTTTCAGCATTTCCCTTTGTAGCTTTTCATTTTGCCACGGATCATTGTTGGGATTTACCCAACTTTGACTAGTAAAATAGAAATTAGGACAACTATTCCTTTCGTATTGCCATGAAGTTACTTTATTATGTTCATTTATTTCTAAAATCCTCGTGCAGTAACTTTGTGTTACTGTACTTGTAGAAGCAGAAGTTTGTATATATTGTGGACTTTGATTATGATACCAGTACAACAACTTATGTCCTGCAATAGTTTTTTCGTCATTAGGATATCCCCAATACTTAAATACTGTATCAATATGTTCACCTTGCCAGCTTCCCATAACTTTACTAATTGCATTATCAGCATACGCTCTGCTTTGAAATATAAAGATAATAAATATGCTTAAAAGTATCTTTATCATATCATTCCCTTTCGTTTGATAATACTATAAACATAATTATTAAAAAATTCTCTTACTGTCTACACTATCGTAAATTTTTAAAAGAGGATTTAATCCTCTTTTTTTATGCAAAAATATTGACTTATCAAAAAAAATAATTATAACCTTATTACTCCTATAATCGGATGATTTTATCAAAATATATTTAAGTAACTTCTTAAATCAACCGATTAACATGGGAGAAATGAGGTAACTATATGCAAATCAATGGCGGCGTAAGATTTTGTGAACAAGGTATGAAAGCTTCTATTCGTGCAATGCACGTTCAGAGCGAAGTTCTTGGGATGATTAACGAAAACGTTACAGGTTTTGATAAAGTCGGATTTCAAAGACGTGAACCTGTAATATCCGCGTTTACCGAATATCTTGGTATTCACGGTTTGTCATCAACAATTGATGATGCTCCCGGACGTATTATGACTTCTGCAAATCCGCTTGACATTGCGATGGCTAATAAAGGTTATTTTCAGGTTCAGACTCCGGAAGGTGTGAAAATCACACGTGACGGACGTTTTAAACTTGATAAAGTCGGGAATTTGTTGGATTTAGAGGATAATCCTGTATTATCCGATGCAGGTATGCCAATAAAACTTCCTGTTGTTCCGGAAAATGCAACACAGGTTGTTGTAAATGCAAAAGGTAAGGTTAGTGTTTATGATAAAAATTCTAACGAGTTGTTAGAAGCAGGTTATCTTGGAATAGTTGATTCAAACGGCATGGCAGTTCTTAATCCTGATGTTAAACAGGGCTATAACGAATATTCTAACGTTGTGCTTCAAAACGAATTTATGGCAGTAAAACCTGTTGTCAGAAACTTTGAAGCGAATCGCCAGATTTTCTTGTTGGAAAGTTCTAATCTGCAAAAAGTAATAAGCCAGCTGGGTTCAGCTTCATAGGAGAATTAAATTATGTATAACATGCAAGCGGTTGTAAGAAAAAATATTAATAACACAACAATGCAGTTTGAAAGATTAGGCTATATTGCTAACAACCTTTCTAACTACAATACAGTGGCTTATAAAACAAATCGTTTTGAGCAAATGCTTAGAGAAGACGGTTATGTTGATGGTGCAATCCGAACCAATGCTCTCAAAGGTTCTATAAGAATCAGCACAAATCCTTATGATATTGCAATTGAAGGTGAAGGTTATATTCCTGTTGTTTCTCCCGATGGTGAAATACAATATACAAGAGACGGTTCTTTAAAACGCGGTGCAAACGGTTATTTGGTTACGGTTGATGACTGGATGGTTGGTGATGGAATCAAGATTCCTGCCAATTCTTATAAGTTTGAAATCAAACCGAACGGTGATGTTATAAACTATGATAACGCAGGTTCTTTGCCTGAAAAAATCGGAACAATTCCTATCGTTCAGTTTGATTCTCCGGAAAATTTGGAACAAGGTCATAATAATAAAATGGTTATAACTTCTGATTCCGGCGAAGCTCGTATTGTAAAAGAAGACCAACAGATTAAACAATATGCAACAGAAGTTTCTAATACAAATATTTATGACGAGATGAACGAGCTGATGAGATTGAATACTTCTATGATTGCAAGTATGAACCTCA
>JAMPIM010000082.1 GCA_023662705.1 Candidatus Gastranaerophilales bacterium | reverse complement strand
ACCACGCCGGTAATCCGTACGCAACTACGCCTGCTAATATCTTGAAAAGAAATACCGGGTTCTCGGCAGAAGGACAATCTATGCTAAATCAAGCAATGCAACCACAAATTATCAAAGATGTTCAAGCTAATGCAGCTACAATGCTTAAGAATTCTAAAGATGTAGCTTTCACTCAAGCAAGAGCAGAAAAATATGCAGATTTAGTAATACAATTAAAAGATGCAAAACTACCTGATGGTACTGCAAGATTTACCTACGAAGATATAAATACAATCTTACTTAATGTTAGAGAATCCGAATTGTCTAATCCGTCAGCTATCTTTACTGCAATTGAAGAATGTGATAAATACGGTTTTACAGGTGGTTTTGGAGTATGGAAATGTTTATATTACTAAATATATTATAAAAAACTGTAAGCAAATAGGGTGTATCAAATGATACACCCTATTTTTTGCTTGTAATAAAATTATGCGGAGATTATAATATTGATATAGATTTGGGTTAGAAGAGATGCTAAAAAAACTTTTATCAATATTAGTCGTTTTTATTATATTTTGCAGTACGGTTTTTGCGCAGGATGCTTATGCACCCTATGTTCCCGCACAAAACGAAGTTATATTTAATCAATCAATGTTTAGAATTGATGTTGTTGACCCTGTTGCATCCACTAACTGGAAAGGTTTAAACTATCCGGGACTTAGAGGCGCTAATCAGCTTGTAGTTTACTCTCCGTCATTCGGATTCAGAACCAACACAAACGAATTCGGAACAGAAGCAATTGTTGTGGGTGATACAGTTGTTTCCCTAAGCGGAGCTGATTCTTTAATCCCTGCAAACGGGTTCGTAATCTCAGGCCACGGCAAAGCTAAAAAATGGATTAACGAAAACATAATGGTAGGTTCTAAAATCTCTTTAGATTTAGAAAAGAACATCATCACTTCCTACGTAACTTCAGATACATTCTTATACACCGCTAAAGAAAAAATTAAAGAAGTTCAAAATATGATGAGCTACTACAGCCAGACTTGCACAGGCTACAACTCAAAACGTACTGAACAAAGTTTAAACAAAGCCAAAGACTTTGTATCAAAAGCTCAAAAAAACAGCGAAGATTCACAAAAATATTCTTCCCGCGCCATTGAATACGCAAACCTTGCAATGTCAACAGTAGTGCCTTATAAGCAGGATGAACTTAAAGGAGTCTGGGTACGACCTACTTATTATAACAAAGAAAGCATTGAAAAAGCTCTTGATTCTATTGCAAATGCAGGAATAAACAATGTTTTCATTGAAACGTATTATCACGGTAAAACAATTTTTCCATCCTCAACAATGGAAAAATACGGATTCATAAAACAATATGAAGACTATATGGGATTTGATCCTCTGAAAATCTGGATAACAGAAGCTCATAAACGCGGTATAAAGGTTCATATCTGGTTCCAGACATTCTATGTCGGTAATAAACCGCCTGAAACAAATCCTGAATACATTTTGGCTAAAAGACCGGAATGGGCAAACTATCAGAAGAAAAACGCTGACTCTGAAACAATAGTATATTCTGTTTCAGAACACAACGGGTATTTTATAGACCCTGCAAACCCTGAAGTACAGCAGTTCTTATATGAATTGTTATGCGAGATAATTACACGCTACAAACCTGACGGAATAAATCTTGATTATATCAGATACCCTCAGTCATTAGCTGCTAACTACAGTACTTATGATTTATCAAACTGGGGCTATACAAAATATGCCAGAGCAGAATTCCAGCGAATGTACGGCGTAGACCCTATCGAACTAAAACAAACAGATGCCCTCTGGAATTACTGGAGATTCTACAGATGCGCTAAAGTTACTAACTTTGTTAAACGCGCAAGCGGACTTTGCCGTTCCAATAACGTACAACTTACAGCCGTAATCTTCCCTAACAGAACTGCTGCTATGGATACAAAGTTACAGGACTGGAAAAACTGGTCTATTAACAACTTTGTCGACGGATTCACTCCGCTATTCCTAACTTGTGATGACAAAACCGCAATTAATTTAATGGAAGAAGTTTTAAGAAACAAATCAGCAAGCACAAAGCTTTATGCAGGGTTGTTTGTAACCTTTATGAACGGTTCAAATTCTGATTTAATAAAACAAATTCACGCTGCAAGAAGATATGCGCTTAACGGATTAATTATATTTGATTATGCACATTTGGGCGACAGCTATGTTAATACTTTAACAGAAAGCGTATTCAAACCCGTAAAAAAAGAAATTGTGATAACCGAATCATATACACCGAGTGCAGCACAAACTGAAGTTCAGAATACAACAAAGGCTAAGAAAAAACGTGGCAGAAGAAAATAATACACAAAAACGACAATTTTTAGGTATTTGGTTTGACTGCTGCGGAGTTTACGGCAGGATTTATAAAACAAAAGATGGAAGCGCATACACGGGAAGGTGCCCAAAATGTTTGCGCTCCGTTAGAGTAAAAGTCGGAGAAGGCGGCACCAATAGGAGGTTTTTTCGTGGCAGTTAAATTAGATGATTTAAGAAAAGAGAATGAAGTTTTAGATATTTTTTGTAATCTGGTTACAATACCTTCGCCTTCTTTAAAAGAAGAAAAAGTTATTGATTGGATTTTAAAGTTCTGCGTTAGCAATAATATCGCAGGCAGAACCGATGATTATGGAAATGTTTATATCCAGATTCCTGCAACAGATGAATCAAAAGAACCGATTATGCTGTCTTCTCACATGGATGTTGTAGGAGATGACAGCCCTATAAATCTGTTATTTGACGGACAGTTTATTAAAGCAGACGGAAGAACATTAGGCGCTGATGATAAAGTTGGCGTTGCCTGTGCTTTAATGCTAGCAAAAGAAGTAAAAGACCTTAAAATCCCACACGGCGGGCTTGAAATAACCTTCACACGTGATGAAGAAACAGGAATGAGCGGCGTTGAGCACGTTGAATACGACAAAATTAATTCAAAATACATTTTAGTTTGTGATGCTGATAAGCTTGGACAATTACAGATTTCAGGCGCAAGTTATACAAACGCAAAAATTACCGTAAAAGGATTAAAAGGCGGACACTCAGGTATTGATATCGGAGATGAAACAAGGTTAAACGCTGCAAAACTCATTGCCGAACTTCTTGCAGAATTTCCTCAAGGCGCATTCTATAAAGACGAAACAGGTGTAATCACTTCTTGTAACTTAGGTGCGGTTGTAGCAGGCGGAGTTCAAAACTCAATTGCTTCACTTGTTGAAAAAGGGATTAAAACAAACGACTATATTACAGAAATCTTCAAAAAGACTTCTACTAATATTATCAATACACTTGGTATGGCTTCTTATTCAATAAGAAGCGCAAGTGTCGTCAAAGAAGAAGAGCTTAAATGGGTAATGACTTCTATTGTTGAAAAATTCAACAAAAAATATGAAGGATTAGCTGCTGCGGAAATAGAATTTGAAGTGC
>JAMPIM010000081.1 GCA_023662705.1 Candidatus Gastranaerophilales bacterium | reverse complement strand
ATAACTTTTGGTTTCATAATTAAATAATACCTTAAAAGCAAAAAGTATGTTATAATATGTACATGTTTAAGAGAAGTTTGGCAGTAGTTTTTTTATCTTGCACATTAGCAGTTTCTGCTAAGGCAGTAGAAGTCCCAATGGATGCAAAACTTGATTACAATCAAGGGATTGATTTCTACAAACTCGGGATGTACGAACGCGCAATGGAATCGTTTAGAAGCGCAATAAGGACTTTTCCCGATTATATTGATGCATACTATAATCTTGGAACTGTTCTTGAATATTTAAAAAATTATTCTGAAGCCTCAACCGTTTTCAAACAGATATATTTGAGAAATCCTAATGATTACGAAGTAATTTATAAACTCGCAAACATTTCAGCTAAACTGGAAGACTACACAAACGCAGCAAATTATATTGCATTAATACCGCCTGCAAGTGATTACTACAAATCAGCTCAGGAACTTGCAGAGTCAATTAAAGTTTCAACAACTTTACCTGTACAGCAGTCAAATCCGCAATCAAAAATTGCCACTCATACAGGGATTTATGAAAATGTTTTGAGCCCTACAGGTATTACAACGGACAAAAACGGAAATGTTTATGTAGCAACATTTTCCGATAATTCAATTATAAAAATTACACCTGACAACAAACGTATTGTTTTCTTGAAAAGCAAACAAATCTCTGGCCCGATAAGCCTTGCAAGTGATGATGTCGGAAACATCTATGTTTCTAACTACAACACAAACAATGTCTTAAAAGTTACTCCGCAAGGAGTTGCAACCGTGCTTGTCGATAAACTCGACAAACCTTACGGACTTCACGTAAACGGAAATATGCTTTTCATAACCTGTCAGGGGTCTAATTCGATTTACAGACAGAAAATTAACAGATAATAAAAAGGGGCTTTGAAAAAGCCCCTTTTTATTAATCAACTTGTACCGTTTCTTCTTCTTTTACTTTTCTTTCGAAAACAAGTTTTTCTTTGCCTTCGCCCTCGCTTGTATCGAGCTTAAGAAGAATCACATCGCCTGCTTGATAAGCATTGGTCAAGATTTCTTCCGCAAGCTGGTCTTCAATTTTCTTTTGAATCAAGCGGCGAAGCGGTCTTGCACCATAAGCTTCGTTATAACCGTCTTTTGCAAGGTAATCCTTAACTTCATCGGTAACCTCGATTGAAAGTTCTCTTTCTGATAATCTCTTGAACAAGTCTTTCATCATCAAGTCAACGATTTCACGGATTTCTTCCTTACTCAAGTGAGAGAATACGATAATATCATCAATACGGTTCAAGAACTCAGGTCTGAATGCCTTTTTCAATTCTTCGTTAACTGTATCTTTAAGCTTTTCGTATTTATCCTGTTTAGCAGATTCAGCAGTAGAGAAACCAAGTTTTCCTGCTGTAGAAATCATACTTGCACCAACGTTTGATGTCATAATGATTACTGTATTCTTGAAGTTTACGTGTCTTCCCTTAGCATCGGTCAAACGTCCGTCATCAAGGATTTGTAACATAATGTTGAATACATCAGGGTGAGCTTTTTCGATTTCGTCAAAAAGAATAACTGAATAAGGTTTCTTTCTAACAAGTTCTGAAAGGTGTCCGCCATCATCATAACCAACGTATCCCGGAGGTGAACCGATAAGTTTCGCAGTTGAATGTTTTTCCATAAATTCTGACATATCAACACGAATCATATTATCTTCGCTTCCGAAAATAGCTTCTGCTAAAGCTTTTGCCAATTCAGTTTTACCAACCCCGGTAGGACCTGAGAAGATAAAGCTACCGATTGGTCTGTTTGGTGATTTTAAACCAACTCTTGCACGTCTGATTGCTTTAGAAATTGCAACAACAGCATCAGATTGACCGATTACTCTGTTATGAAGAGTATCTTCAAGCTTAAGAAGTCTTTCGCCTTCACCTTCCGTAATCTTAGTAACAGGAACACCTGTCATAATTGCAATAACTTCTGCAACATCTTCTTCGGTTACAGTCGGTTTGTTAGCATCGTTCTGACGTCTCCATTCTTCTGAAACCTCACGAATTCTGTCTTTCATATTAGCTTCGTCATCACGAAGTGCAGAAGCGCGTTCAAATTCCTGATTACGGATTGCTTCTTCTTTTTCTCTAATAATTTCTTTTAGTTCTTTTTCAAGCTCTTTACCTTCTGGAGAAAGCGTGCAAACTTTCAAACGAACTTTTGAAGAAGCTTCATCTATTACGTCAATCGCTTTATCAGGCAAAAATCTGTCATTAACATATTTGCTTGACAATTTTGTAGCCGCAACAATTGCTTCATCAGAAATAATCAAACTGTGGTGGTCTTCGTATTTAGGTTTTAGACCTCTGATAATTTCAATTGTTTCATCAATTGAAGGTTCTTCAATAATTACAGGCTGGAATCTTCTTTCAAGCGCAGAATCTTTTTCGATATACTTACGATATTCATCGGAAGTTGTAGCACCGATTACCTGAATTTCTCCGCGAGAAAGAGCAGGTTTCAAGATATTAGCCGCATCAATTGCACCTTCTGCCGCACCTGCGCCGATAAGTGTGTGCATTTCATCGATTACAAGGATTACATTACCTGCTTGTCTGATTTCGTCCATAATCTTTTTAAGACGTTCTTCAAACTCACCGCGGTATTTAGTACCTGCAATCAACAAGCCCATATCTAACTGAATAATCTTTTTGTTTTCAAGAATATCAGGGACTTCAGAGTTAACGATTCTGCTAGCAAGACCTTCTGCTACAGCAGTTTTACCAACACCCGGTTCACCAAGTAAAACAGGGTTATTTTTAGTTCTTCTTGCAAGAATCTGAATAACACGTTCAATTTCTTTTTCTCTGCCTACAACAGGGTCAAGTCTAAGCTCTGATGCTGCAAGTGTCAAATCAGTACCAAACTCGTCAAGAGATGGAGTTTTAACCTTACTGCCTGAAGCAGAACTTCCGCCTGATGAAGATGAACTGCCTGCTCCTGCACCTGCTGTTGGTTTTGAATCACCAAGCATTTTGACAACATTGCTTCTGATTTTATTCAAATCAACGCCAAGGTTTTCCAAAACTCTTGCAGCAACACCTTCTCCTTCACGGATAAGACCGAGAAGCAAGTGTTCTGTTCCGATATAATTGTGACCTAACTGTCTTGCTTCATCCCAAGACAATTCCAATACTCTTTTTGCACGCGGAGTGAACGGAATTTCTACAGCAACAAAGCCTGAGCCTCTGCCGATAATTTTTTCAACTTCAACTCTTGCATCTTTAAGATTAACTCCCATTGATTTAAGAGTCTTCGCTGCAATCCCCGTACCTTCGCCTATAAGCCCGAGAAGAACCTGCTCAGTACCAACAAAATTGTGACCTAAGCGTCTTGCTTCTTCCTGAGCAAGCATAATAACTTTAATCGCTTTTTCAGTAAAACGTTCGAACATCTATAAAATTCCTCTTCTTACATATATGTGTAAGTTTATT
>JAMPIM010000080.1 GCA_023662705.1 Candidatus Gastranaerophilales bacterium | reverse complement strand
TTCCATTGTGGATTAAACAAACTATTTTCTTAAATCTTTCAAAAGATTTGGCAAATTATTTGAGTAATGACTTTCTTGATGTTGAAGAAGGTGAGTTGTTTCATATTTATAAACCTGAATTATCCGATCTTGGACAAAACGAACTTTTAACCAAAGAGTCAAACTTTGACGAAAGTATTTATTCTTTTTTGAACTGTTGTTCAAGAGGCATGTCTTTAATTGAAATATCGATTGAAAATAATTTTACAATGCAGGAAGTATCTAAAGCGTTCACTTTCTGTAAAAAATCCCAATTCTTTTCAAGTAATGTTCCTAACCTTATTTCTGCAATTGCAGGATTTATTGCAGGTAACTATCGTACCGGTGAATATTTTATCCGTGCCGGAAAAATGACAATTGAACAGCTTGATGAAGTGCTTAATAAACAGCAGGAAATGAATGATCAAGGCAAACACGTTTTCATTGCAGAATTGATGGTTCAAATGGGATTTGTTAAAGATCTTGATGTAAAAAGTATTATCTTTATGAAAGAAGAATCCGGTAAAAGATTTTCTCTTAACCCTGATGAAGTTCCAAGTATTGCACTTGAGCAAGAAAGCTATGATATCAGAGTTGAAAATACCCGTCTTAAAGAAGAAAATGAAATTTTGAGACAAAAAATGGATGCGCTTCTTACATTTATCAAAGACCATAAAGAAGTTTAATTATGCGTATTGAATACTTGCGTGACGGACTTGTAGAAGAGTTTCATGATGGAATTTGTATCAGATTGAACGAAATTGATACAGAACCTTATTTTTTGCGTTCTTGTGCAAAACCATTGCAGGCTTCACTTATTATTGATGCTGGGGTGGATTTTACAGATGAAGAACTGGCTTTTTGTTCTGGTTCTCATGCCGGAGAAGAATGTCATATCAAACTTGCACATGGAATTTTAGACAAACTCGGACTCGATGAAAGTTTTCTCAAGTGCGGAGTACATGAACCGCTTGCTCGCAGCATGCAAGATAAAATGCTGCTTAGAGGAGAAAAAGCTAGTGCAATTCATAATAATTGCTCCGGTAAACATTTAGGGTTTCTGGCCGTATGCAAAGTTAATGGTTGGGATTTGGAAACGTATTATGAACCTGAGCATCCTTTACAAATAGCGGTCAAAAAAAGAATTTATGAATTGTGCGAAGTGAACGAGTTTTACGCTTCTCCCTTGATGGGAGAAGCTGGGCGAAGCTCTGATGAGGGTGGATATCCTATGACTACTGATGGATGTGGAGTTCCAATTGTTTCTATGCCTTTGAATAATCTTGTTAAAGGGTTTAAAAACCTCAATGAAAAATATCCTCAAATAGTTAATGCTATTTTAAAAAATCCTTATATTTATGGTGGCGAAAACCGCTTAGATACAGAAATTATTGAAAAGACAGAATTGCTTGCAAAAGTTGGAGCAGGCGGGCTTTGTGTTGTATTTAATCAAAAACTCAATGACGGATTTGCAGTCAAAATGTTTGACGCTTCAATGCCTGCAAGAAGATTTGCCGTGTTTGATATGATTAACCGATTAGGCTGGGCGAATGTCGAGATTGATAATAAGATTAGAACTTTAAGCTGGAAAATTGTTGGTGAAGTTAAAGTTTTGAATTAATGGTATTAAACTTTATTTATACCAAGGTTTAAATTCTTCTATTTGTGATAATAAATCGTTATAGCTGTTATTAAACTTTAAGCACCTGTCATCAATTATTAACCAACACAACTCTTTAATATTAGTAATATCGGTAAAATATTTATCAAGTTTATATTTTATCAACCATTTTGAAGCTAAAATTTTATTTCTAGTTGTAAATAATTTTAGCTCATATTTTTTATATAAATAATTCAAAAACTGATCAACATCTTCTTTTGGCTCAGGTATGACGTTTTTGTCAAAATTGCCAATATATTTGTTTAAAACACCATCTAGGTCTATTAATATAGTTTTCATTATATACTCCTGTTCTATTACATGTGTGTAATGAAATGTCAAAAAAATATAGGTACTATTACATATATGGAATACACAAGTGATAAAGATAATTTAAAACTGTTTGGTGAAGTTGTTAGAAATATTAGGGTTAAAAAATCATCATCTTTAAATAATTTGGCATTTTCACGAGGTGGTGTTACTTCTGCAACTTTAAGCCGCATTGAAAATGGATTAGTTGATTTTAAATTTTCAACACTATTAAAATTATCTTATACACTAGATATTCCTTTAGCTGAATTATTTAAAGAATTCAAATATAAAAATATTATTGAAGAATAATTTTCCCATAATACCTCGTGTGATGTGTTACTTCATAGCTTTATTAAATATAATATCCCAAAATCATTATTATGCAAGCAAAAAAGTTGGATTATTATAAGGTAATTGCTGATAATATAAAAAAACTTAGGTTGAATAATCACTATTCTCAAGAACAATTTTCTGAAATTATTGGTTGTTCAAGAGAATATGTCAGCAGACTAGAGAATTATAAAGAAAAAATCAGCTTGCAGTTACTTCTTCATATTGCAGAAATATTTAATCAAGAACCTCAAACATTTTTTAATGCAAATTGACAATAAAATACTGGAAAAGCGGTTGGGCAAGATTGTGTTATAATTCATTTATTTTCCGCTCTCCCATAAATTGAGGTTTTATGATATAATTTACCCCTGTAGAAGGAGAAAATTATGTTAAAAAGAGAACCTAGCTGTGATTTAGAAAAAGAATTGTTCCAAAATGTCTTTGATAAAACACCGGATTATATAAAAAATGCTGATTTACTAAATTTCGATAATGAAGGTGAGTTCACATTCACTCTTAAACGTGAACATCTTCACCCTCATACTGACGAAAACCCTGAGGGGCTTAATTTACTTGAATGGTTTGCTAACTATTCTAAAGAGGCAAAAGTTTCAACTGCAGGCATAAGAGGCCCTCAAAATATTTTATTCCCGCAAGATACAAGATTTCCGATTAATTTAGTGGGAATGGTTTTAGCAACACTTGCAAAAGCTCTTGTTGCTCGTGAAAAATACGGCGAAAAAGAAGTGCGCAAACTTGCAGCATCAGAAGTTCGTTATAATTCAAAATTATACCTCGACGCCATTGCAAGAATTCAGGCAGCGCAAGGTAT
This sequence comes from Candidatus Gastranaerophilales bacterium, assembly GCA_023662705.1. Classification (GTDB taxonomy): domain Bacteria; phylum Cyanobacteriota; class Vampirovibrionia; order Gastranaerophilales; family Gastranaerophilaceae; genus CAG-196. Next base: position 372 of record JAMPIM010000080.1, on the reverse strand, counting down.
CAGAACCCTAACGCCTGTTGGCGGTCAGACTATTCCTATCTGGCTTGCTTCGTTTTTGGCATTTAAACTTGACCTTGTTGGCGGTGAATATATTACTTCCAGCCATGGTATTTCAGTTAAGACTGCAACAAAAGATTTGAACTCTCAAGGAAGCCAGTATCTTCCGGAGGAGTCTTTGGAATTTGTTAACAAAATTCAGGAAATCTTTGATATAACTGAACGTGAAGGTTCATACGAAATAAAAATCGCAGCAAAAGACAATCCGCTCATTGATGAAACAATTATGGCAAAACTCAATGACGGTATTGATTTGTATGTGGAATATTTAAAATCAGGAGTTGCACAAAACCTTGATGGATTAAAGAAAATGAA
>JAMPIM010000007.1 GCA_023662705.1 Candidatus Gastranaerophilales bacterium | reverse complement strand
AATTATAAATATCCTCATAGCATAATATAACCCCTAAATATATTATTTTGCTAGTATATTACAAAATATTACAAATTTTTACATTTTGGGATTAGCCATAACGGGGCATTGTTTGTATCTATAATTTCTCATATAAAAATATAAAAGAGAGGAAAATCAACATGAAAAAAAGTTTATTATTTATGGCAGCAGCGCTAGTGTTAAGCACAGTTTCAGCTTTTGCTGAAGATAAAATTGCTGTAGTAGATTTACAGCAAATTGTATCAAATTCATCACAGGTAAAAGCCTTGAAACAAGAGCATAACAGAAAAGTCAGCGAATTGGATAAAATCCTTGTTAACGCAAGAGGTGAAATTGCTAACGAAACAGACCAAGCTAAAGTTTTGTTACTTGAAGATAAATACATGAAAGAATTTGCATCTAAAAAAGAAGCACTGGAGCGCGATTATAACAACAGGCTAAGTGCAATTGAAAAAAATATTAAAAACGAGATTACTAAAAAAGCACAAAAAGACGGGTATGATTATATTTTCGCTAAAAGCGTAGTTCTATTTGGCGGTAAAGATATTACAAACGAAATCGTTAATAATATTAAATAAAAAAGCAATAATTTCTTTTTTTACGTTTTATAATATAATATAACTATAAAATGTAAGGAGGCACTATGTTAAAAAGATATTTTCTAATTGCAGCATTTACACTATCTGTTTGTGCAGCTAATGCTGATATGCAAAGCCCTTTTGGAGCTGATCGTCAGATGAATATGCAAGCAGCCCAAAATACTGCTATCAATGATGCCGAAATGGATATTATGGATGTAATCAAAGAAAAACCTGTTGTTCCTGCAGGTTCTCACAAATCATCTTACTCTGCTGAAAAAGGAAAAATGGATGCAACTAATTTTGGCGGATTCGGCGGAACAAATATCCCAACATCCGGTGTAAATGATTCAAAAACAATTTACAAAGATGATTTAGGAAGACTTCATTTCTTCGGCAAAGGAAATATAACAAGAGATTAATTAAAAAAAAAAGCGGTTCTTTTAGAACCGCTTTTTTATTTTATATTGCTTCTGCACAATCTTTACAAATTGTGTCGTGTCCCGCAACTTCACCAAGTTTTCTGTACTTCCAGCAGCGTTCACATTTTTCGCCTTCTGCTTTTGTTACCCAAACAGTGATTCCTTCTTCTGTGTATTCGTTTAACACATCAGATGGTGCAGATTCTGCAACATTTGCTTGCGATACAATGAATATGTCTGCAAGATCACGTGCATGTTCTTTTAGCAAGTCTGCGTTTTCTGATTTAACATAAACTGCAACTTCTAAAGAACTTCCTACTTTTTTCTCTGCACGAAGCGGTTCAATTGCACGAGTTACAACTTCTCTTGTCTTTAAGATTTTTGCAAAATCTTCTTCCAATTGAGGGTTATTCCATTCAGGTTTAACCTCTACCCAATCTGCAAGAAGAATACTTTCCAATCCGCCGCGCTGAGCCTCTGGAGTATTCTGCCAGATATCTTCTGCCTGGTGAGGCATTACAGGAGTAAGAACTCTTACAAGAGCCTGCAAGTTTTCATATAAAACAGTTTGACAAGCACGTCTTGAAAGTGATTTTTTACCCGCTGTATATAATCTGTCTTTTACAATATCAAGATAGAATGAGCTCAAGTCATTTGCAGCAAAGTTTTGAAGAGCCTGGAAGTATTTATAAAACTCATAGTTTTCAAATGCTTCCGTAATTTCTGCAATAACTTTGTTTAATTTATGAAGCGCAAATCTATCAATTGGTTTAAGTTCTTCATATTTTACATAATCAACTTCAGGATTGAAATCATAAATATTACCAAGCAGGAATCTTGCTGTGTTTCTGGTTTTCTTAAAGATTTCAGCAAGCTGTTTAATAATGTTATCGCCGATTTTGGTATCGTTTCTGTAGTCAACAGACGCTGCCCAAAGTCTTAGGATATCAGCACCATAGTTTTTAATAATATCATCAGGTCTGATATAGTTACCTAAAGATTTAGACATTTTTCTTCCGTCTTCACCGAATACAAAACCGTGAGTCAGAACAGTTTTATAAGGAGCTTTACCCTGTGTTGCAATCGAAGTCAACAATGAAGACTGGAACCATCCTCTGTGCTGGTCAGAACCTTCAAGGTACATATCAACAGGAGTATGACCAAGTTCATCTGAACGTTTTTCAACAACAGCTTTCCAAGTTACGCCTGAATCGAACCAAACATCCATAATATCGTTTTCTTTTTTGAAATGAGTTTTACCACATTTAGGACATTTGAATCCTTCCGGAAGAAGTTCATCAACTGTATGTTTTACCCATGCATCAGAAGATTCTTTTTCAAAAATCTTAGCAACATTTTCAATTGTTTCATCAGTTACAATAGATTCGCCACATTCTTCGCAATAGAAAACAGGAATTGGAACACCCCACGCTCTTTGACGTGAAATACACCAGTCTGTACGACCTGCAACCATATTTGAAATACGAGCTTCACCGCTTGCAGGAATAAATTTAACGCCTTTAATTGCATCTAATGTTTCCTGACGGAATTTATCAACCTTAACAAACCATTGCGGAGTTGCTCTGTAGATTACAGGATTTTTACATCTCCAACAGTGCGGATAAGAGTGATTAATATCAGCTGCTGCAAGCAATGCACCACAGTTTTTAAGTTTTTCTATAACAATAGAATTTCCTTTGTAGTAAGGAATACCTTCTAAGTCTTTGTCACCTACAATCTCAGTCCAAACACCTTTTGAATCAAGAGGCGAGAATACTTCGATATTATATCTGCATCCGACTTCATAGTCTTCAAGACCGTGTCCGGGAGCTGTGTGAACAGAACCGGTACCTGCTTCCAATGTAACGTGTTCACCTAAGATAATTGGTGATTTTCTGTCATATAGAGGATGTTTTGTGTTCAATAATTCTAAATCAGAACCTGTAACCGAACCGATAACTTTAATATCGGATTCTTCCCACTCAACACCAGCTAAGAATGAAGCTAACAAGCCTGTCGCAACAACATATATATCCCCATTTACCCCTTCAAAAAATGTGTATTCAAATTTAGGGTGCATACTGATTGCCATATTTGAAGGAATTGTCCAAGGAGTAGTTGTCCAGATTACTGCATAAACATTTTTGTTTGGAAGGTCTATTAACTGACCGATTTTATTTACCGCTTCATCATCAAATTTAAAACGTACGTAAATTGATGTTGAAGTATGGTCTGCGTATTCAACTTCTGCTTCTGCTAAAGCTGTTTCGCAAGAAGCACACCAGTAAACAGGTTTAAGTCCTTTTTCAACATAACCTTTCTTATACATTTCACCAAATACACGAACCTGCTCAGCTTCGAATTCAGGATTGATTGTTAAATAAGGATTTTCCCAGTTACCCCAAACACCTAAGCGTTTAAATTCACTTTCCTGACCTTTTAAGTTTTTGTGAGCAAATTCTCTGCATTTTGCTCTAAGTTCATCAGGAGTAAGAGCTTCTCTGCCGCCTTTGATATTTTTAACAACAGCGTTTTCAATAGGAAGTCCATGTCCGTCATATCCCGGAACATAAGGAGCATAATATCCGCGCATTGATTTATAACGGATTAGAATATCTTTAAGAATTTTGTTTAAAGCCGTACCAACGTGAATTTTTTCAGAACTCAAATATGGAGGACCGTCGTGAAGAATAAAGCTGTTAGTTTTATCTCTTTGAGCCAAATTCTTTTCATAAACATTTATCCCTTCCCAGAATTTTTGGGTTTCAGGTTCTTTTTTTGTTGCATTTGCTCTCATTTCAAGAGTTGTTTGCGGTAAGTTTAGCGTTTCCTTATATTCCATGTTTAACCTCCAAAGTCGTTTTGAAAACTAACATTTCCGTTTGTTTTTCCTAATGTATTAATCTTAATATTTTTTCTTTTCAAAAATTCGTTCATTTTATTATAATCAAAACAGTTTTCCCATCTTGCGATAACAACTGTCGCAACACAGTTTCCGATTAAATTTACGGTTGTTCTTCCCATATCTAAAATTTGGTCTATGCCTAAAAGAATTGCAACGCCCAATATCGGATAATTAAAGCTTGTAAGAGTACCTGCAAGAACAATTAAAGATGCTCTCGGAACACCTGCAACCCCTTTTGAAGTAAGCATTAACGCAAACATTATGACAAGCTGCTGGTCTAAAGTCAAATGAATACCTACAAGCTGGGTTGAGAATAACACTGCCATTGCAAGATACAAAGTTGAACCGTCAAGATTAAATGTATAACCTGTCGGCATAACAAAACTTACAATAGATTTTGGAACTCCGAATTTTTCCATAATTGACATCGCCTTAGGAAGCGCTGCTTCAGAACTGGCAGTTGTAAATGTCAGCAAGGCAGGTTCTTGAATAGCTTTAATTAAACCTCTAAAAGAGATTTTAACAATTTTACAAGCAGCAAGCAGTACAATAATTACAAAAACTGCAAGTGCCACATATAATGATAAAATTATTTTGCCATAGTTATATAAAATCTCAATTCCGTTTGAACCGACTGTATAAGCGATTGCACCAAAGATACCCATTGGAGCAAACATCATAACATATTCCGTAAACTTGAACATAATTGAAGAAACGGAATTTAAGATATCCAAAACAGGCTGAGCTTTTTTCCCGATAGCACAAATAGCAAGCGCAAAGAATATAGAGAAAACTACTATCTGCAATAAGTTCCCGTCAGCCATTGATTGAACGATACTTGTCGGAAATAAATCCAAAAGCATTTCACCAAATGAATTATGAGAAGTTGCAGAAGCCATATTGCTTGCTATTTCATTCAAACGAATCTGCTGTGAAGCAACATCAACCATTCCTTCGCCCGGCTTAAACAGATTAGCAAATCCTAAACCAATAGCAAGAGCAAATGTTGTCACAATCTCAAAATAAGCAACTGTTTTTACACCTAATCTTCCAAGACTTTTTACATCTCCGTGCCCTGCAATCCCAACAACAAGAGTTGCAAACAATAACGGTGCAATAATCATCTTAACCATTCTTAAAAAGATTTCTGCAAGCACATGAGTCTTAACTGCAAAATCAGGAAAAGCCCATCCTGCAATAATTCCAAGAATGAGTGATACAAAAATAGCTATTGTTAATCGCGAGTGTTTCAATTTGGTATACCTTTTTCCTCTTCAAGAGTAAATTGTAGCACAAACATAAAGAAATGTATGTTTTATCTTTTACTGAACTATTTGAATGCTTTAACTATTTGTATTATAATTAGCAAAAAAGGAATTAAGATGAAAAGCAAAATCGCTGAAACCCTTGCGCGCGTAGAGAGAGAGAGAGAGAGAGAGAGAGAGTAACTCTCTAACCGTTATCAACCAATGTAAACCGTTTTACGCATTTTTAATTAGTTTTCATATTCTAAATAATCACATACGCAATTTGTGTTGTGATTATTTTTTCGTATGCAAAAAATAAAAAGGAGAATATATATGACTCAGGATTTATTAAAATTAGATCAAGAATTTAACAAAATTTGGACAAAATTAGAAAATGGAGAGAATTTCACATTACTCAGATATGGCGATGGTGAAATGGCAATTATGCAAGGACGGCAGGTTAAAGCTCAAGAAGGCTGGTGTTCTCCTAAATCAGATATTCCAAATTCGCTTGGATTAGCGTTATTAGATACATTTAATTTAGAAGGAGATAATATTTATTTTGGAATATCTTGTCCTTGTTGTGATAATGCAGCTTACTATTTTTATTCTTCCAGAATTAAATCAAAAAATCTGACTTTTGCAAACATGTTTGTTAATTGTAATTTTTCAAAATTTAAAAACGACTTTTATAACTTAAAACGAGATGCAGTGTTAATTGCTAATTATAGAGCAAAAGGACATAAAATAGGAAATCTTAATATCTTAAAACACTATGAAATTAACGACGATTGTGTAAATTTTTGGGAAACACAAGCCTCTGATTTAATAAAACAAATAAAAGAAGAATTTGGAGACAAAAATGATTTGTTGTACGTAGTTTCAGCCGGCCCAATGGCAGAGCCGATAATCGCAGAACTATACAAAAACAATCCCAATAATTGTTATATTGATTTTGGTTCCTCAACAGATATTTTCTACAGAGAAAATATCTCTCGTCCATATATGATTGAAGGGAATTATTATGCAGAAAAATGCTGTTGGATGCATAGTCCTAATGATAAGTGCGAGGTAAGTGTAGTATTAAACCTTTATAAAAGACCTGAAAATCTAAAATTACAATTGGAAGCATTGGAAAAACAAACTTTGAAACCAAAAGAAGTTTTACTTTATCAGGATGGAACGTCTGATACAATAGAAATTCCTGAAGAAGTTAAAAACAAATTTAACATAATAGAAATAAGCCCTGTGAACAAAGGTGTTTGGGCGAGATTTGATTTTGCAAGAAGAAAAGCAGGCGCAGAATATGTATGCGTATTCGATGATGACACAATCCCGGGAAACAGATGGCTTGAAAATTGTATTACAGAAATGCGCAAACAAGAAGGGCTGTATGTAACAATCGGTATCTTAATGGAGAAACCTGAAGAATACCCGTTCTCAAACTATGGAAGATTAGGTTGGGCAGTGAATATTGACAATACCAGAGAAGTCGATTTTGGAGGCCATAGTTGGTTTTTCAAAAAAGAATGGCTCAACTATTTATTTGAAGATTCTCCTCAAAAAGTTCAAGAATACAAACTTGCAGCAGAAGATATGGCATTCTCTTTCGCTTTACAAAAACATAATATTAAAACATTTGTTCCGCCACATCCATCTGACCAAAAAGAATTATTTGGCTCAATTCCTAAACTGGCTTGGGATTTAGGAACAACTAAACTGGCAGTATCCAGCAGTAAAAATAATTTGCAACAAATGAATGAAGCAGTAAAAATACTTCTTGACAATGGATGGGAAACCCTATCCCAAAAAGATATGAAATATGTAAAACAAATGCGGCACTACGAAAGAAAAAATAGATATAAGAATTCATTTATTGAAAATATTTTCTCTATAAAGAATGCTTATCGTGGAAGTGTAAAAAGAAAAGTAATTACTTTGCTGGGAATCAAGTTTAGATTCAAAGTTCATAGCTAAAAAAAGACCTGCCGGATGGCAGGTCTTTTTTTTTAATTAAGCTCTAACAGGAGTTTTCTTATCTTCCCAAATCTCAATCAAAGATGAACAGAAGAAAATACTTGAATAAGTACCGATTGCAATACCAAGCATCATTGCAAGTACGAAATCTTTTGTTGTAACTCCGCCGAAGAAATACAAAGCTGCAAGCGTAATCAAAGTTGTTATAGAAGTATTAATACTTCTTGCAAGTGTTTGATTAATACTTGCGTTCATAATTTCTCCGAAAGTCATCTTCTTAGAATAATATTTCAAATTTTCTCTCACACGGTCAAATACAACGATTGTATCGTGAACAGAAAAACCAATTACTGTCAAAAGTGCTGTTACGAATAACGCATCGATTTGAACCCCATATACAAGTCCCAGAATTGAAAATACTCCAAGTACAAAAATTGTATCGTGAACCAAACCTAAAATTGCAGCAAGCGCATAGTCAAACTGGAATCTGAATGTTAAATAAGCAATAATACCCAATAAAGCTAAAGATAGTGCAATCAATGAATTTTTAAATAATTCCTGACCCAAAGTAGGTCCAACAGAAGCTACCTGAACAAGCTGCGGATTCTCAAATTCGGAAGCTACAACATCAGTTACTTTAGCCTGCTCATCTGAACCTTCTTCAATAAATTTTGTTCTTACTGAAAGAATTGCTTTCAAATCACTGTCTTCATTTGAATTAACATTAATAATCTGTAAAGAAGGATTATCGATACCTGCTTCTTCTAAACCTGCACGAACAGCAGAAAGTTTATCATTTCCAATTTCTTCTTTTACACCATACTGAAGCGTTGTACCGCCCGTATAATCAATACCGACTCTCACAGGAGTATGTGTATCATAATGAATCATTGAATAAATCATTGCAGCAATCCCCGGAATAAGAAGAATAGCAGACAATGCTAAAAATATAAATTTGTTTTTTACTATATCTAATTTCATGTTTACCTACTTTCCTAATCAAGTATTCCGAATTTTGCTTTTTCACGTTTTGTTTCAACAGCTTTGAAACCTTCACCGATTTCATCAGCTCTTAAACCAAACCACTCAGGATGTTTCAAATTACCTGTACCAAATACCAAATGCATAAAGTTTTTAGTAACAGTAATAGCTGAGAACATTGAAACAATTACACCAATTGCAAGAGTTAATGCAAACCCCTTAACAATACTTGTACCCAATGAATAAAGAATTACACAGGTAATAATTGTAGTCATATTTGAGTCAAAGATACTTGTAAATGCTCTGTCAAAACCTGAATTAATAGCAGTAAATAATGTTCTTCCCGCTTTCAATTCTTCTTTTGTTCTTTCAAAAATCAAGATATTAGCGTCAACTGCCATACCAACAGAAAGAATAAAACCTGCAATACCTGCAAGAGTTAATGTTACAGGAATAGCTTTAAATAAAGCAAACAATATTAAACCGTAAATTATCAAAGCAACATCAGCAATAATCCCCGGAGCTCTATAATAAGCAATCATAAATATCATTACAAAACCTAAGCCGATTGCGCCTGCAATTTTTGATTTTGCGATACTATCTGCACCAAGAGTCGGTCCAACTGTATTTTCTTCAATAATTTTAGCAGGAACAGGAAGCGCACCTGCATTCAACAAATCAACCATTTTCTTAGCTTCTTCATAGCTGAATCCGCTGTCTCCGCCTGTAATTTGAGCACTGCCGCCTGTAATAGGTTCATTTACTCTAGGTGCTGATTGAAGTTCTCCGTTGAAGAAAATCGCCATTGGTTTTCCAACCAATTCTTTTGTTAAATCAGCAAACTTTTTAGCACCTTCGCCGTTAAATTCCAAACCTACAACCCATTGTCCGTTTTGAGAATTTGTGGTCAAACTTGCTTTTGACAAATCTTTACCTGTCAAACCTGTTGATTCCCAATACTCAACATCAGACACAAGAACAGGTCTTTTGAATTCTAATTCAGCGGTTTCACCAAGATAAGCTTTTGCCTGATCCAAATCAGAAACGTCAGGAATTTCTACAACAAGTCTTTTTTCACCTGAACGCTGAACAACTGTTTCAGAAACACCCAGTTTGTTTACACGGTTTTCAATTGCAAACTGCAAACTTGACATCATATCAGGTGTTACAATACCGTTTGTCGGAGCAGCTTCAAGAACCAATCTTGAACCCCCAACCAAATCCAGACCAAGTTTTGAAGGCTTAACGCATATTGTCACAATAGACGCGATAACAATAAGCACAATTGCCCAAAACATTATCAGTTTGTTTTTCATCTATATACTCCTTTTATAAAATTATATTTAAAATATTTTGTTTAATTCTTAGTCAACTTACTAGATTGAATCTAACGTAAAGAATAATTCTGCTTTTTCTGCCTTAGTCAACTCGACAAGCGGACGACGAACATAATCATCAATTATTCCTCTATAAGCAAGAGCTGCTTTTACCGGCACAGGATTCGGTGCCATAAATAACTTTTTGAAAATCGGATAAAGCTTCATGTGCATATTTTTAGCTGTCATAGCATCACCCGTTTTGAAATTACGAATCATTGATTTGATTTCTTTACCAAACAAATGTGAAGCAACAGAAATCACACCATGAGCTCCCAAAGAAAGCATTGGTAAAGTTAAGCTGTCATCCCCTGAATAAACTGCAAAGTCATTCGGACAAGATGATTTTAACTCTGTTACAGCATCCATATCACCAAAACTTTGTTTCACAGCAACAACATTTTCATATTTTCTTGCCAAAGTTTTAACAGTTTCAACTGACATATTAATACCTGTTCTTGATGGAATATTATAAAGAATAACAGGTAAATTAACAGCCTCTGCTACAGCTGAAAAATGTTCAATCAAACCGCTTTGAGAAGGTTTATTGTAATAAGGCACAACTGAAAGAATAGCATCGGCGCCTTCTTTTTCAGCAGCTTTTGCAACTTTAACCGCAGTTTCTGTTGAATTAGAACCTGCGCCCATAATTACTTTACCTTGATTTCTTACTGCACGTTTTGCACTTGCAAGAATTTCAATTTCTTCTTCAAAAGTAAGAGTTGGAGATTCTCCTGTTGTTCCTGTTACAAGAACTGCATCAGAGCCGGTATTCACAAGTTGATGAGCTAATGCTTCAACTTTATCATAGTCAACTTCTCTTTTTTCATTAAATGGTGTAACCATTGCGGTTATGACTTCACCGGCATCATATCTCATATTATATCCCCTCCATTGTCTCTGGTTTCAATCTTACTTCAAACATAATTAAATTACGATAAATTCATGTGCTTCCACAGTATCATTACCTTTTTGGAACATACCTAACTGTGAAGTCCCATACTTATGTGATTTATTAAATTTATATCTGAATGCAACATCTGACATCATACTGATTTTATTTTCAAATTTTAAATCAATTAAAGATTTAAGCTGTTCTTTTTCTGCTTCTGCATTTCCAGCACAAACTTGTACACAAATTACATAATTTAGTGGTGCATTTGCACTAATAAGTTTAAAGAACACGTCTAAAACATTATCAATACTGTCAAAATCTTTAAATGAATATAAAAATCCGCCTTCATAAGCAGTCGGGGTTACAAGCAGTTTTTCCATCAAAAATTTATTCATTATTTTATTTTGTTCATCAAGATCTACATTGCATTCCAAATGAGCAAATTTCTTTTTAACGGAAGTTGAAACATGAATACGATATTTTTTAATAGCAGCCTGCTCGTTTGCTTGTTCTTGTTTCAAAGATTCATTAAACTTGCGCTCTTCCATTCTTTTAACAACTTTATGACCCTCATTACAAGCTTCTTCTAAAGCCTCTGTTCCGATAAATGAGAAATGAACAATGTAATATAATGCAACCATTATCACAAGTGCCCACATATATTTATATTCAAAAATTGCTCCCCATAAATCTAAAGAACCGTCAGAAATAGCTTTGCCGGCTGAAAGAAAACCATCCAAGAGAGGAGATATGAATCCCATCCAACCCCAATCAAAATTAGCAAGATTTTTAGTCCAGTATAAAAGCAGCATTAGCATACAAAAGACTAAAACTATTTTCAAAAATTGCAATAAACTTTTTACAAAACCAAAAATATTTGCCATTCTTACTCTCCTAAATATAAGTTATCAATAAGCCTAACACCTTCTACACGACAAGCAATTAAAGCAATAGAATCTTTGCTTGCATTCTTTTCTTCCTCAAGAGTTTCTTTGTTTAGAATTTCAATGTACTCTAATTCATGCTTATCTGTCAAAAACGAATACACCGTTTCTTTTAAAGCTGAAACATCTGTAATTCCTTTTTGGAAACAAGATTTAATATTATTAAGAATTTTACTCAAAACAAGAGCATCCGCTTTTCCCTGTTCGGAAAGATATTTATTTCTTGAACTCAATGCCAGGCCGGATTCTTCTCTAACTATAGGACATTGAACAATCTCAATCGGCACATTTAAGTCCTTAACCATTTTCTTAATAACAATAACTTGCTGAGCATCTTTTTGCCCGAAGAACCCATAATCAGGCTGAACAATATTAAACAGCTTTAACACGACGGTACAAACCCCGTCAAAGTGTCCAACCCTTGATTTACCGCATAATTTATTAACATAGAAAAACGGAGGACAAACATAAGTCAATGTATCATTTGATAACCTGCCTCCTCCATACATTTCATTTGGAGTTGGTGCAAAAACGATATCTACTCCTTCACCGTCACAAAGTTTTGTGTCAGCTTCTAATGTTCTCGGGTATTTATCAAAATCCTCAGATGGTCCAAATTGAATAGGGTTAACAAAAACTGAAACCACGACTTTATCACAAGTTTCTTTAGCTTTTTTAATAAGACTCAAATGACCTTCATGCAAAGCTCCCATTGTAGGAACCAGCCCTACTGTCAAACCTTGTTTTCTCCACTCTCCAACCTGAACTCTGACATCTTCTACATTATTTAGTAACATATAATTTCTCTTTTTCTCCCTCACTCAATTCAAAAGACTCTTTTTTAGACGGAAATTCACAGTCCTTTACCTCTTTTGAATATCTTCTGACACCTTCAAGAACTGTATCATGAAGGTTTGCAAATCTTTTAACAAACTTTGGTGCAAAATCGGTAAATTTACCCATAATGTCATCCGTTACAACAATCTGACCGTCACAAGCTACTCCCGCTCCAATTCCGATTGTAGGAATTTCCAAATTTTTTGTAATATATTCTGCACTTTCAGCAGGTAAGAGTTCCAATACAACTGCAAAAGCACCTGCTTGCTGTAATTTCCTAGCTGATTCCAAAATCAATTCTGTAGTTTCAGCAGTTTTAGCCTGAATCTTATATCCGCCCAATGTATTCAATAACTGCGGAGTCAGACCCAAGTGCGCAAGAACAGGAATTCCGCATTCAACACAACGTCGGGTTAATTCAATAATATGCTCACTGCAGCCTTCAAGTTTAACAGCATTAGCTCCCGCTTTAATCATTTCAGAAGCATTTTTCAAGCCTTGTTCTACTGACAAATTATAACTCATAAACGGCATATCACCGACTATAAAAGTCTTTTTAGCTCCACGGGCAACCGCTTTTATAAAGATAAGCATTTCATCAATTGTAATATTGTAGGTATTCTCATGCCCCAATGCAACCATTGCAAGTGAATCACCAACTAAAATCGCATCAATCCCTGCTTCATCCAAAACCTGCGCTGTCGAATAGTCATACGCAGTAAGCATTGCTATTTTTTCATCTGATTTTTTGAATATGTTTATTGATTTTCCCATAATTATTTTTTTAATGTTTTACGATACCAGTAATAAACCGCTCTTGCAACTCTATGAGAAGAGTGTCTTACCAATCCTTCTTTATTTTCCTGAATAAGTTTTTGTGAAACAACAGTAACCCCTGTTGGAGCAAGATTTTCCATATCCAATCTTACAGGAATTGAACCGCTCTTTGCGTAACCTTCCGAAATATTATCAGGTAAAGAATCATTCACAAGCACTGCATCAATAATTTTTCTGCCCTTAGCGTGATTTAATAATGCATTCACATGACTTGCAACAGAATAATTATCAGTTTCACCCGGTTGAGTCATAATATTGCAGACATAAATTTTCTTAGCAGTTGATGCCATAATGGCTTCTACTATACCAGATACCAATAGGTTAGGAATTACACTTGTGTATAAACTTCCCGGGCCTAAAATAATCAAATCCGCATCCGCAATTGCTGTTAAAACTTCAGGTAAAGCCTTACAAACTTCAGGCTCAGTAAATAATCTTTTAATGGTTTTATGAGCTTCGGGAATATTAGATTCACCTTTAACAATTGTTCCGTCATCAAATTCAGCTGCTAGCTTCATATCATCCAATGTAGCAGGAAGAACAACCCCTCTGATATTCAAAACATTAGAAGACTCTTTTACAGCCTTAACCATATTTCCTGTAATTGCGCAAAGTGCAGTCAGGAAAAGATTCCCAAAACTGTGACCTTCCAAACCTTCTCCGTTTTTAAAACGATATTGAAATAATTCTGTAATAAGATTTTCGTCATCCGCCAAAGCCGCGATACAGTTTCTGATATCACCAGGAGGAAGAATCCCCATTTCTTCACGAAGTCTTCCTGAGCTTCCGCCATCATCACCAACTGTTACAACAGCAGTAATATTATTTGTATATTTTTTAATACCTTTAAGAAGCATTGACAAACCTGTACCGCCGCCAATTGCTACAACTTTTGCACCTTTATTAAGCTTACTTCTGCGATAAAGTCTTTCAAGAAGTGAGTTATTTCCTTTAGATGAATCCATATCCATCATAGAAAGAGTTGTTTTCTTCCAGCCTTTAAAAAACACAGTTGCACCGATTAAAATGAATATTGCAGCAAGAATATTTGTTGGCAAAATGAATGCAGCTTTTTTAATAACATTCATTATTTTATAAATCAAATGCGCATCCGCAATTAATAAAAAGCCCAAAACAATTAAGACTGACCCTGCAAAAATCAGAAATAACCATCTTTTTACATTAAGCCCGGGAATCAACCAGCCTACGTCCTTTGAAACTTTAACATTATTTTTAATATCAAACATAATTAATCCACCCAGCCAGAAACTTTCGCATTATTGTAATTCACAGGTGTAGGAGTGATTACTCCTCTTGCCTGTTTAATAAGCTCAACAGAATTTTTGTATTTATTAGAAAAATGAATTGTATCAACATCGGCAAAACTCATACCGCTTAGGTTATTACGGATTTGAGAAGTGTGAATAAGATGCTGAAATCTTTTAATTAAGCCATAATTATCAGTATTATCTTCTTTAGAATAATCAACCGTCAAATCAGGATTATAAGTCTTTTCCAAAGATAATTCCTGAGCAACCTGAATACCTGTATAATCAGCTACTTTTGCAGTAATATCACCAACAGGAGCATAGTAAACAAGCCATTCAGAACATTTTTTAATTGCTTTAGCAATAGCACAAGAGAATGTAAAATCTTCACCTGCCATTTTATACATCGCACCGTGAGGACGAACATGTTCAATGCTTAACCCATAAGCTTTAGCAAAAGACATCAAAGCACCAACCTGATAAACAACTATTGATTCAATTTCATCTTCTTTTAATTCAACGGGTCTGTAACCAAATCCCTGAATATCATTGAAACCAATATGAGCACCGATTGAAACATTCTTTTCTTTAGCACGCAAAAGAGCTTCTTTTATAGTCAAAGGATCGCCTGCATGAAATCCGCAAGCAATATTAACAGAACTCACATAATCCAAGAGTTCAAATTCGTTATTATTTCTATATACCCCGTAAGCTTGCGCTAAATCACAGTTAAAGTCGATGTTTTTAATCGATTTTCTTTCTAAAACTTCTTGCATTTTTATCTCCCGTTTGTAATAAAATTATACTACAAAATAGAATAAAGATAAGCAATAGCAAAATTTTTATTCAGAAGTTTTACAAACAATATGAAACTTCAATTTTTCAAACCGAAAATAATGCCTTTTAACAAAGGCGGTAATCGAATTATACTGCGGGAACCTGCAAGATTTTCATCTTCAAAAGCTCCTTTAGGTACAAAAAGAGCAGAAAGAATACTTATTAAAAGAGATTTTGGAGCAAAAACTACCGAAGTAAAATTGTTCTATGATTCTGATGAAAGGCTAATCGGACAAAATCGAGAAAACAAAGAGAATGACAATATTACCGACTACATAGAATCACGATATACTGTTAGAAAAAAAGTCCAATCAGGTAAATATTTAATTTCCTTAAGTGATGTCCAATCAATAAATTATGCCCCTGATAAATCAATTAACTCAGCCGTAAGACACAAAGTTGATATTGTAAAAGAAAAAGGAATTGAAAGACCTTCAATAAATATAATAAAATATCACGCCACAAAAAATTCGGATAATAATTTTGCAGAAACTTTTTCTATTGCTAATCAGCAAAACTATATTCAAACAGAATCCGTACGTTCAGAATCAGGAGATTTGTTAGAAATTACAACAACAGCAAGTGAAAATATTCCTGAAAAAGTTGCAAAAGATGAATACTTGGTTTTACGCGGAATGCCTGACGAAATTGCAATAAAAACATTATTCCGTCTGCTTGGTAAAAAAGAAAACATAGAAAACCTTGATGATATAAACCTGTTTTATATCAAAGGAGATGATATGAATTACGAGATGGGAGTATCTTTGCAAGACCAAAATAAACTTGGTGTAGCAACCATGCCTGTATTAGGCTATAACATTAACACAACAGCTCATGAGCTAAGACATTTCAGACAGCATGAACTTAAAAACAAATTAAAAAAACAACTATGGAACAAATTCTTTAACAAAAAAGAATACAACTCCAGAGAACTTAAATTAGCGCTCTATTTTCTAAAATGCCGATTACAGGAATGCCCGTTTCCTGTTTGCGCATTAACCCGAAAATGGTATATGGCATCAGGAGTTGAAAAAGATGCATACAGAATCGGTGATAGATTTGAAGCAGACTTTCAAAGACGAACAAAAGAACTGAAGGAATTTTTCCCTAAAGTGACCCGACACAATATGGGTATTGAACCTATACTGCCTGATTAGTTTCTGTTTCCAAAAACTCTGTTATAGTTTTCTTCACCCATAATTCGTATCTGAATCTGTTTTATGCGTTCATCATATTCATCCAAAGGTAAACCAATTTTTTGCGCTAATTGTCTCATAGCTGCAAAATAATCTATTTCCATTTTACCAAATGTAAAACTTGCCTTATCATAACCTTTGTCCGCAGCAGTTTTTACAAACTCATCATGAGAACCTTTCAAAAGCTCGATTTGCTGTTTAACCAGATGACTTATTGGCTGTCCGGCTTTCTCCGCAGTTTCAATTTGCTGCTGTATTTTCATAAATAAATTAGAATTATTATTCATTCCAACACCCATACTGTTATTATACCTCATTTTAATTAATCATCATAGAACTTTGCCTGAATATCTTTTATTGCCTTTTCATAAGATTCTGTAGACAAGCCTATTTTATTAGCCCAAAACTTTATATTAGAATACAATTGAACCAGAACTCTGGACTTGCTGAACTCATCAACTCCTTTTTCATCAGCTTGACGAACAAATTCATCTTTGTGACATTCGAGGATTTCAATTTGTTCCTTAACAAGACGCTCAATCGGCTGGTTAAGTCGTTCGGCTTCTTTTACCTTTTGTATTATTTCATTACTTCTTTGTACTAAATCGTTTGTATATTTCATAGTAGTCCTTTATAATTTTAAGAAATCTAGCTCTGCAAGATATTTATGGAATGTTTCCAATGGAATTTCAGTAACTTCTGCGAACGAATGCGGATTACCAATCTGTACCATCTTTGTAGCAGCATTATAACCTAAAACTGAATATGCATGACTGGATATTAAATTGAATTCAGATAACAAAGAACTTTCTGCAACTGCATCAGGCTTAGGAATCGTTACAAATGATATAAGGAAATCCTTATTGTTTGCAGCATGGGTGAGCATTGCTTCAGTATAATCTATATCTGCATTTTGAAATGATACAGAAATTTTATTTCCATAGTCATCAAAGAATAATCTTCCAAAATCGTTAATAAAATCTTCCTTTGAAGACCATCCTAAATGCGGATCAACCGCTACATTAGAATATGTTCCAAATCCTTGATCAATCATGTTATTTGCAAAATTACCTTGTCCAAAAACGTCTGCCATAGTTTGAGCAGGTTGTCCCCAAGCTGTTCTTTCCACAACATCTTCAATCGGTGCAATTCCGGGATAATCTGTAACATCGCTGGCTCTCAACGCTACTCTGCCGTACGCTTGTTCATACATTTGCATACCCTTACAGCCAATTAAATGCTTTAAATCAGAACCAAGCTTGATTTCACCATTAGTAAAAGTACTGCTGCCATGATAATTTTCATAGCCTTTGACGGTAACAACTATGTCGTTACCATTTAATGCAAATGATTGCAAAAATTGAACTCTTGCCTGCGGATTATGCATTGCAAGTCCAAGTGTTTGAATCAAATGACAGTTACTAACAGCTCCTTGTGCGGTAGCAAAACGTTCAACAGGAGGGAATAGTTCCAGATATTTTTCCTTTGTCATATTCCATTCAATCAATTGTGCACCGTCATTGATATACATTTTGCCACCAACTTCAATAGCATCACCAACAGTTGTTTGCTGGAAAGCAGTTTGCAAATTAGTACCCGCTGGAAACTCAGGCACTATACTTTTACCTGATTTTAATAACTCTAAATCACGATACATGTCTGAAGATAAATCCGAGTTTTTATTAATCCAGCGTAATATATATCCGTTTAATTTATTATCTTTAATTAAGTCAAATAACCCTGATTCTGCAATTCTTTCATATTTTACCGGATCATCAAACTTGAGACTGAAAACATTCTGCAAATCATCAATTGACCTTTTAGAAGTAAGCAATTGAGTTAATCTATTATCCTGCAATATTTTAATAAGCTTTTGCTCATCACTAACAGTTGTAATTAAATGATTCATAATATCTACTGAAACTTTATTTTTATGAGCAAATTGCGCAAGCTGATGCTGCACCTGCGGACTAAATTTCTTATAATTACTGCTTGAACTTAACATTAATCTTTTTTTATAATCAATATTTGCTAATTGGTTGATTAATGGTTGATTAATACCTTCGGACGCCTTAAATTTATATGTTTTACCATTAACTTTATAACTATAATCAATAAGTTTTACATTTGGATCATTAGTTGTCCTAAAAGCACTAATTATACTATTTGATAGAGATGGTGGTACTGAATTTCCAACTCCTGCCAAATCAACACTCTGAACACTACTACTGTTTTTAATATCAAAACCGAATGCCCCAACAGCAGATACAGTATTTTCTTTTTGCTCAATAATTGCTTTTGCATTCACCAACAATTCAGGATTTTTTCTAATTTTATCAGCCAATCCTGATTGTTCTAATGATTTAATTTGTTCCGATGTTAATTCCAAGCCGGAACAGGATTCAATTATACGATTACGATTACTGCTGTGGATTATTACATCCAATGATTTATTATCTAAAATTCCTAATATTGGTGAATCAATAAATCCTTTCAAATCATGTAAAAGCTCAGGATTTTGTCTAATTTTAGCAGCCAATCCTGATTTTTCCAAATAATGGATTTGCACATCCGATAATTTTAAATTTGAGCAGCTTTCTACTATACGATTACAATTAGTGCTTGCTGCAATTTTATCCAAAGTAGCACTATCTACAAATGCTAATATCGAAGCATCTTTACCAAGTAATCCGGGATGTTGCTTTAAGAACCTCAATTGGTCTGAATTAAATGAAAAACAATTATGTACAACAGAAGATAAAGACTGGTACTTTGTAAGGTTAGCTAATACATCGTCATCAACTATAGTTGCTAACTCTATTAATACGTCGACATCATTAGCGCAAATAACTGAACGATTTTTTACAAAATCAGCATTAGCAATACGGGAACAAATTGCATCCAATTCTTTTGGTGAAATTGTTTCAAATATATAATCTAAGTTATTACCATTATGTGCATATAACATACCGATTATGTTATCCAAATTTTCTACACTAATGTCCGGATTCTTACGCAATTCCGCTACAAGTGTTTGGTATGGACCTGTTTTATTTTCATAATATGCCAAGTTCCATAAATCCGGCCCTTGAAGTTCTGCATTATTAAAAATGTCTTTTGCCGTAGAATGGTTCTTTGAAGCAAATAAACGATTTGCAAAAACTATTGCATCATTAGGATTTGCTTGAAAATCATAACGTTCACAAGCCTTTGCAATCGCATCAAGATCCAATTCTCCCGAACTGATTATAACATTAGTGTTTACAACATAAGCAATATGATGCAGATTACCAATAATTCTTTCATCACCAGTCGATATCATACGCAATGCAAAATCGACTTCTTCAGAGGTTTGAAATGCTTTTAAGATATGTTCTGCATAAGTTAACTGACCTGTTTCAAACAATTTTTTTGCAACCGGATAATTAACATCATTAACATAACTGCTTAATATATTTTGTGCAAATTTCCAATCACTTGGAGATACATGTCTTAGAAGAGCTTCTTTTCTAACACCAAAACCCAAAGAACCACCCGGAGCATCAACTCCTGATGTTCTAACGGCACCATGCACAGGGATGGGATATCCGTTTGCAGCCGCAACCATATTGCCTACATTATTTGTACTTAAATCAATTTGAGAAATAGTCACAAAATGCTGCTTAACTTCATCTAATGGAACTTCAATGATTTTAGAAGCATCCCAAGGATTTGTTAGATAGCACATATTAGTTTCAGGATCAAAACTTTTTAACGCATACTGGTGACGAGAATATAGATGGCGTGACGGATCAATTGCACCTTCAGGCATTCCTTCAATTGGAATACCATCTTTAAATGACAAGCCAATTACAACATCGGAACGGTTTCCGCAAGTTCTGATTAGGTTTTCAGCTGCATTAACATCATAGCATATAAGATTTCCTGGCTTTTGGAAGAAATATTCCCAGACCTCAACGTCATTACCAAAATCCAAAATTTCCATTTGTTTTGAAGGGTCAGTTAAAGATGCCATTTTTTCAGGAGAGAAGCCTTTCCTGTTAACATCAAGCGCATGGTACATATATGATTGTTCAAGTATTTGAATACCACTCACACCTTCTACCTGTTTTCCAGAGGCATCAAGGACTCTACCATTAGGGAAAGGAATCATCAGATTATCAGGAAGTGTTACCCATATATTACCATCACTTGCTTCACTAAACATTTTAAATATTGTGGATCTGCCTTCTGGATAATCTAAAAGATTATCTATCGCAGAAATCAGCCAACAATCATAAGAAGAACCTTGTTTAAAACTGGATGTCTTAACTGGCGGGAATAAATAATCAAAAGTATCTTTTGAAATATTTAATTGAGTAAAACTGTCTTCCCCATCTCGTACAAATAATACACCATTTTGTTCATAAACATCACCAACTTTTACATGCTGTTGAACATAAGTTTTAGAAGCACCATTTGGAATTGTTTGAACTAACGAAGGTTGGATACCCTGATCAAGCTGTGATTTTGCGATTTGGCATTCTGACAAGAATCTGTTGGAGAAGAATGTATTTTCATTAATCTGAACAGAACCAGTAAATAAACTATGAACATCTTCATAGCGGATGTAACCACTATCAACTAAATCAAAGAATCCGCTGTTTGCAATTCTGTTAAATCTTTTAGGATTTGACTCAAACAATTTGACCATTTGATCTATTTCAAGAGGATTCAGTTTTCTGTTAAACGAATTTAAGTACTTTCTGACATCAGTAGATGTACGAACCTCTACGGTTTTATTTATACCCCAAGAATTTTTTTGTTTAAACGTTACAGTTTCTGCTGATGGCGCAGACCAGTATTCATTTAACGAATCCGGATTCATGCTACTTGATATTTTATGCTTAATAACACTTGTGCCATTAGTAGAACAATCTGTAATATATATCTTACCATTGCGTTTTTCAATAATTAAATGCTGTCTTGAAACATCAGTATAAGATGCATCTATTTGAATATCTCCATGACGACCGACTGTTAATGTGCCGCCTTCCGGTAAGTTGTCTATTCGGGCTTTTATGGCAGGATCACTCAAATCCAGTTCTTTATTATATCCGAGTTTAAGTGCAGGTAACTCTTCTACTTCATAAGCTAGCCCCTTTGTTAATTGTTGTGGTGAATTGCCTGCCTTTGGCAATGGATTAAGTGGAGCTTGTGCTCGTTTAACAACGCTGGTTCCATTTGCAGAAGCATCAATTACATATAATTTACCATTGCGTTTCTCAATAATTATGTGTTCACGGGATACAAATTTTTGCGGATCATTTATAACTATATCGCCTTCACGGCCAATAGTTAAGCGTCCACCTTCCGACAAGTTATCAATCTGAGCTCTGTATTGAGGGTTATTCAAATCAACTTCTACACGATTAGCCAGATTTAATACAGGCAATTCATCTAATTCATAAGCTTGACCTTTGACTAATGTTTGAGGTGTATTATCTGCTTTTGGCAATGGTGCAGCATTTATCGGAGCAGGAGCTGGTTTTGGATTTACATTTACGTTTGGAGTTACTCCGTTAGTATAAAGTGCCTCATTATTTACTGTATAATATTGACGTGCATAACTATCAACTTTTCCTGGAGTTGTAGAAGAAGTTTTATTATGCATTGCATCATATATAGCACTCGTTCCGTCATCAAAACGAATTATATTCCAAGCATGGCCTCCGCCACCACCTCCACTATAGAAGTTTCCTCTCTGAAGTTCTATTTTTAAACCAATTTCATCCCCAAGAACTTTCATTAATAAGCTTCTGTGACGGCAAACCGCAACAGGAGGTTGCTGTGTAATAATATCACCGAGCAATACTTCTTTACCTGTATTTCGACTATCCCAAGCATCATGAATATTCATATCAACATCACCGCCTGAAATATCATAAACATATCTTTGTAAGAATGCAGCCTTTTCTTTATCACTCATATTAGCTGTTCTTTGCTTAATATCGGAAATCATAGATTGCAATTGAGTGTCATTTGTTCTATCAACAAGAATAATTTCTCTTGAAGGTTTGTTAATCGGATTACCATTTTCATCAAATTGCAATCTGCGTCCGCCGTCTTTGTATCCGTCAAAAACGACTTCTTCACTTGAAATGTTATGAGTTGAATTAAAATTACGTGACTGATCTACAGCACCCGCAGGATTGTGGTATACCGGATTTGGAACATCAACATGAACAGATGGAGCACTAAGCGCAGTTTTCTTATACTCATCTATAAAATATTTTTTAAATGATTCCGGTTGTAAACGTTGTGCAACGTGATCAAGTACTCCGTGCGGCATTGGTTTCATGCCGGCTTTTTGCAATAACGTATTCAACTCATTCATAAACAATGAATTGTTAATCTGACCAAAAGGACGAGCATTTGCTGCATATTGATAATGTTCTGCTAATTTAGCTAAAATTTTATCTTGGGATGCGCCTTTTTCTATTAAATCAAGAGCCTCTTTTGCAGTTCTTTGCATTTGC
Organism: Candidatus Gastranaerophilales bacterium; assembly: GCA_023662705.1. GTDB lineage: Bacteria > Cyanobacteriota > Vampirovibrionia > Gastranaerophilales > Gastranaerophilaceae > CAG-196. The sequence continues at coordinate 36,872 of JAMPIM010000007.1, read as the reverse complement.
TTAAAGTAAGCATCCATATATTGTCCGTCAGGATATATATGCTGTGTTCCAATATTCACAGGGCGTGCATCATCAGGAATACCCGCTAACTTAACTTTAGACGTTCCACCGGTATTATAAGAATCGCCATATTGACGGGCTATATCTTCTACCTGATATCCCATCTCGATTCGGTTACTTGACATTGCACCCCTGCCTCTTATTTGTCCGGGGTTAACATCAATACCGCCTTGTCCAACATCACCATACCATGTATGAGTTCCGTCAAAACCACCATAAGCAACTACGTGACCGCCTGTTATAGTGCTTACATAGTTTTCATAAGTATCTGCATAAGTACCGTTTGCTATTGCATTATTATAATGTTCTCTTAAATCTTTTGATGCCTGAACATAATTCTCATTAAGCGGCTTACCGTTATTTCCTGCTTCACGACAAAGCTCATCAGGGTTAAACTCATTGGAAGTTCTTCTAAATTGCGGCTCAATATTGCTGCCTTCAGATACTCTTTTACCGTTTATACCAACTCTATGATATAAATCATCTAAAGACTCTCTTACTGATAATCCTAAAGATGTAGCTTTAGTATAAAGCTTATCTACAAGAACTTTCATGTCATCTTTGAAATCAGCGAACTTGGTTGTAATATCATGAAGCAGTTCATTGAACTTCGCCATATCAGTCAAACTTTCAATTGCAGTTTCAATGCTTTCATAAGTTTTGGATAAAGCACTGCCAAGACGAGCCGTTCTATCCGCGGCAGTTTCAATAACATCCAAACCAAGCTGTTTTGCCTTTGTATATAAACGATTTAACAAACTGCCTGCTTCTTCAGGGAAGTTTTTAAATTTATCGGTTATAACAGCTTTAAGTTGATTATAATCCTGAATACTCTTTAGATTTTCAATGCCTCTTTCAACACTTTGATATACACTGTAAAGCTGCTTACCAAATTTTCTGAGCAAACTACCGGATGCCGGTGTTACAGGATCAGGTGATGGTGTTGGAGTCGGCTCAGGTTCCGGTTCTGGTATAGGCTCGGGTTTTGGAGCAGGCGTTGGAGTCGGGCCAGCTGCTTCAAATTCAGCTTTTTTAGTGTCAAAAATGTGTTGGAGAGCACGTCTTTGTTCACGGTTTTGCAATGCATCAATTTGTTTTTGAAGAGTTTCTAAATCCTGAGGAGTAAGATTGCCATAATTATCTGCATTTAAGACTTCTTCCAATTCAGCTTTTGCTTGAGCAAACTTTGTCTCATTCAATTTACCAACAGTACCTGCTTGTGCAACACCTCCATTATTATTGGTTGCTTTTCCCAAAACAGATTCGTGAACAAGATCCGGTTTTGGAGTCGGTATCGCATCACCTGCATGACGGACTTCACTTATAGAACTTATACCATGTCCAACTGAGTTTGCACCCAATGAAATAACCATATCCATCAGGAACTGTTCTTCATTAAATTCTCCATGCATACAATACGTTTGAACCAGAGACTGAAGTATATCACTGGAAATTTCAACTCCTGCAGCCTCTGCTCTTGATATTAAAACAGTTGCTTTTCTTAAAGCTGTTTGATTTGCATTAGGGAATTGAGACGTAAGTTTTGCAAAGCGGGAATCTAATACATTTTTACCAATTCTTGCAGTATATTTTTCTATTTTAATAGCAGCTGCTTCCGCATTTCTTAATGCTGTTCCCCAAGAATTTTTAGGCAACCTTGAGATAAACTTATTCGCTTGTCCTATACTTGAAGCACCCTTTGCAAAAGATTCGGCATAAGCACCTACTTTTACACCAACAGTAGAAAGAGCACCATCCCAGAGTGCTTGTGTTACATCAGACGTCCATTCATCATTCGTCCATCCATCGGCATCTGTTGAATTTTCTAAAGCATTAACAGCAAGAGAGGCGGTTGTAGATATAGCAAATACAGCTAACGAGCCACCCCCTGTAAATGGAGCTGCTACAACTGCAGCAATCATAACTCCAACGTTAATAATGGTTTTTCCGGTTTCAATAGTAGAAATATATTTATCTACCATCTCATCAGGACAATCTTGTCCGAAAGCTTCTTTGTACTGTTGTTTAAATTCTTCTTTCTTATTATCATATCCTTTGTCCAGAATTTTATGAACACCCGACAGAGATGTTCCTACAGGAATTGATACCCCGAATAATTCTTTTGATATGTCTGACAAACCAGCCTGCAATTGTTTTGCAAGCGTAATTAAATCTGCTTTGGGAACAGGTTTACCATTTGCATCAACAATAATACCGGAGCGGAGTTTATAACCATTAGGCAAACTCAATTTCTGATTAGGCTGCATTTGGGATATTTTTTCTAAAGCATCCACAATAGAAGTACTTAATCTGGCTGTATCACCTGATTTTAAACCATTATCCAATTCTTCCCAACATACTGCAATATGCTCTTTTGCAATATCCATTGCTGCAAGCATTTCAGCTTGTTTTGTAACTTTCTCAACTTTGGCAGCATCAAATTTTACTCCGACATTACGTTCTGCAAATACTTCTTCGAAAGGTACAGGCACCATACGACCGTTAACCATTTTGCCAAGTCTGCCTTCTGCACCCAGCTTAAGTAATCTGATAGTTTCTTTGTCGTGTTCAATTCTGGCTTCAATTTCTTCTCTGGTAGTTCCTATACCGTTTGTCTCACATACCATATTTACGAACCAAGAAACTGCACCTTGTGACTCAAGAGATTCCTTGTATGCACGCTCCATCTGCTGAAGTCTTGTTTCCATTTCGTTAACCGCAGCCAAATATGCATTTTGCTGTTTCTTTGTCAAAGCAAGAGGTTTACTGTTAACATCATCAATTTCAACAAACATATTATCGGATACATCGGTATTTTCACGATATGCATCCGAAACAAAGTCCATAAAGCCTAATCCATCCCAAAAATCAGCCTTAGCAGCATAATCAGCTTTTTCTTCATTAAATTTATTACGAACTTTTTCCAATGAAGAACCACTTTGTTTCAATTTTGCATCAACAAGCTTAGCAACTTTTTCAGATCTAATTGCCTTAAAGCCCATTGCACGAATATCGAAATCCGAATTAAGGAGCAATCTGTATGCTACATCTGCAACCCGATTCGCATCAATAGTCGTATTACCCCATTCGTCAACAATAACTTTACCTGATTCAGTACGGGTTGTCAGCATATTATTACTTGCCAGCTCTGCAAGAATCATATCAGCTTTAGTGCGACTCAATTTTTTAGTCAAAAATACATCCAGAGACGTATATGATGGATTTTTCTTTTTTAATATTCTTTCTGCTAATACAAGAACTCTTGGATCCTTTAACTGCTGAACTGCATCTAAAATATCATCGTATCCGCCTTCCAACATTTGTAATGCTGCCTGTTCGGCTCTTAAGTTCATCGCTTCTTTCTCAGTATATGCGCCTTGAGATATTAGCATTTCGTTAAATTTACGAATTTCTTTATGATCTGTGGAAATTCCCATAAAGGTATCACATTCGTCATAAAGAATTGCTTGCAGGTATGATTGACCGGCTACTTGAAGTTTTATACCTTTCTTTTTGCAGTAATCAGCCAGTTTAGCCTCAACAGCTTTTCTATCTTCCGGAGAATCAATTGCCCTTATTGCTTGCTCTAAATATTCAATATCTGTTCCGGCACCTTCAACTGCCTCTTGAGTCAACTCAGTAATAGCTTTTGTTTTTTCTTTGCCTTGAATAGCATTGTTTTGAGCTAAAATACCGTTAAGATATTTAACTTCATAATCCCACATTTCACCGGCACAATAATCCTTTAAATCTCTACAAGAGCTGCCCAAACCATAGAATGTATTGTGTTTAGCAATCATCTTATTAACTAAACGATAAACTTCACGTGCTTGTTTATTATCAGCTGCTCTATTACCGGTTGGTTTAGGACACTTAATCATACGTACGGCTTTTTTGATTTTGTTACAATCTGTACCAAAACCATCACCGCCATCAAATAACACACGAGCAGCCATTCTTGCTTGTGCTTCATTTGCAGCCTGACCTGTTAAAACACCTTTATTAATCCAATTTTGCACTGTTGTTTCAAGATAATCGGATGAGTTGTATGTATGAGAAATACTATGGTCTGATTCGTCATAGATAAAATGTTCAATAGCTGAATATTTATCAGTCGGCGGATACCCTCTAAGTGCCAATAATCGGTTAACTTCGTTCAATTCTTCCGGCTTATCAATTCTTGCAATTACAGCCTTAATTTTCTTAATATCGTTGTAACCACTTTTTGCTGAAATTAAATCTTCAACAATTTGCGCAGCAGAAGATCTTTGAACAGCAGCATCCTGTGCTTTTTGCTGACGTTGAGTTTGCTCTGCATCTGTTGCATAATAGCTTACAGTTGCATTACTCATTTTGTTTATGATTTTAGCAGAAACAGTATTTATCCACTTTTGCAATGAAGACAGATCTTTTATATTCTGATAATCACCATAATAAACACCGCCAATACCTAAAGATTTCGCTTGATCAACAAGTTTTTTACAAATATGTTCTTTTACAGTTTGAATATCTAAACCCACTTCATCATCAATATCTTTCGCTAACGAAACTTTTCTGAGTTTTTGATATTCTGAGACAACAAATGCAGCATTTTCAGGAGTTATTGCCCTTAACAAATTAATTGTATTAGTACTATTTGAAAATCCATCAATCTGATTCCAAATCTTTCCCGCCAACTGTTTAGCTCCAGATTGGATTCTTGATATATCATACTTTTTAGCAGTTCTTCTTGTTGCACCCCTTAATTTAGCGGAGTGTGCTTCATAAATAGAAGGACATGCGGCTTTGAATGCATTTGCATCAATTTCTTTATTTTTACTATCAAAGTAACGGTAATTATCATAGCCGTCTTTTGTTATGTAATATCCGTTCTGACCTTTTGCAATAACCGTTTGCTTCGCTAAAGCAGCAAGTCTTTGCTCTTCGCGTCTTCTAGCTTGTTCTTGTCTTTGCTGTTCTCTGATACGCTGAACTTCTGCAAGAACTTCTTCTCTTGACATACGTCCCTGCAATGCAGAGTCATCTGCTTGTATACGTGTACCATCAGTTTTTGGAGGGATTTTAATTACAGTTCCTGCCGAAATGCGCCCACCTTTTACAACAGATGAATTTACTCTTACTAATTCTTTTTCATCAACTCCAAATTTTTTGGCAAGTTTTTTAATTGTTTCTCCATACTGCACAACAACTCCGGTTGCATTACCATCAGAGTCATAAATAACTGTGTATTCTTTACCATCAACGAGTTTTGTTTGGCGTCTTGGTTGAGAATCAACAATTAAATCTTCAGTATAATTATCTCCGCTATAAACTCTGGTTCTGTCTACAGTTTGATTATCACTATTTGTGCTAATTTCATGTTCACTTAATATATCACTTCCGTCATTCACAACAGTTAGGGTTCTATTGTTGTTTTCAGTTACGGTTGTTGTTTTCGTTCCGTCATAAGTTATTGTTTCAGTAGTCTGATTAGCCGAAGCTGACTCTCCATCTTCCGTAACAGGTACTGTAACAACAACTTTTTTCTTAAGAACAGGTGCTCCGTTTTCATAAATATATTCTTCATGAATATTTGGGTCTATATAATCTATCGTAGAGCTTTTTTCTTTTCCATCTTCGTAAGTAACATCTTCTGTTTTTGTTTTTGAAGTTGTTTTCTTACGCTGAATAACTCCATCTATGGTAACTGTATAAATCTCTCCCTCATCTGTAGTTTCAGTTGTTTCTACAGTTTCTTTGTAAAGGTCATTGCCTTCATCATCCCATCCGACAATCTCTTTTGTTGTAACAGTCTTAATCCCTTTTGCTAAATCTATAACTGTTGTTATCGTTTTTCCATCAGGAAAAACTTCTTCCGTATGACCATCATCATAAGTAATCAATTCGGAACTTTCATTAGATTGAATGTTAGAAACACCATGAGTAAGCTCAGCAAGTTTACTAAGGAATGTAAGTAATTCCTTTTTATGCTTACCTCCAAGCTTTTGGCCGTTTATTTCATAATTCTTAGCTTCACCTTCTGAAAGATTTGAGGCTTTTTTATCCTGCTTGTTTTTGGGATCTGCTAATTTTCTGATTATTTCTAAAAATACATTTAATTCATTTTTATCGAGTTTTGCCTCTGAATCACCTTCATTATTGGTATTGATGCTGTCAAAAATATTAGCAAGCACAGAGCCTTCTTCAATCCCCAGATCCTTTTTGGTTACCCCGCTTCTGAGTTTTGAAAAATCAATTTCTCCAAATTTACTATTATTTTTACCAAGTGAAAATGTATTAGTCACGTATTATCCTTTGACGCATATAAATACAATTACTAATACGGTACAAAATTCAAAAACTTTAATTTTTTTGTAAAATTTAGTCTTTTTTATGTAGTTTTGTTAAGATGGTATTACAATTGAACCTACGTTGCCCAATTAATGGCATTCTCTTTTAATATCTCGTTACATCTTGTAAAATGGTCACATTCCATGAACCCGCGATGAGCTGATAAAGGCGACGGATGAGTTGTATCCATTACAGTTACACTATCTACACCCTCAAAACAAGCACCAGTTTTTTGTGCATGAGAACCCCATCGCATTACAATAAGATTTCCGCGTTTTGCTAAGATTGAAAAAATATTTTCAATAACAGGAGCCCAGAGCTTTGTATGTTCTTTTAATAATTTGACATCTTTGCCTTCAAAAGTCAGAGCAGTATTTAGCAATAATACGCCTTGCTTCTCCCAATCAAGTAAAAGGTTTGTTGAATGTTTACAATTAGGAAAATCCTTCTCAAGCTTTTTAAAAATATTTTTCAAAGAAGCGGGAGTTTTATCGGAAAGACTCGAAAACGCCAAGCCATGTGCGTGCTCAGAACTCGGATATGGGTCTTGTCCGATTATAAGAACTTTCACATTATCTAAAGGAGTTAGTTTAATCGCATTCAAAACATCATCCTGCGAAGGCAGAATCTCTCTATCCTTGCGTTTTTCTGCAATAATCAACATAATCTCATTGATTAAATCAATATTTAATCCTGCATCAATCCAGCTCTTATCAATTCCAAATGTTTGCATAACTAGCACCTTACAAGTGCCCTGTTAAACATCTGCTTGTAATAATCCATATTGATATTCAAATCTTCACCAATCTGGAATAACATTGTTACAAGTTCTCTGTCAGCTGCACAAGTCATACTCTGAATCATTTCTTCAATATTACCGATTACTTTTGTAAAGAAATAATTTTGAGCTTCCGCAATATCGATTTTGAGCTCAAGTTTACCGATACAATCAAGAATTTCTAATGTTGCATCAACCTGCTGAATATCGAGCGCATAAGCCAATCTGCTGATATTTTGTGCAATTTTTTTGCTAAAAATCTTAGCAGTCGGAGTATTATCAATCTCAATGCCGATTCTTTTTGCTTCAAACAGAATATCAGAAGCCTGCTGTAAGATATCAGAGTTAAAGAATCCTTTACCTGCAAACAACTCATTAAACTGTTTAGTCAGAACATATTGAGCAGAAATCTTAAACTCGCGAGGGATTTCAAGACCCAATGTCTGCATTTGATAAATTGATCCTTTGCCTTCGTTATACATTGATTCATACGTATTAGCAAAGTTCTGCAATTTACCCTTAAGCATTGTTTGAAGAATCTTACGTCTTTCTTCAATAAATATATCTTTAAGCGTAAAATATTCTGCCCCGAAATAATTATCAATTGTTCTGATAATTTCAGTTAGAGGCGAAACAAGATAAGTTCTGATAAGTTCTTTTCTTGTTTCCATAAAGTTATCGGAGTATTCCTTAATCGCACAATGAAAATCCCCGCCTGAGAATTGAAGCAGAGCAAATACCATGTTTGATTTTTCCAAAGTTACCTTGGAAGTTACTTCAATATGACCGATTACCAACTGGGAATTGCCTTTAACAACTCTTTTATAAGAATGTTTTTTAATCTTGTAACAATAAACACTTTCTTCGTCTTCAATTTCAGAATACAAAGAAGAAATTGCCCACAAACTTACAATCTGCTTCGCTGTAACAATTGATGGTTTTACAAAACGTTCATAAACATCTTTGCCATTGCCAAATTCAGGAAGATTACTTTTTGCTTCCGCCAAGAGTTCAAGGAATCTTGATTCATAATCTTTTTTAATAAAGTTTTTAGCAAGCTGCATAACTCTTGCAGCGTATTTCATAATCTGAACAGTTTCAATACCTGAAATCTCAGAGAAGAACCAGCCGCAGCTTGTATACATCAACATTGCCTGACGCTGTATTTCTAAAAGTTCCATAGCTCGAACTTTTTGCTCATCGCTTAAACCTTCAACAAATTGTTCATCCTGATAAGCTTTTACAGAAGAATCGCTTCTGTCTAAAATTACATTAATATAAGCATTTCTTGCTTCTTCAGGGTTCAAGAAATATTTTTTACCGTTCTTTTTATAAAGCGCACACATTTCATCTCTCAGATAATCGAGTGCCTCTCTTAACGGCTTTCTCCATTTTTGGTTCCACCCCGGATGTCCGCCTGTTGAACAGCCGCAGTCATCGCTCCATCTGCCAACACCGTGAAAACAGCTCCATGATGAAACAGGTTTTATATCAACTTCCCAGTTGCTTCTGTATTTTTCAAGATATTCAGCATAATTGGTAATAATAAATCCTGAATCTTTGACTTTTAATTTTAATGCATAAGCAAGAGCCATATCACCAAATTTAGTATGGTGACCGTAGCTTTCTCCGTCTGTTGCAATATGAACCAGTTGAGGATAATTTCTTTGAGCAGAAATTCCGTCTTTCAATCTGTTTACAAATTTATTGCCGTCTTTTAACAATTCTTCAAACGCAACAGCTCTAGAAATCGCACCGTCATAGAAGAACAAGTCAATGTACTTCCCTGGAGCTGATTTAATATAATATCTATATGAACGAGCAGGGTCGATATTACCCCAGCTGACATCCTGCCAGTTTTCTTCACCTTCTTTTCTAATGCTTTGAGCCTGAAATGGAGAAAGAATTGTAAATTTGATTCCGTTTTCAACAAGAACACGAAGTGTATCGTCATCAACAGCGGTTTCTGCTAACCAAATTCCTTCAGGTTCACGACCGAAACGATATTCAAAGTCTTTGATACCCCATTTAACCTGTGTTTGTTTATCACGTTCATTTGCAAGAGGCATAATCATGTGGTTATAAACCTGAGCAATCGCATTACCATGCCCTGAGTGCATTTTTCTGCTCGCAATATCGGCTTTGATAATACGTTCATAAGCCATAGGCGCAAATTCTTCCATCCAGCTCAATAGAGTAGGACCGAAATTGTAACTCATATATTCATAGTTATTAACCACATTTAAAATTTGGTTATTTGAATCTACAATCTTGGAAATAGAATTCGGATTATAGCATTCGTTATTAATTCTTTCATTCCAATCATGGAAAGGCAGAGCACTGTCCTGCTGTTCAATAGCTTCCAGCCACGGATTTTCACGAGGCGGCTGATAAAAATGCCCGTGAACTGTTAAAAACACTTTATTCTCGTTATTTTCCATCTAATTACTTAACTCCGTCTTTTTCAGGTGCCTTTTTCACTAATGTTAATTTGCTTACATCAACCCACGCATCACCTAATGCATCAGAAAACACTTTTCCTGTGATTGATATTTCATCGTTGGTTTTTAAATCAATAAATTTTTCTGCTTCTTCTCGTTTAATAAACAATTTCATTTCTGACAAAGGAATATCGTAAGTTGAATCATCTCTTTTAATCAAGAAAGAAATATAATCATCAGAAGACTTGAATGCAGGTTTATAATCAAGCCCCAAAGTAGAGAACTTGTCGAATTTAGCACTCATCGTAATTGTTTTATCAAGATATGCTCTCGGATTAGCTACAACTGCAAGCGGCTGTACTGATTGGCATTGCTCGGTTGTCACCGCCGGAGCTGCAACAGGCTGGGCGGTTACTTTATTAACACAAACTTCGCTTGTTGTAAGCGCCAAAGCACAAACCATTAATAAAACTATATATCTTACTCTTTTCATAATTTAACCTCTTCTAACATTATTGTAACATAGATTTATAGATTTGATAATCATTTAAGTTTCTGATATATTATAAAATATGAAAGATTTGAATACTATAAACAAGGAGAGAGAAGGCAGGATTAATCTTTCCCGTTATAAAGATTTAATCGAAACTATATCAAAGGTTGAGTACAAAAAGTTCTCAAACCTTGGGCTTATTGAGCTTTCAGAAGTAATAAACCTTGCAAATTATACAGTTTATTATCTTGTTAACAATACTAAAAATTCAGAAGCTTATAACGAAGCATACCTTGTAAAGGCTATTAAATGGGCAATCAGAAACGAAATGCGCCGCCGCTACAAATGGTACACAATGAAAAACAGCGAATCCGTTGATCAGGAAAAAGTTAAAGATGCTGTTTATAAAACAATTCTTTCAATTGATGAAATGGCTGATGCCGAGAATCCTACTCTTATCAAGGACAATGACAGAACTCCTGAGGAGAAAGCAGAGCTCATTGAACTTAAACACAGAATTAAAGAAGCAATGAAAAGACTTCCGCAAAGAGAGCAGGACTTGATTGAAGCTAAATATTTTTACGATAAAAAACTAAAAGAAATCTCGGAAGAGTTTAATATCTCTCAATCAAGAATTTCGAGAATTATACAAAACGGCTTAGAAAAGATAAAAAAAGAATTATTAAAACAGGAAGAATTGGATGGAAACAATATTTGAAAAGACCTCAGGCGTTGAGGGTGTTGGTTTTGGGGAGTGTAAGTTAGGAGATTTCTTACCTGAGAATCTTTTAAGAAAAGATTCAATAGGTCTTCCTCAATTGAGTGAACTTGATGTTCTCAGGCATTATAAAGAATTGTCTGACAGAAATTTTTGTATTGAAAAAGGGTTCTATCCGCTAGGCTCCTGCACAATGAAATATAATCCAAAGGTTAACGAACTTTTAGCATCATTAGAGGGGTTTGCAAACCTTCATCCAATGCAGTCAGATGAAGACTCTCAAGGTGCATTGGAATTGATGTATAACCTTCAAGAAAAACTAAAATACATAACAGGAATGGATGCGGTTTCTCTACAGCCCGCTGCAGGCGCACACGGAGAACTTACTGGCATGATGGTTATCAAAAAATACTTTGAAGTAAAAGGCGAAACTAACAGAGTCAAAGTTATCATTCCCGACTCAGCTCATGGAACAAATCCTGCAAGCGCTAAAATGTGCGGATTTGAAATTGTTGAAGTTAAATCAAACGATAAAGGTCAGGTTGATGTAGAAGCATTAAAATCATTGCTTGACGAAAATGTCGCAGCGATTATGATGACAAATCCGAATACTTTAGGTATTTTTGAAGAAAATGTTTTGGAAATTTCAAAACTAATGCACGATAACGGCTCACTTCTTTACTATGACGGGGCAAACTTCAACGCAATTATGGGTTGGACAAATCCTGCATTAATGGGATTTGATGTTGTGCATTTGAACCTTCACAAAACATTTGCAACCCCTCACGGAGGCGGAGGCCCTGGAGCTGGTCCAATCGGGGTTGTAGAAAAATTAAAAGACTTTTTACCGTCACCTGTTATAGCAAAAGACGGAGATAAGTATTTTAGAGAATATAATATACCTCATTCAATTGGAAAAGTTAGAAGTTTTTACGGCAACTTCGGGGTATTGGTAAGAGCTTACGCATATATTTTAATGATGGGTTCAAACCTAAAATTAGCAAGTGCAGATGCCGTTTTGAATGCTAATTATATTAAAGAAAAACTAAAAGGTGCTTATGACGTTCCTTATGACGTTCCTTGCATGCACGAATTTGTAATCTGCGGCGAAAAACAACATCACCAAGGGGTATCAACTTTAGGAATCGCAAAGCGTTTGATGGACTCAAACTGCCATCCGCCAACAGTTTATTTCCCGCTCATTGTGCATGAAGCACTAATGATTGAGCCTACAGAAACTGAATCAAAGGCTGTTTTGGATAACTTTATTGATACGATGTTAAAGATTGCGCGTGAGATAGAAGAAAATCCTGAAGAGGTTTTGAAATCACCGCAGACAACACCGATTAAGAAGGTGGATGAGACACTGGCTGCAAGACAACCAAATTTAACTTTTAAAGTCGGGATATAACCCGACTTTATTTTTGTTATAAAATAAAAGAAAAAGGGAATTAAAATAATGAAAAAAGTTTATATAGAAACACTTGGCTGCCAGATGAACAAATCCGATGCGGAAAGAATGTTCGGAATGCTTGAACATTGCGGTTATACACAAACAGAAGAACCGAAAGAAGCTGATATGCTTATTATTAACACCTGTTCAATCAGACAGTTATCCGAAGATAAAGCTTACAGCGCAATAGGTGTTTGGGGGAAATGGAAGAAAACAAATCCTGATTTAAAAATTGTTTTTGCAGGATGCGTAGCACAGCAAGCTGGCAAAACTTTATTTCAACGCGCACCTTATGTTGATTTGGTATTGGGAACACAAAGACTATACGAACTTCCGAATCTTGTTAAAAGAATCGAAGCAGGCGAAAGAGTTGTTTCTGTTGAAGAAAAACCTTTTGAAGAATCCGACATTCAAATTAACCGTGTAAAAAGCATAAATGCGTGGGTTCCTATTATGGAAGGATGTAACAATTTCTGCACATATTGTATCGTACCTTACACACGCGGACGCGAACGCTCAAGAAAACCTGAATTGATTTTATCGGAAATCAAAAAAGCATTATCAGAAGGATTCAAAGAAATTACACTTTTGGGACAAAATGTTGACTCTTACGGTAAAGATATTGAAGGCTGGAACTTATCAAGACTTTTGAGAGAAGTTAATGCACTTGAAGGTAATTTCCGAATCAGATTTGTCACAAACTATCCTACTGACATTACGGAAGAATTGATAGATACAGTAATTGAGCTTGATAAAGTTTGTGAGTATTTCCATATACCAATGCAATCAGGAGATGATTACACGCTTAAGAAAATGAACCGCAGATACGATTTTGCAACATATAAAAAGATTTGCGACCACCTAAGAAGCCGTGTAAAAGATGTAACAATCACAAGCGACTTTATTGCAGGATTCCCCGGAGAAACAGAAGAACAATTCCAAAATACACTAAACGCAATGACCGAGTTGGAACTTGATTATTCAAACACAGCAGCATACTCACCTCGCGAAAGAACTGTTGCTGCAAAATGGGTTGACAAATACATTGACGAAGATGTTAAAACAGAACGACTTGCACGCCTAAACGAACATAACCGCGCTTGCTGTTTAGCGTCCAATAAAAAATATGTTGGCCGCGAAATGGAAGTTCTTATCGAGAAATTTGAAACTCGCAAAGGTAAAAATGTTATCACAGGCAGAACGAGAAACAACAAAATCGTTCATATTCCTTATGACAAAGATATCACAGGCGAATTTGTGAATGTTAAGATTACAAACGCGCGTACTTGGTATCTGAACGGAGAAATGATTTAATGACAATGAAAAGATTCAGATTTTTAACATCAGGAGAAAGCCACGGCAAATGCCTTACTGCTATTATTGAAGGTGTTCCTGCGGGACTTCGTATTAAGCCTGATATAATTAATAAAGACCTTGCCCGCCGTCAGGCTGGATACGGACGCGGCGGAAGAATGAAAATCGAATCTGATACGGTTGAAATTAAGTCTGGTGTCCGATTTGGGAAATCAACAGGCGCACCAATCTGTCTTGAAATCAAAAACAAAGACTACGAAAACTGGCAAGATGTAATGGACACAAATGCTTATGATTATCCAACCGAAGAACTTTTAAGAAAAATTGAAGAAAAATCGTTTACAAAAGCACGTCCGGGACATGCAGATTATGCAGGCTCAATAAAATACAATCTTTCTGATTTAAGAGATGTTCTTGAACGCTCAAGTGCTCGCAAAACTGCAATAGAAGTTGCGGTAGGCTCAGTTGCAAAACAAATCCTAAGAGAATTTGGAGTAATGGGCTTCTCCCATGTTATTCAAATCGGAGATGTAAAACTTGATTTTTACCCGAAAACTTATACTCTAATAAAAGAAAAAGCCGAAAAATCAAACATAATGTGCGCAGATGATTTAACTGCTGACAGAATGCGCTCCGCAATCGACAGAGCAGCAGAAGAAGGAGATACACTAGGCGGAAAGTTTGAAGTAATATTCGGAAACCTTCCTGTCGGCTTAGGTTCACACAATCACTGGGACAATATGCTTGACGGTCGTTTAGCACAAGCCGTAATGAGTATTCCTGCCGTAAAAGCCGTTGAAGTCGGAGCGGGAGTTGATGCAGCTCATCTTAAAGGCTCACAAATGCACGATGAGATTTTTGTAGATAAATCTAAGACCGTTTACAGACAAACAAACAACGCTGGCGGAATTGAAGGCGGTATGACCAACGGCGAAGCTGTTGTAATCAAAGGTACAATGAAACCGATTCCGACAATGAGAAAATCTCTAGCAACAGTTGATTTAAAAGATATGTCACCTGCAAACGCCCACTTTGAACGCTCAGATACCTGCGCAGTTCCTGCTTGTGCCGTTGTAGCAGAAGCTCGCATTGCAATAATTCTTGTTGATGAACTTCTTGCAAAAATCGGCGGAGATAATTTAGTCGAGATGAAAGCACATTGGGGTAAATAAGCAATGGCAAATAATATTATCCTAATCGGCATGCCTGCAAGTGGAAAATCTACCATCGGGTCGTTACTCGCAGAAAGATTACCTCAATATACTTTAATAGATACAGACAGTTTAATTGAAAGAACTCAAGGAATGAAAATTGCAGAAATCTTTGAAAAGTTTTCAGAAGATTATTTTCGCAAGCTTGAATATGATGCAATAAAACTTGTCTGCAACGGAAAAAATAAAATCATCTCAATCGGAGGCGGCGCATTTGAAAACCCTGATTCCCGCGGTACACTTTTGAGATTCGGCAAGGTTATTTATTTGAAATCTGACCTTGATGTATTATATTATAGAATATCGAGTGACACCTCCCGCCCGTTATTAAACAGCGAAAATCCAAAAGAAACTTTAGCAAATCTTTTGAAAAAGCGGGAAGAAAACTATCTGAAAGCTCATTCCGTCATTGATACAACTGACAAAGACGAAAATGAGATTATAGATTTAATCTTAGGAAGTATAGATGGAACAAGTTCTCAATGTTGAGATAAAAAACTATAAGATAACTATTTCTGATGATGATTTCTCTAAAACAATGGAGAAAGTTAATTTTATTACATCATCTCAGAAACGTCTTTTTGTTGTTTCTAACAAAGTTTTTAAACTCTACAGTGAAAAACTCGGGCTTGATAAAAATGAAGTCCTTGTACTTCCTGACGGCGAAAAGCACAAGAATTTTAAAACTTATATCAAAATACTTGAAACCGCAGCACAAAAAGGTTTGACAAGAAATGATGTTATTATCGGTATCGGCGGCGGTGTAATCGGTGATATTGCAGGATTTGCAGCATCAACGTATATGAGAGGAATTGATTATATCCAAATTCCTACAACATTGCTTGCAATGGTTGATTCATCAGTAGGCGGCAAAACCGCAATTGATATGAAAGATGCTAAAAACATTGTAGGAACTTTTCATCAGCCAAAAGCGGTTTTTATCAACATTAATTTCTTAAAAACACTTGATAAACGACAATTTAAAACAGGATTAGGAGAAATCCTAAAATACGCATTCATAGAAGAAAACTGCAAACACAAGCAGGCTCTTTATCTTTTTGAATACTTAACTCTTTGCTGTGATAAATTGTTTGAACAGGAACCAATGACAGTTATGCGAGTTATTGAATACTGCCTGCTTCTTAAAATTGCAGTCGTAAATGAAGATGAAAAAGAAAGCGGATTAAGAAAAGTTCTCAATTTCGGCCACACCCTCGGACACGCGCTTGAAGTCAAGGGTAAATATAAAAAATACACCCACGGAGAAGCTGTTGTTCAAGGCATATTTTTTGCTCTCAATTGGGCGTTTAAAGTTGAACTTATTTCATATTCTTACCACAGATTAGCAACGGAACTTTTGAACAAATACGGATTCAAGGAAACTAAAATTAAAAATTTACCGGAGCTTATTGAAATAATGAAAAAAGATAAAAAAGCTACAACAGATAAAATAACATTCCTTATTCCTTGTGATAAGAAGAAAGTCAAAGAAGTTAAGTTCAGACCTGAAGAAATACTGGAAATGTTTTAGGAAACAATTGATTCTCCGACACAAAACTCCCGTCTGATAAAATTCGCTGTAAACAATCGGTCAATTTTGCTATATAGCTTTAAATCGGACATTCTCAATACTTTGCTGTCACCACATACAACCGCAACAGTTCTTGTTTTAGGACAAAGCTCAACAACTGTTCCAACGGCAGTATGATAAGATTTATTTTCTTCAATAAAAGTTTTATGAACATTCGGCACAATCGGAATGCCTTTATGATAAAACCAGCAATCACTCCAAGGGTGAATAGCTCTTATAAGAGCAAAGTTTTCTGCTGCCGATTTTGTAAAATCTAAAGTCAAATCCTTAGGATGCGAATAATAGCTAGACTTCTCCTCTATTTGCGTAAGAGGAATAATAATATCCTCGGATAAATCTTTCAAAAGTTCACAAGCAACTCCGCGCGCAGTCAAAACGGTTCTCTGTTTTAAACTTTCACCGGTATCAGAAGGATAAATCTTAACTTCTTCCTGTGCTAAAATCGCACCTGTATCATATCCACTGTCCACAAGGTGGAATGTTACACCGCTCATATCCTCCTGATTTTTTATATTCCAAAAATAAGGATTCGGACCTCTGTATTTTGGCAAAAGGGACGGGTGAGCATTTATGGTTGCAATCTTAGGAATATCATAAGTCGCCTTTTCAATCTTTTCACCCCAAGAACCCACAAGCATAATATCAGGATTGAGTTTTAAAAGCTCTTTACGAAACTCGGGAGAGTTTACACTTTTTGCTTTAATTTCAGGAAGATTATAACTTTTAATATAATTATATTCCAAGCTTGGATTAAAAATATCCTTAATAAGACATTTACTTTTTCTAAGAACTCCGACAATTTCACAATTGGCATCAAGAGCCGCTGCAATCAGGTTCATAAACATCTCGCCATAACCGACTATTACAACTTTAAGCATTCTTCCACATCCTTTTTGATTTGGTGTTTCAATTCATCAAGATTTGCAAACTTTTTCTCATCTCTTATTTTTTTTATAAACTCAACCTCAAGGGGTAAATTGTACAAATCAGCTTCGTAATTTGGAATATGAACCTCCAAGAATTCTGTTTTGCCGTTAACGGTTGGTTTCACTCCCCAATTTAGAATAGCAGGTTTATCAGATACTTTAACCGCATAGACCCCGTATGGTATTCTTACAATTCCGTTAGGATAAATCATATTCGCAGTAGGAAATCCTAACTGACGTCCAAGCTTTGCGCCTTCTATTACAGTTGATTTTATTAAAAAGTTCGAGTCCAAGAATTCATTAGCTTTTTCAATATTACCTTGCATTAAAAACTCTCTGATTTTTGTTGAACTTACTACCTCATCATCAATAACGCATGCCGGAGAACAAAAATATTTATAATTATATTTTGTCTGATTTTGGGTCAAAAATTCTGAGTTTCCCAATCTTCCTTTGCCAAATGTATGATTAAACCCCGTCGAAATAGAAACCGGAGAATATTTTTTTACTAACAAATCTAAATAATCATCTGCACTTATTTCTGCTAAAGTTGAAAAATCCTGTTCAACAATTTCATCAACCCCAAGAGATTTAATAATTTCATAACTCTTTTCTCTTGGAAGGATATATTCTACATTCTTTCCAAAATACAAAGCAGGTGAATCCTTAAAAGTAATTAAAACAGATTTCTCACCACAACAAGCAGTCTTTATAACTTCTCTGTGTCCTTTATGAACTCCGTCAAAAAAACCTAATATAAGTGAATGTCTTTCTTCCATTGGATTATGCAATAATGTTTAATTTACCGCCATCAATTTGTTTATGGCAAAACGATTTCCATTCGTTGATTGATTTGTATACATCAGTGTCTTCATTTCTTGAGATAGCAACAAAAGAATTTCCCACATTAGTATCCGCAGTATTATCTCCGCCACGGCTGTTGATAAAACCGTAATTTACGGGTCTGATTATTTGATTATGAGTTGCGGATATTGCAGAAACTAACATTTATTACTAACCCCCTGTGAAAAAATTCTATCATAAGCACTATTTTTTTGCAATAACTACAATCGGGCAATTTTATAATATTGCCTTAATCCCAAGAGCTATTAATACCAGTCCGGCAAACACCTCTAAACCTACAGTCGGCAAGTGTTTCAGCTTACCTCCTAGCTTAAATCCAATACATGAATCAATAAAAGTTATTACTCCGATTAATAAAACAGGTTTTAAAATTTTATTCCCGCATAAAGCAAGAGAAATCCCTGCGGAAAACGCATCAATACTGGTTGCTATTCCAATTAAAAGAAGGCATGCAACAGAAATACACTTTGGAGTTTCTTTACTCTCAAATGCCTCTTTAATAAACTTAACCCCTAAAAATACAAAAATAACACATACAATTAAGGACGCATAAGGAGCAATATAAGATTTTACAAATGTAGTTAAATAATATCCTATTACCGGCATGCCTGCCTGAAACAATCCCGTACAAAAAGCAAGCATCAATGCATTCTTCGTTCTGTTTTCTTTGAACGCTAACCCATAAGAAAACGAAACAACCATAGCATCAATAGAAAGCGCAAGCGCTAATAAAAATATTTCTAAATATGTCATATTAACTATTGTAACAAAAAGGCAATTTTTATAAAAGCATATACTTTATATATACAAGAGTATAAGAGGGCAATATGAGTACAATAGCAGAATTAAAAACAGCACTTAACGGAAACAATCTTACTTATGTACAACACGCATTTGCAAAGGCTGAAGGCTTTTCAATTGGTGAACTACTAAGAAAAATGGATACTAATAATGACAAAAAGCTAAGCGCAGATGAAATCACTAACGGAATTGAAAAATATTGTTCAAAAGCCGCAAAGGCAGCTCTTACAGGAGATGGTTCAAAATGGGGAACTGTAAAAAATTTCTTTTCCTCGAATGAAAATACTAAATTCACTCCTCAAATCAAAACTCAAATAAAAAAAGAATTAGAATCTTCTATTGGCAAGTCAATTGATATAAGAAAACTTAGTAGCGCAGGTATTAACCTTGACTACATAAAGGTTAATGACGTTTTTGAAGCACTTGATTGGCTCAAGAATGTTTGCGATGCAGGCATTGTTGATTCTACAGCAAACGCATATAACAATTTCAACAAAGGTGAATATAAGAAAGCCATTGGAAATGGAGCAAAAGCTTTAAAAACATATACCGGCAAAAATATTACAAGTACAAGATTCAGAGCTAAATCTGAAAAAACACATAAAGCAGCAGCTCAATATGTAGATAAATTTGTTTCAGAAAAAACTTATGGTTGGGTTGGCTCTATAGCCGGCTTGGCAACAGAAACAGTACTTAATGTAACAACAGGTGTTACAGCAGGAAATGTATTAGATTGGCTCACTAATTGGTAATAAACTACCTGTTAAAATACATCTGTTTTAATCGGATTCTTGAATTTTGTAATATTGCCCTGGAACAATAATTTAACAGTTCCGACAGGGCCGTTTCTGTGTTTTGCGATAATAATTTCCGCTTCACCTTTGTTTGCAGCTTTTTCTGACTCGTCTTCTTCACTCTCTGCGTTTTTGTAGTATTCATCACGATAGATAAACATTACAATATCCGCGTCTTGTTCGATGGAACCTGATTCTCTCAAGTCTGAAAGCATAGGACGTTTGTCAGTTCTGCTTTCTACCGCACGTGATAACTGTGAAAGTGAAATAATCGGCACATTCAATTCTTTTGCAAGGATTTTCAAACCTCTTGAAATACTTGAAATCTGCTGCATACGATCTTCTCTTCCCGAACCTTCAATCAATTGCAAATAGTCGATTACAATTAAACCTAAATTCTTTTCGGCCATTGCAAGACGACGACATTTTGCTCTTAAATCGGTAATTGTACATCCTGCCGTATCATCAATATAGATAGGAGCTTGAGATAAGCTGTCCATTGCAACGGCAAGCTTTTCCCAATCTTTTGCCTGCATATTACCTGTTTTAAGTCTTTGTGTATCAACCTCAGCTTCAGAACATAATAATCTCTGTACAAGCTGGTCTTTTGACATTTCTAATGAGAATATTGCAACAGGAATATTAGCTTTTACAGCAACATTTTGCGCAATGTTCAAAGCAAAAGATGTTTTACCCATAGCAGGACGTGCAGCAAGAATTATTAAGTCTGATTTCTGAAGCCCGTTCATCATTGTATCTAAGTCATAAAATGCAGTCGGAGTGCCGGTTAGCTGACCTTTGTTATTATATCTTTCCTCAATAATTGCATAACTGTCGTAAACCAAATCTTTAATAGGAAGAAGTGATTTTGAAGCTTTTTGTGATGCAATATCAAAAATTAATTTTTCGGCAGTTTCTAAAGACTCTTCAATAGGATTCAAGTCATAACCTGAGTTAATAATTTCTGAACCTGCATTAATCAAAGAACGCTTAATAGCTTTTTCCTGCACTATTCTGGCATAGTATTCAACATTCGTTGTAGTAATTGTTTTATAGCTTAAATCATTAATAAACGCACGACCGCCGACTAATTCAAGCTTCTGGTTAATATTCAAAATATCAGAAACGGATACAATATCAATTTTATCTTCACCGTTATATAGCTGAAGCATTGCTTCATAAACATATCTGTGAGCAGGCTTATAGAAAGATTCAGGACGCAAATGTTCTACAATCCTGTTCATACAGGAAGGGCTTACTAGAATTGCGCCTAAAATTGCTTCTTCTGCATCAATATTTTGAGGCATAAGCTCTGATAATTCATTTTGTTTATTTTTATTTTTTGAAGAATACGAAGTTGCCATGGAAAACATTGTGACAGCAAAACAAAATTGAAGCAAGCGGATGTAAATTAATTTTAAGATTGTTTATTAAACAATAAGAATGTATAAAATCCCTATTTTATTTTAAAAGACGTTAAATCAAGACTTTTTGACATGTATTTTGCAAACAGCGTTTAAAACCTTGATTTATAAAAACAATCATTAATAAAAGTTTACAAAAATAGCCCAAATGTAATAAAACTGCTTGCAAACAGAAATTTAGCAAATATTATTAATTAAGATGCCTAATAGTGGCATCAAATTGATAGCCGAAAATAGAGGAAAACATGGCAAAAGACGTAATTGAAATTGAAGGTACTATATTGGAGTCCATGCCGAACGCAATGTTCAGAGTAAAACTTGAAAACGGACACGAAATTCTGGCTCACATCTCCGGTAAAATCAGAAAGAATTTCATCAGAATTCTTCCGGGTGACAAAGTAAAGGTCGAAATGACCCCGTATGATTTAACAAAAGGAAGAATTACATTCAGACTTAAATAGAAAGAAATATAAAAAGAAAAGGAAAAAACAATGAAAACAAGATCATCAGTAAAACCTATGTGCGACAAATGCAAAGTAATCAGAAGAAAAGGCAGAGTTGCAGTTATTTGCGAAAACCCTAAACACAAACAACGTCAGGGATAAGCAACAAACAAGAAGTTAAGTACATTTAATTAATAAAGGAAAGAAAATATGGCAAGATTAGTAGGGGTAGATTTACCTCGTAACAAAAGACTAGAAGTAGCTCTTACATACATTTACGGTATCGGACCGGCAAGAGCAGCAAAAATTCTTGAAACAACAGGAATCTCTCCTGATTTAAGAACAGACGATTTAACAGAAGATGATATTCGTTTATTGCGTAACGCATTATCTGAATACCACATCGAAGGTGACTTGAGACGTGAAGTTGCTATGAACATCAAACGTCTTCAAGAAATCAACTCTTACAGAGGTATGAGACACAAAAGAGGTCTTCCTTGCAGAGGTCAAAGAACAAAAACTAACGCAAGAACAAGACGCGGTAAGAAAACTGGACCTATCGCAGGTAAAAAGAAATAATTGAATTTTCCGTAGTGTGACGGCTCGCGTAAGCGAGAGAATAATTCAAGACGAAATTTTTAAAGAAAATAAATAGTAACATAAAGGATAAGAAAAATGGCAAGACCAAAAACTACAAAGAAAAAAGAAAAGAAAAATGTATTGCAAGGGGTTGTACATATTCAATCTACTTTCAACAATACAATTGTAACTTCTACTGATATGCAAGGTAATGCTATTGCTTGGGCTACAGCTGGTGCTTCAGGATTCAAGGGTGCTAGAAAAGGTACTCCATTCGCAGCACAATCTGCAGCTGAACAAGTAGCTAAAAAATCAATTGACCAAGGTATGAAAAAAGTTGAAGTTTATATCAAAGGACCTGGTTCAGGACGTGAAACAGCTATCAGAGCTATTCAAGCAGCAGGACTTGAAATCACTTTGATTAAAGACGTAACACCAATCCCTCACAACGGATGTCGTCCACCTAAAAAGAGACGTGTATAATCCCGAGGGTAGATTAAACAGTTAAAACATAACCGCGGGGGCTTGAGTCTCAGCCAAAGACACAAACCATAGATGCCCCGCAAAAGAAAAGGAGAAAAAAATGGCAAGATACACAGGACCAACCAATAAGTTATTCAGAAACAAGAAAGTTAAAGATTTGTCAAACAGAAAACTAACTTCTTCTATGAGACAAACTGCTTCAGGACAGCACGGTGCTGTTAGAAAGAAACTTTCTGAATACGCTTTACACTTGGCAGAAAAACAAAAAATCAGATTTACATACTTAGTAAGCGAAAAACAATTTGCTAAATATTATAACGAAGCAGCAAGAAGAAAAGGCGTAACAGGTACTATTCTTTTACAACTTCTTGAATCAAGACTTGATAACATTCTATTCAGAGCAGGTTTTGGTGTAACTCGTAAACAATCAAGACAAATCGTTAACCACGGTCATGTTCTAGTTAACGGTAAAAAAGTAGATATTCCATCATATTTAGTAAAACCGGAAGATGTAATTACAATCAAAGTTAAGAGCAGCGATTACTTAAAAGCTGTTATGAGCACAATTGATTTATCATGCGCTCCTGCTTGGGTAACTGTTGATAAAGAAGCTTTGAAAGTTACATTCGACAGAGTTCCTGAAAGAGAAGAACTTGATCCGGAAATCAAAGAACAATTAGTTATTGAGTACTATTCAAAATAGTCGATAGGAGAGAATAATATGGAATTAAAAATTAAAACTGTTAATACTATGGCCGGTTCTGACGGTTCACAATACGGTAAATTTACCATTGAACCATTAGAAAGAGGTTTTGGTACAACTATCGGTAACGCTCTTAGAAGAGTTTTGCTTTCAAGCCTTGAAGGTACTGCAGTAACTTCTTGCAGAATTGAAGGTATCACTCACGAATACACAGCTATTCCTGGTGTATTGGAAGACGTTATTGATGTTATGTTAAACCTTAAAGGCTTAGCAGTTAAAACTGATTCTAAAGAACCTCAACATTTAAGAATAGATGTTGATAGAGCAGGCGCTGTATTAGCAAGCGACATCCAACTTCCTGCAGGTGTTAAAGTTGTTAACCCTGACTGGTTAATCTGTACAATTGCAGAAGGCGGATCATTCCATGCTGATATTATCGTAGAAACAGGCAAAGGCTATGTAGCTAATGATGTTCCTAGAAACGCTAAAGCAGGTGCTTCTATCGATATGCTTCCAATTGATGCAACATTCATGCCAATCAAGAGAGTAAGCTACGAAGTAGAAAACACTCGTGTTGGCGACAGCATCGATTTTGACAAATTGACTTTGGAAATTTGGTCAAACGGTACTGTTGATGTTACAACAGCTCTATCTTACGCATCAGAACTTCTTATCGAACACTTTGTTCAGATTGCAGGTATTTCAGGCAAAACTATTCAAAGAGATGTTGAAGAAGTTGCAGTTGCAAAAGAAGAAGTTGCAGAGTCTTCTGATTCTGAACCATCAATTACTATTGATGAATTAGAATTATCAGTAAGAGCTTACAACTGCTTAAAAAGAGCAAGCATCAACTCTATGGCTGAACTTTTAAAGAAATCAGAACATGATTTGTTAAACATTAAAAACTTCGGTAAAAAATCATCTGACGAAGTAATCGAAAGATTACACCACTTCGGTTTAGACTTAGCTCCAAACCCTGAATTGGATGAAGATGGTATGGTTATCGAATCAGCAGAATAAGAAAAAGTAAATTATAATAAAGGGAAAAAACAATGAGACACCAAACAAAAAAACATACGCTTGGTAAAGCACAAGACCAGAGAAAGGCTTTGTTGCGTTCATTGGCTACCGAACTTTTTACTCACGGTGAAATCAAAACAACTATGGCTAGAGCAAAAGCTTTACAACCATACGCTGAAAACGTAATCACTATGGCTAAAAAAGGTGACTTGAACTCAAGAAGACTTGCCGGCAAATATATTTTCGATAAAGAAATCGGACAATTAATTGATACAGCTACAGGTGAAGTATTTGATGCTCCACAAGAAGGCAAAAAATTAGCTAAACAAACTGTTTTAAGAAAATTATTCAGCATCATCGGTGTTAAATATTCTTCTAGAAACGGTGGATATACAAGAATCTTCAGACTTCCTCCACGCAGAGGGGATGCTTCTGAAATGGCATTAATCCAATTGGTATAATTAATGCGCTACGCTCTTGAAGTTCAGTACCGTGGCAAGAACTACGACGGAAGCCAAATTCAATTTGAAGGCGGCAAAGAAATAGGAAATACGATACAAGGCGAACTGGAAAGAGCACTTCGAACGTTGATAATCGGAGGTCGCTCCGAAAATAACCGATTAATAAAAACAATCTTCTCCGGAAGAACTGATAAAGGTGTAAACTCATTAGGACAAGTCGTTCATTTTGATACAGACAGAACGATTGTTGCTTCAAAGTTCATCTATCAAATGAACGAAATCTTGCCTGATGATATATCAGTTAATAACTTGAAAATTGTTCCCGAATCGTTTCATGCTCAAAAATCTGCAAAGAGTAGATATTACAGATACGAATTAATCAATCGCAAATATAAACAAGCTTTTGATGGTGATATCTTAAGAGTTAAATTCGATTTGGATGTAGAGCGGATGCAATCTGCTTTGAACTTCCTCTTAGGTGAACATGATTTTTCAAGTTTTAAAAGTTCCGGTACGCTTAACCCGAGCAAAGTTTGTTTTATCTCCCGAGCTGAAGTTGAAAAACAAGGCGATAGGATTTTTATCCATATTGAAGGAAATCGTTTTCTTTATAATATGGTAAGAACAATAGTCGGTACCCTTTTAGAAATAGAAGGGCATAAATTGCCAACAGAGCATATGAAAGATGTTCTTGAGGCGAAAGACCGCCGTAAGGCGGGACAAACAGTTAGTCCGTATGGGCTGACATTGGTAACAGTTAGATACTAAAAGAAGGAAAATATAGAAATGATGAATAAAACATATTCAGCAAAACCTCTTGAAGTTGAAAGAAAATGGTATGTAATTGACGCTGAAGGCGAAGTACTTGGTCGTTTAGCAGTTCGTGTTGCAAACATTCTTAGAGGTAAAAACAAACCTGAATATACACCAAATGTTGATACAGGCGATTTCGTTATCGTTATCAATGCTGAAAAGGTTGTAGTTACAGGTAACAAAGAAACTGATAAAATTTATTATCACCACACTGGATTCCCAGGTGGACTTAAATCTGCTTCTGTTAAAGAAGTTAGAGAAAAAGACGCTACAAAATTGATTGAAAAAGCTGTTAAAGGTATGTTACAACACAATACTTTAGGTTCTGAGCAATTCAACAAACTTAAAGTTTATTGTGGTGCTGAACACCCACACGCAGCTCAAAAACCAATTGTTCTTGGAAAGGAGTCTAAATAATGGCAGATAATAAAGAAATCATTATGGCTACCGGACGTAGAAAATGTGCTATTGCTGTTGTTAAATTGGTAAAAGGCAAAGGCAGAATTTTCGTAAACGGTAAAACATTACAAGCATACATCGGCAATATGCCTGCTGTTGAAATGATGGTTTACAGACCATTAGTTCTTACAGAAAACCAAGAAAAATATGATGTAAGAGTAAAAGCTGTAGGCGGCGGTATAGTTGCACAAGCAGCTGCTATCAGACACGGTATCTCAAGAGCATTAGTTAAAGCTAACGAAGAATACAAAAATGTTCTTAAATCTGAAGGTCTTCTAACACGTGACGCTCGTGTTAAAGAACGTAAGAAATACGGTAGAAAGAAAGCTCGTAAGAGATTCCAATTCAGCAAACGTTAATTTGCACGAAGATATTCAAAAAACCGGCTTTTTTACAAAGCCGGTTTTTGTTATAATTATTTAACAAAGGAGAATCTTAATATGAAAGTATCGTCAGCAGCAAATTCCCCTAGCATGAAAGCAGAAATTCATTTCGCCAAACCAGGTGTATTATTTAATAAAAATGCTAGCTACACTAAACCTGAAGGTCAAAAAATATCTTCAGAAGGAATTAGATATTTTGAGGATACAAAAGTTCCTGCGGAAATTAAAGATAGAGTCCAATCTATTCCATTAGTGAAAAAATTATCAGAAGCTCATGATGTATTTGTTAATTATATTTCTATTTGTTATAAGCAGCCTAACATGACTGTAACTCGCTTACGTGTTCTATATGCGGATTATTCAAAGAAATTAGCAACAGAATATTTTGCTGAAGGTATTGAAAAGGAAGCTCAAACGTCGATTGATGTTGCATTTGGAAAATTTTGTGACCTAAGAGCAAACAGAGCTCTTACTGGAGAACTTAGTTTTTTTGAAAAAATGATTGGTAAAGTCAAGAAACTTAGCTTTTAGGCGGAAACGACATTTCCGCCTTTTTTATTTAATTTTCTCTATGTTTAGTTAATACACTAATTACGCTTAGAACAATCATAATCAATAACAACACCGCAATATATAAGAAATAATGCTTTAGTGTTCCTGTAAAATATGTTGCAGCAGCTCCGCCAACGATTGCCACAGAAGTCAGGATTGCAACAGTTTTCTTTTGCGAAAATCCTGCTTTTAAAAGCTTGTGATGAATGTGTTCAGCGTCAGCCACAAATGGGGATTTACCTTTCATAATTCTGCGCAAACTTGAATAAGTAATATCCATAATAGGCACAGCCAAAACCAAGAACGGTAATAAAATCGCTAAAGTTGCACCTTTCATAACCCCTGCTATTGATAAAGTTGCAAGCAAGAAACCTGAGAACAGTGCACCAGAATCTCCCATAAAGATTTTTGCAGGATTAAAGTTAAATGTTAAAAACGCAAGCATTGAGCCTGCAAGAATAAATCCGATTAATGCTGTAATAGGCTGAGCTGGAGTCATTGCAGCCGCAATTAATGCTAACGTAATCGAATTAATCGTAATTACAGAGCCCGCAAGTCCGTCTACACCGTCAATAAAGTTAACCGCATTAGAAATTCCCACAATCCATAAAATTGTAATTGGATAAGAGAAAATTCCCAAATCAATTACACTTCCAAACGGATTAAATAGAGTATCAATTTTTACACCCAAAAGATAAACAATGGTTGCAATTGAAAGCTGAATAACGAGTTTAAATTTTGCATCAAGGTTATAAATATCATCAACTAAACCTAACAAGAACATCAAAGAGCCGCCTAGCAGAATCCCTGAAAGCAAACTTCCATAAGGATAATAGCTTAACAGAACAAGACATAAGAAAGTAAGCATAGCACTTGTCCAAATCGCCACCCCGCCCAGTCGTGAAATCGGGTTCTTGTGGATTTTTCTTTCGTTTGGAAGGTCAACAAGTCCTTCTTTTTGTGAAAAATCAATTACAAACGGAACAATAGATACTCCTAATAAATAAGAAATAAATGCTCCTAAAATATGTGCCTGTGTAAGTTTAACTATCATTTGTTTTCCTCTAGTATAACGGATGAGCTTCGCAAAGCTTCAAAGAATCCGCTCTTAATTTGTCCAAAATTTCTTCGTTATCAGAATTATTGATTGCTTCTGCAATAATTCTTGCAACTTCCTTCATATCATCTTCTTTAAATCCTCTTGTTGTCATTGCCGCAGAACCTAATCTGATACCGCTTGTAACAAACGGGCTTTGAGGATCATTTGGAACAGTATTTTTGTTAGCTGTAATTCCGACTCTTTCAAGAACATTTGCCATGTCTTTACCAGTTTTGCCTGTTTTTCTCAAATCAAGAGTCATAAGATGGTTTTCTGTCATACCGCCTACAATATCCAAACCATTATCAAGAAGTCCTTGTGCTAAAGCTTTTGCATTCTTAACGATTTGCTTAGCATATTCTTTGAATTCAGGCTGCATAGCTTCTTTTAAAGCTACAGCTTTACCTGCAATAATGTGTTCCAAAGGTCCGCCCTGAGTTCCGGGGAACACTGCTTTATCGATTTGAAGCGCGAATTCTTCATCACACATAATAATACCGCCTCTTGGACCTCTTAAAGTCTTATGAGTTGTTGTTGTTACAAAATGCGCATAACCTGCTGGTGATGGATGAACCTCGCCTGCAACAAGCCCTGCAATATGAGCGATGTCCGCAAGCAGATATGCTCCGACTTCGTCAGCGATTTCTCTGAACTTTTTGAAATCAATTACTTTTGAGTAGTTAGAAGCACCGCAAATAATTAATTTTGGCTGATGTTCGTGAGCCATTCTGCGAACATCTTCGTAATCAATATTACCATTTTCGTCTACACCATAGCTTTTCACATCAAAGTACATACCTGAAAAATTAACCGGAGAACCGTGGCTCAAGTGACCGCCGTTAGATAAATCCATACCAAGAACTTTATCTCCAGGTTTTAGAACTGCTAGAAATACTGCCATATTAGCCTGAGCACCTGCGTGCGGCTGAACATTAGCATGAGCCATCCCGAAAAGTTCGCATGCTCTTTTTTGTGCAAGTTCTTCAATTTTATCAATAACTTCACATCCGTTGTAGTAACGCTTGTGAGGCTTACCTTCGGAATACTTGTTTGTAAGAACAGTACCGCAAGCTTCCATAACAGCAGGAGAGGTAAAGTTTTCACTTGCAATAAGTTCGATTGTAGTCTGCTGGCGTTTTAACTCTTCTTCAATATATTGCGCAACATCCGCGTCTGTTTTTTTAATGTTTTCTAAATTCATAATATCCCCTCCCACACTTTTTTTCGATTATACCACAAAACCGTCCAGAGACTCCAGAGCTCTTTTTGATAAAAGCTCATTTTTTAGCTTCTTATTTTTTCTTTCTTTTTTAGGAAGCTCTATTGGCGGAACAAGCGCCCAATTGGAGTTTATCGGCTGGAATTGCGTATGTTCTGAATCTGAAATATATCTTGTTAAAGCACCCAGAATTGTAACCTCCGGAAGTACAATCGGCTCTTCCCCTGCGATTCTTTTCGCCATATTTATCCCTGCAAGCATGCCTGTTGCTATAGATTCTGTATAACCTTCCGTTCCTGTTAACTGTCCTGCAAAGAACAAAGCTTTGCGCTCACGGGCTTCAAGTGTAGGATTAAGCACAGCAGGACTATTAATAAACGTGTTACGGTGCATAACTCCATAACGCACAATACTACAGTTTTCCAACCCTGGAATTGATTGAAGTAATTCTTTTTGTGCACCCCATTTGAGGTTCGTTTGAAAACCTACAAGATTGAATAATGTTTTAGCAGAATTGTCTTGTCTAAGCTGAACTACAGCATAGTTTTCAACCCCTGTTCTATCATCAACCAATCCAACAGGTTTCATAGGTCCAAAACGTAAAGTATCAACCCCTCTAGATGCAAGAACTTCAACAGGGAGACAAGATTCAAAGAATTTTGATTTCTTATCAATTTCGTGCTGTTCAATTCTTGGAGCGTTAATTAGAATATTATAAAAGTTTTCATATTCTTCTTTATTCATCGGACAATTAATATAAGAGGCTTCGCCTTTATTATATCTTGAAGCCCAAAAAGCTTTATCAAAATTAATTGAGTCAACTTCAACAATCGGAGCTATTGCATCAAAGAAATGCAAATGCTCGCTTTTTGTAAACTCTTTGATTTTTTCTGCCAGAACATCGCTTGTCAAAGGACCTGATGCAATAATTACATTTCCATCGGGAATTTCTGTTATTTCTTCTCTAATAAGTTCAATATTAGGGTCTTCTTCTATTCTTTTGGTTACGGCCTTAGAAAAATCTTCACGCGCAATTGCTAACGCATTCCCGGCAGGAACAGCGTTTTCAATAGCAATTTTAATTAACTCTCCACCTAAAGTTTCCATTTCTTTTTTAAGAAGTCCACTTGCGTTAGTTATATCTGATGAGCCTAAACTGTTTGAGCAAACGAATTCCGCACAATCAGAGCCCACATGAGCACCTGTTGTTTTATTAGGTCTCATTTCATATAATTTAACTTTTATTCCGCGCTTTGCTAATTGTAATGCTGCTTCCGAGCCGGCAAGCCCCGCTCCGATTATTGTTACACTATTCATATTTACCAACCTGATTACGTCCATGTTCTTTTGCGTAGTATAAACATTTATCAGCATACTCAATCAACTCTTGTGCTGTTTGAGCATTATCCGGAAATGTTGCTACGCCTAAACTGATTGTTACATTGCCTGTATCTGTTGCATTCAATTGGAAAGGTCTTTCCGCAATTGCTTTACAAAGTCTGTTTGCATTATTCATAGCTTCTTCGTTAGCTGTATTCGGAAGAATAATACTCATTTCTTCCCCGCCGTATCTGCAAACAAAATCTGTTGTACGAGAGTTTTTCTTCAAAGTTTGAGCAACCTGCCTTAATACAGCGTCACCAGCCTGATGACCGTAAGTATCATTAAATTTTTTGAAGAAATCAATATCTACAATAATCAATGAGAAAGTTTGACCATAGCGTTTTGCGGTTTCTATCTGATTCTTTAAAGTATCTTGAAAATATCTGTGATTGTAGAGCTCTGTTAAACCGTCTACTGTTGCAAGTTTATATTGATATTCAAAATCTCTTGATTTGATTAAATATTTTGCAAGATAAGAAAGAGCAAAAGCAATTACTATAGCAATTGTCGGCAATACTACAGGAATCCAGAGATTAGCTCCGCTCATCAAGTAATATGATACAAACAAATACGCTATCATAAACAATATTGTTGAAAGAACAGAGAATACTGTTGATGACGAATACATAACAATCAACCCTACAATTGCAACAACACCTAAGATAATAAGTATATTTGCTACTGTTGATGTTTGTTTAATAAAATTATTATCCAGAATATTATTAAAGAATGTCGCATGAACTTCTGCCCCCGGATAAACACCATCCTGAACAGGAACACTCTTATTATCCTGCAATGCCATTGCAGTAGTACCGATAATAACAATCTTATCTTTGAAATCTAAATTATGAACATTAGCATCCATTTCTTTGACAAGTTTATACATAGGATAAACCGTATGTGTTCCGCTTTTACCATACCAGTTAAGAATAACTTCTCCATCAGCGGTAAGCGGAAGTTTTGTTTCTCCTAATAATAAGTTTCTGTTTTTATCAATCGTAAAGTTCTTTTCCTCAGAAGCTACATATTTGCTCGCAGCACCAAAAGAAAGAAGCGGATAATAATCTCCTTTATATTTAACTATAGGAGAGAATTTTCTGATAATACCATCACTGCTTCTTTGAGCATTAGTAGAACCAATATGAACACTTCCGTTAATCAAGTCTGATAAAATCGGGCGAACATTTGTAAAATCTGATTTAATTTTCACATCTGACTGATTATCGATATTTAGTTTCAATCTTTCAGGCAACTCAATCGGCAGTCTCACATCTGTTGTTTGATTATCAAATGTCATTCCTGTATAGATATTATCATTATTATTCATAGCCGCAACAAGAGCTTTGTCAGCCTCTGAAGAAGAGCGGATTGATTTAATAAATAATAAATCAAAAATAATAGCCTGCGGTTTTTGTGTTTCTATATGATTAATCATATCCGCATAAACATTACGCGGAATAGGCCATTCACCATATTTATCCCAAAGCATTTCCAAACTCGCATCATCAATCGCCAGAAACACAATATCTTTATTAGGAACCGGCTGATTATGCGCAACTTTTAGAGTTTGTCTGTAGTCAAAAGAACGGTTTTCAGCTACTTCAAAGAAAGAAGAGAATACATTCTTTAATGTTCTGTTATTTTGTAAAAGCACAAAACCTATTAAAAGAGTGGCTAACACAAGTAACAAGTAAGTCCCGAAAGTAAACCACTTTGTTTGTATAAATTTTTTCATTAATAACTCCCCGCTTATATTCTATTAGAAGTATAGTTAATCTTACCCTTTTTTGCAAGGTTAGAAAACGCACCCTTCTCAATAAGACTGTTATTTAGTTTCAAAAGTTCTGTAGAGCGAGATAAGTCTACAGGGTTTAATAAATATTTCAGTAAGCATTCTTCGTGTAAATTCATAGTACTAATTATTTCGGCAAACATTGACAAATCTTTAACAATTATTAAACAGATAGTATAAATAGATGATTTTTAAGGTAAATGTATCAACCATTCTCCAAAAAATCCGATAACAAATATAAAAGAGGTGCAATATGTTTAACGGTTTTTATCCAAGATACGATTTAGAAGCAAGAATTCAGCATACAAAGCTTGATTCGTGGGGTTATGATATCCCTTCTGCCCGTATGAATCGTGTTGAAGAACCTTCGACTGCAAATTTCTCCAGCGTAATGAGCGGTTTGGTAGAAAACCTTAACACTGAAATGAATGCTCCTGATAATCTGTTAAAAGATGCTATGATGGGAAATGAAAACGTAGATGTACACGACGTTATGACCGCAATGTCAAAAGCAGAAATCAGCATTACCGTAGCAACTACTGCGGTAGGTAAAGTCATCCAAGCGTATGATAAAATTATGCAATTACAGATTTAGGCTTCTCATAACGCCTTAGTATGTGTATAATGATATAGGGAAGGATATATGGACTTAAAGAGTTTACTTCAAAATAAAACAATATTATTAATCGCAGGTGTTTCTATTGTTGTTATATTAGCACTTGTAATTATGGGTGCTATTATGGGCTCTTCCAAAAACTCCAATCCCGAAACAAAAGATGTCAGCAAAGAATATTTTAAAGAAGATATTAAACTTTTAACTACCGATAACCTCGGTAAAGCACTTGAAATACAAGCACTTCTCGCAAAACACGGTATTGTAGTAGCACGCGGGGAAAACGGAAGTAAATCAGACTTAATTCTTAAAGCCAAAAACTGTACAACCGCAGCAGGCAAATGTACTACCGAAAAACGCGATATGGCTCTTATGATTATCGTTGAGAGCGGTTTGTATGACCAGAATGTTGGCTTGGAAGTTTTTGACAAAGGCGATTTTACTTCAACTAAAGAAGACAAAAGAATCCGTCTTGTTCGTGCAATGAACGGCGAACTTGCAAGATTAATCAAGAGAATTGACGGTATTGAAAACGCTTCAGTATTTATTTCAATTCCTGAACAGTCAATGTTTTCATCTATGCAAAAACCTGTAACAGCAACAGTTCAGCTGACTGTATCAGTTGGACAGGTACTTGATATGGGTAAAATCAAAGCTGTATCAAACCTTCTTTTAGGTAGTGTTTCAGGTCTTACATCAGAAAATATCTCAATCACTGATACAAACGGACATGTTTATAACAGCCTTGTTAATGCTCAATCAGAAATGCTTGACAGACTTCGTGAAAACGATAAATATATGCAGGAAAAGGTTTCTGCGCAGTTGAACAGATTAATCGGCTCAGGAAAGTATGTTGCAACAGTTTCAACATTCTTGAAACAAGCTCCTGTAGAAAGATTCACAATCGAATACGATCCAACCAGAAAAACTGCCGTAAACGAACAGACTTTCTCAGAAGGTTTAGGCGACCAAACTCAGGATGTTAACAAAAATACTAACGCCGTAAGTGTTTACCTTCCAAACGGTTTGCCTGCCGGAAGTTCTGATTCTTCTCAAAACAGAAGCTATTCAAGAACCGCTCGCGAAACACAATTTGGTGTAACAAAAGTTCAAACAAACGAATATATGTCACCAGGAGTTTTGGAAGAAATCTCTATCGCTGTTACATTAGAAAAAGATGCACTTCCTGTAGAACTTACTCTGGAAGAATTAAAAGAACTTGTAGCAAATGCAGCAAGCCCTAAAGCAAGCGCAAACAATGTAACAATCGCATTTGCAGAATCTCTTGACCCGTTCATGGCAGGTGATAAGAACGTAAAAGCTCCAATCAAAGCAGAACACGGAAACCCTTGGTGGTTAGCAATCGTTCTTCTTGCAGGCGGTTTATTCTTCGGCCACAAAGCACTTTCTCAAAAGATTGCAGCAGCAAAAGCAGCTCAAGAAGAAGAAATGATACGCTTAAGAGAACAAAACGCTGCTCAAGAACAGCAAATCAAAGATTTGAGCATGAACGCAGCAAGCTTAATCGAAAAACAATCACAATTACAGCAAGGTTTATTGGAACAGCAAAACAGACCTGCAATCAAAACCTCAGGCGCTGATATCAGAGAAGCCCTAAGAGAGCTTAAACGTGAATTTGAAGGAGTTGACGAAACCGAAGCAGGTGAAAGAATCCGCAGCTGGATTGAACAGTAAATATCGTCAATATATATGAGGAAAATAGCGCGTTTATGCCTTATAATACAATAGGGTTTAATGTACCCGTGGAGGAAGGACATAATGCCAATCGAAGGTTTTGATTATAAAGGGTTTGCAGCGTCTATGGCAGAACAGGCTAAAGAGCTTGTTCCGCAAGACCTGAAAGACTTTGAGAAAGAATATATTGTTAAGACTCTCGGCAATTTCACAATGCTTGCAGGAGAAGCGCTCTACAACGATACCGCTCTTGAGCTCACGGCAGAACAAGCAGTATTTATTACTCAGGTTATTGCGGAATGGTCTTTCCACAAATCTGTTGACCTTGTGCATTCAGGAATCCTGCCTCAATATTGGGATAGTATTATGCAAAAAATTGCATTTACTATCTTTGAAGTTGCTAAACAGGCAATGATCCGCAAAATCCCTCAAGAACAATTATTACAAGCTGTTGAACACCACGTAGTTAAAGTTTACAAACAAAGCATTGAAGAACTTGAGCAAAAAGGTGTTATTAACGAAGAAATCAAAAACCGTGCAGAAAGCCAATCAAATATTGATGCAATGGCACAGCAAGCTCAGGCAGAGCAGCAGCGCCGTCAGCAGGAAATGATTGAAGAATCAACCCGAAATGCAGAAAAAGCTCAAAAAGCACGAGAAGAAAAGAAAGCTCAGCAAAAAGCGGAAAAAGAAAGAGCAGCTGCTCTCGCAAGCGTACCTCAGGGCATAAGCCATAAACAAATGAAGCTTATGTCATTAGCATTATTGTTAAAAGTTCTTTCTCAAGACAAAGTTACAACAATTCTGAACAAATTCGATTCAAACGATTCGCTTGTCATTTCACAATATATGAATATGGCAGACCTCGAATCACATCTTGACGGGGATTTGGTTGCAGAATGCTTAAGCGATATGAAAAAATCGCTTCCTATCAAGAAAAAACTTACGCAGGAAAATGTTCTTGCCGATTTATTACATCTATACAGAACTCAGCCGCGTGAAAAAATCGAAAAAGTACTCAAAAACGAACGTCCGCTTGTAAAAAGATTTATTGCCCAAGCCTATGACGGCGAGTTTGGCAGCCTTCCGCTAAGAGTTGCAGGAATAGTTGCAGAATACATAGAGGAAAGCGTATAATATAAAGTATGATTATAAAAAAGAAACATCAGGTTGGGGAAAGCAAGAAAAAGAAAATCGAAGAACCTATTATAAATGAAGGTTCTGATATTGCTTCGCCTGAACCCGAGGTTTCAGAGATTCAGGAACCTGTTGTTCAGGAAGAAGTTAAACCTGAACCTCCAAAAGAACCTGAAATTGAACTTTTTGATATTGAAAACATTGACTTCACTCAAAGACAGGAACGCAGAAGAGGTTCACGCAGACGCGGTTACAGAAGAATTGATGACAGGAATCTGGTTTCACGCGCACAGGAAGAATCTGAAAATATTAAAAAATCCGCTTTTGAAGAAGGTTACAGAGCAGGACTTGAAAAAGCATCAGCTGATATGGAAATATTCAGAAACAACCTTGCCCAATTTATGGGTTCACAAAAAGATGTATTTGAATACATTGCTCCTGATATTCTTGAAATCAGCGTTGATATAGCAAAAAAAATTATCAAAAAAGAAGTTGATGAAGACCCGCAGGTATTAATAAATACAATCGTGGATGTTCTTAAAACCGTTTCTAAAAACGAACCTAAAATCATTATCAGAGTAAAACCTCAAGCGGTTCAGTTCATTAAAGATTCTATTCCAAATATTACTTACGAATACGGAATAGACGCAAAAATAAATATCGTTGCAGACCCTTCAATCGAAGAAGGAGGATGCATATTCCAGACAAATAACGGTATTGTTGACGCTTCAATTGACACTCAATTGGAAATCATTAAAAAATCATTAGAGGGATTAAAAGGTTAGAATGGCAGCAGAAGGACAAAATAAACCAATATCAGAAATATTCCTCGCACTCTTT
>JAMPIM010000079.1 GCA_023662705.1 Candidatus Gastranaerophilales bacterium | reverse complement strand
CTGATTTTTATAATACGGTGGCTAAGTTCTTCCGCCCGCAAGAAGAACAACTTGAAAATGATCCGTCAAAATCAGTTGCGACAAACAGGCTTAAACTTGTATTGATGCAAGATAGAACAAATCTTACTCCAAAAGTTCTTGAACAAATGAGAGGCGAAATGATTGAGCTTCTTTCCAAGTATCTTGAAATGGATAAAGATATGCTTGAACTAAACTTTGAGCAAGAAGGTGATCAGGTTGCATTAATGCTTTCAATCCCTGTAATCCGCGCAAAAGATGAAGATGAAATCGAAGCTGCTATGAACTCCGATGAAGAAGAAATCGAAGAAGAAGACGAAACAGCAGAAGAAACAGAATATAGTGAAGAAGACGAAGAAAAACCTAAGAAAAGACGTTCTAAAAAGGTAACACCTCCTGAAGGGGTAAATGAAGGGGGCAATGATAACCCGCAAGAAGAACACCACGAAGAAGTTTTTGAAAATGTAGAAGGTTAAATAAATTAAAAAAGCTCGGTTATTACATCGAGCTTTTTAGTTTAGAAATCTTAATTTTAAATCCTAAGATTATTAGTACCTTATAACCAATAGTTAAATCATTTGAAACACTAAAGATTTTCTTTATAAAATTATTCGCGCCATAACGTCCCAAACTCCAAATATACAAATCCTGCCAGCTATCCTGCATTATCCAAAGCATTTTTGTTCCGGAAGTTCTTCCACCGATAAAATATTTGCATTTTGATAGAATATACAGTGAAGCAAGATATTCTAAGGCTAAATTATAACAATGATTTTCGCGTTCAACATCAATATCACATAAATATTGCTTAGCTTTGGAATCATATACATATCTGTATTGGTTATTATCAATAATCATATCGCCAAATTGAGATTTGATTGATTTGAATATAAAATCATCCTCTGTTGCCAAATAAATCTTAGTAATCTCAGGATACTTTTTTAAATATTCTTTTATTTTAGAAATGATAGCTTTTACACTTGGTTGAATGTGTTCACCTTTTGTTTTTCTTACAGAGTAATCCGTTCCTCGTGCAAGCACACCTAAAACATTTTGATTTTCACCAACAATTTTATTATATTGTTCTTGCATATAATCAAGAGTTTTTTGATTGAATTTAATATATTTTTTGCTATTCTCTCTCAGAATATTTGTTGACTCACTTAATGAAACCACAGTATTTTCCGGCAAAGCAGCTTGAGGCAGCCAATATTTTTTAGTAACTTTTACTTTTTGTGGACAAAAAATCACTTCTGAATTATCATCTATGTCATCTAATGTGTAACCAAACGGTTGTTCAAAGAAATATTCCCAAGCATTATCCTTAAATTCTCTTCCATCTTTATAATATTGATTCTGGTGATATTTCATATCAACTATAGGAATATATCCTTTTTCTAATGAATATAAAACATTTGTTATTACAAAGCCAGCAATAGCACCTATACCAGCAAAGTCCGAAGAATTCGCGATTATACAAAATTTATTCTTTTCCATATAATTATTATACACAAAAATAAAAAACCCTCGCAAAAACTACTGCCGAGGGTTTTCTATATGAGCGAACGATTAAAATTACTCGCCGCTGCATCCGAATGCTATAGTAACATGTTCTTTCGGATTAATAGCTGAGATTTTGTATCCTTTAGCATCAACTAAGTAAGCAACTTCGTCGCCTGTTGTCTGGAATAGACCCATTGTTCCTGATAAAGCTGTTCTTGTGAAGTCGATTGGAGCTTTAACAGTGTCTTTAACAACGTCAACTGCACTTCTGCCTGCTGCAGGTAATTGACCTTGTAATACTTCACCAAGTGCAATACCTGTACCTGAAGATACGTCTTCAACTGCGTTACCCAATGAAGTCAACATACCGCCTGTTGTTCTACCTACAATACCAACAATTGAACCTGCCCATGTGAATGGTGCTGTAACAAGTCTTGATACGATATTAGGGGTATTTGACTTATCGATTTGAGCAGTAAGAATTTGTCTAGGTAATGTTGCCTTACATCCGCAATTTTCAATATCTGTGAATGCAAGTTTCAAAGCACCTTTTTGACATCCTGAAGGACGGATAACTTCAACAACTTTACCGTGTACATTTGAACCGCAAGGGTATAAGTGACCGTTAATTGTTACGTCTTCAAGAGTTTTAGCTGCAAATCTCTGACCTACGTGAGATGATTTAGCTGTTACCTGATCTTTGAATTCTAACTGTAATGTAGGAATTTTAACCAATTCTTCGTTTTCTACGAATGCTTTTTTGTCAACAGGACAAATCGGACAATCATTGTTTGCAGTTACAGGGTTCTTATCGATACCTGCATTTACACGAATATTTTGTAGCATAGCTGCGATATCGGCACGTGTAGCATCTTTGAATGGTGCAATTGTTTTAGGGTTAGGTGAATTATCTAATGCACCTTTTTCCAATGCAGTTGCTAGAGGAATTTGTGCCCATTCAGGAACTGTATTACCGTCTGTGTATTGAGATAAGATTTCCTGAGCTTTGCATTTATCAACAGGTGAACATTTTACACCTTTAGCCAATGCACAAAGTGCTTCTGCTCTTGTTACGTTGTGTGATGGCATAAATGTTCCGTTTGGATAACCTTTCAACAAGTCTTGGTGAACTGCTGCTGTAATAGCTGAGTTAGCCCAGTGGTTTGTTGGAACATCTGAGAAGATTTTTTCAGGAGCTGAAGAGTACATATCTCTGTCAAAACCTTTAATCAACATTGTTGCAAATTCTGCACGTGAAATAGTTCTTGATGGTTTGAACATTCTGTCAGGATAACCTACAACTACGTCATTTGTAGCAAGCTTATCGATTTCACAAGCCGCCCAGTAACCGTTTGGAACGTCAGGGAACATTTGCATCTGCATGCCGGCTGCAGCACCTGTCATATTGCTCATGTGTGAGAATGGTGATAAATCAAACGGAACTAATGATTTTTTGATAGCCTGAATTGAGTTAGATGTACCCATTTGAATAGGACATCCCATACCATCCATTCTAGCTTCATCACGGATAATAGGTACACCGTTGCGTTGAGTTAATTCGTTCAAACAAGGAATATGAGCTGCTGCACCTGTGATAGAACCATCAGTTGCAACTGTTGTACCCATTGTACCTGCGCTTAATTTTGAGTTATCTCTATTAATAGAGAACCCTTCTGAAG
Source organism: Candidatus Gastranaerophilales bacterium (assembly GCA_023662705.1). Classification (GTDB taxonomy): domain Bacteria; phylum Cyanobacteriota; class Vampirovibrionia; order Gastranaerophilales; family Gastranaerophilaceae; genus CAG-196. The sequence goes on along the minus strand of JAMPIM010000079.1, from coordinate 368 downwards.
AGTAAACAGAATCAGCTGTTGTACCTACATAATTGTTGTATCCGTAAATACCGTTCGGATACGCATAAACTTGTTTCATGTTATCTCTTGATAAGTCCTTAGTACTTGGACAAAGAGCACATGAAGGAACCGGATCAGCCGGACATTGCGGAGCTACATCACAACCGCAAGGTTCAGGCTTCTGATCACAAGGACAAGCAGCCCCTGTAACTACCGGAAGCTCATTACAGCCGCAAGGTGTTTGTGAAACAATCGGCTGCTGTTCGCATGGACATGCTGCCATTGCCGCATTGAATGAACATGTTGCTATACCAACGGCAATTGCAGCTGCCACAGTAAGTTTTCTAATCGTCATTTTAACCTCCTTT
>JAMPIM010000078.1 GCA_023662705.1 Candidatus Gastranaerophilales bacterium | reverse complement strand
TTGATTTGTGACTCTCCCCAAGTCTAGTAGCCATCACTCCTTTCAGGTTATGTATATATCATAATCTTTCCATCTTTTTTATCAAGTAAACAATTTCGTAAAAATGTTTACAATCGACCATGCTCCCCATGCCTATTTGGAAAAATCAGAATTTACAAATCTTTACTCCAAAAAGGGGTAAATAACTATTGACATTTTTTATTCTAAATAGAAGTCAATAGCGATAATTACATGAAAGACTATAAGTCAATTTGTCTTTCTTTAAATAGTTTCATCGGTTTTAAAATTCTTCTTTTTTTGATTTTAATATTTGATTTAATTTGTTCGGTTAAATGGGGTTTGATGTTTAAAAATTCTAAAAAATCAACTTTGTTTTTAAACCCTTTTATGACATTACGCTGTTTAATAATACGTTTTGCAAGAGCAATATTAATTCCCGGAAGACTTGTTAATTCAAGTTCTGAGCAATTATTAATGTCAATTTTTTCAATAGAAGTATCGCAACTTTTTATGCTTATTTCATATTTAATATCTGTGTAAAATTTTGATTTTTTTATCAGTTCAAATAAATCGTTAAATGTAGTTTTTGAATTAAAATTGTCACATATCATATCAAAACACGGTTGAATATTGTCGTTGGTTGAAGTCTTTATTTTACATAAAGTTTTTTCATCACTAAGATTGATTAATAAACATTTTAATTCAACTCTTACAAATTTGTTTTTTAGTTTTAAATATTTCCAAATGTTATCATAGGGTTCAAGAAAGATGTATAATTGTTTTAGTCTTTTTTTGCGTTCTTTTACTATTCTTCTGTTGAGTATTGTTGATATTAAGCTATAAACACCAAATATAAATAATAATACAAATACAGGTAAAATATTGTATAGAAAATCTACAATGTGTTCAGGAACTCCAAGATATAATAATAAATTTAATAATACATGAACAATAACAGTTGCACATATAATAAACAAAATCATGCATATTACCATTAATATTTCAGAAAAAAACTTTTTAATCATACGGATATTATACATAAAACGGGTCTTAATAACAAAAGGCTTGATTTTTGTAAAAAACACGTTATCATGAGGGTGGAAGTTATCCCAATCAATATACAATTTACAAATTCGGAGACAAGAAAATGTCTTTCGATTTCGGAAATAACAGTATCAACCAATTTAAAACTCAAGCTGCATACAAAGACGGCGGCGGTATGGGCGGCGGCGGCATGTATATGAAACAAGGGAAAAAACGCAAAGACCAGCCTGATGAAGACATGTTTGAGTACAAAGACGAAAAAGATACAGATGAGATTTCTTTTGAATCAGATATCGACGAAAAAGAAATTCCGCAGGATACCCTTTTCAATCAATTTGTAAACTGGTTTCGACAAGGAAGTTAGTTTATTTTATTGAATTCTTTTTTTGTTCTAACTGTTTTTTTATACAAACTTGAGAGATAAAATCTCTGTCCAGATTTGATATTGCTGTGTAGGTGAAAGATAATTTGTATCCGCTTTCTGTTTTTTCGCTTCTAACGTATTTAATACCTGATGCGATACTAATATCATTAAAAGAAATTTCAATTCTTGATTCTTCATTAGAGATTTCATGTACAGGCATAAAAATACTTACTCCGTTTGCTGAAATATCAAGAGTATGTGTTTTGAATTCTTTTATTTTATCTTCTGTTGTTATCGTGTAAATGCAGGGATACTGCACTGGAACTCTGAAATATTCTCTGTTTTGCTGATATTCCAATCCTTGCGGAGTTTCCAATGCGAAGAAAATATACGGTTCTTCATTGTCAACGGATTTGAGCTTGGTTTTTGTTCTGTATAATCCATCGTGGCAGACAATACTCAATGTAACCTCTTGAGGAGATTCTATTTGTAATCCGTTTTCAAACTTTGCACAAGCAATAATTTCACGCTCACTCACTGATTTCATTGCTGATTTAATTGTACATGGGTTTCCGTTAATATCTTTGTATAAAATCTTTATGTATTTAATGTCTTCTAAATTTAAGTTAAATTTCATATCCGCTCTCTCTTTTATATATCTATTTTAGCATATTGAGAAAAACCTATCAATGGGGTATTATTGTTTTATGCAAGGAATAATTTTTGATTTTAACGGAACACTATATTGGGATTCTCAACTCCATTATGACGCGTGGAGGGAATTCTCAAAGATACTTAGAGGTGTTGAATTTACTGATGAAGAGATGCGCGATAAGATGTTCGGGCATACAAACGAAGATATTATAGAATACGCAATCGGCAAAAAACCAACTAAAGAAATGGTTGCAAAATACGCTTACGAGAAAGAGTCTCTTTACAGAAAAAGATGTCTTTTAGATCCTGAAAATTTTAAACTGGCTCCGGGTGCTGTAGAGTTTTTAGACTTTTTAAAAGAAAACAATATTCCACGAACCATTGCAACAATGTCAGAGTGGGATAATGTTGAGTTTTATATTAAAGAATTCAATCTTGAAAAATGGTTTGACTTGGACAAGATTGTTTATTCCGATGGAACAATTCCGGGAAAACCTGCTCCTGATATTTTTATGATTGCAGCAGACAAAATAGGTTTGAATCCAAAAGATTGTGTTGTTGTTGAAGATGCAATTGCAGGGATTAATTCCGCTAAAGGCGCGGGGATTGGCAGGATTATTGCAATAGCTTCATTAGAACCTATTGAGTTTTATCAGCGAATTGACGGAGTTGAAAGTATTATCAGAGATTTTTATGAATTTGACAGAACAATGTTTCAAATAAAAAGCGGAGTTTAAACTCCGCTTTTTATTACATAAAATATCTTTTTGCAAGGTCTTCAAAGAATCCTCTTCGTTTTTCTCTGCCTGCAAACCCTTGTGAATTGTTTCCTGCAACATCTCTTAAGTTCTCTTCATACATTACAGTCAATAATTCCTCTGTTTTTGAATTAGTTTTAGCTTCAGCTTCTCTTATTTTCAGAAGCTCTCCATTGTCAAGGAATTTACCGCCGCAATGGTTGCAAACATCGATTTGAACTTCGCCGTTAGCTGCACCCATTTTAGACATTTGCACTTCGCAAACAGGGCATAGACGAACTTCTTTATCTTCAACAGGTTCAAAGTGTCTGCCTTCGATTGCATTTAAAATTTCGTCAATTTTTTCATGAGATTCGTCGAATTTTTCGAGTTCTCTGTTATCAAAATAGATTCCGCCGCATCCGTCAAGGCAAATATCAATATTCACACCGGCTTCTGCCATATATAATTTTGTCATTTCTTTCCCGCAAGCAGGGCATTCAAGATGTATTTTTGTATCAGCCATTCTTCTCTCCTAATTAAGTATTAAATCATGGTTCTTTTTGATATGCTCAATAAGACCGCCATCATTGAGTAATCTTATCATAACATCAGGTAATGGTTCAATAGCGGTAATAGTGCCTTTTGTTAAATTTTTAAGTGTTCCGCCTTTGATATCAAGCTCTAATTCATCACCTGCATCAATTCCATCAGTGTCGCATTCGATTGCCAAAAGTCCGATATTGATCGCGTTACGGTAAAAAATTCTTGCAAAAGATTTTGCGATTACAGCACCAACTCCTGCAATTTTAATAATCTGCGGAGCATGTTCGCGTGATGAACCTAAGCCAAAATTGTTTCCTGCAACAACGAAATCACCTTTTTTCATTGTTTTTGCAAAATTTTCATCCGCATC
>JAMPIM010000077.1 GCA_023662705.1 Candidatus Gastranaerophilales bacterium | reverse complement strand
TTTACTCCGCCTAAGTATCTGTATAGCGGCATATCATAAGATTTTGCAGATGCACGGGCGCAGGCAAGCGAAGTTCCGAGGATTGCGTTTGCGCCAAGGTTAGATTTGTTGAATGTTCCGTCCAGTTCAAGCATTAAGTTATCTATCATTCTCTGCTCTGACGGGTCTTCTCCCATAAGGCTTTGAGATATTATGGTATTAACATTGTCGACGGCTTTTCCGACACTTTTGCCGAAATAATCATTAGGACTTTTGTCTCTTAGTTCAACTGCTTCAAAAGTTCCTGTTGAAGCTCCTGAAGGAACTGATGCGTGTGCTTTTATTCCGTCAATAAGTTCTACTTCAACCTCAATAGTCGGGTTTCCGCGGGAATCAAGAATCTGACGTGCTTCAATATTTTCGATTTGATTCAACATAGTAATCTCCTTTTTCAGGAGTCTAAATTAAATTCTAACTAAAAACATTCTCCTATCGAGTATAAACTCTCGGTAAACGCACCTTTAATCTACAGGTTAATTCGTAGTTTATTGTGCCTAAGATTTCTGCCCAGCTATCAAGGCTCAAATCTTCTTCATCTAAAAGAGTAACCACATCTCCGACTTCTGCATTTATATCAGCAAGGTCAAAAATCATTTGATCCATCGTGATATTTCCGACCTGACGGATTTTTGCGCCGTTAAGCTTGCCGTAGATTTTATTTGATAAGTTCCTTGAAACCCCGTCTGCATAACCGATTGGAATAGTAGCAACACGGGTTGGTTCATAAGCTGTGAATGTATGTGCGTAGCTTACGCCTTCTCCTGTATGAACTTCGTGGATATTTGTAATTCTTCCTTTCAGACTCATTACTTGTTTTAATTTTGGTCTGTAATTATATTTTGGCGGTAAATCAGGATACAAGCCGTATAAAGAAATTCCTACGCGAACCATGTTTGACGGGAAATCGTAAGCAAAGGTTCCTGCTGTATTTTGGACATGCAATAATAATCCTTTTGTATCAACTCCCTCAATTGCTTCGTTCCAGCGTCTGATTTGCTCAGCGGTTTCAGATTCTTCTTCAGCTGCAGCAAGGTGAGTAAAGATTCCTCTCAATTCCAAATAATCAGCTTGCTGTACTTCCCTTATATATTTACCCCCGTTTTCGGAGCGAACCCCGATACGGTTCATTCCTGTATCTATTTTTACGTGGACTTTAGGACGGATGCCTGTGCGTTCGTAAACTTCTTTGCAGGCTTTTAAATGAGTTTCGTTGAAAATAGAAATCGCGATATCATTCTGTGCTGCGGTTTCTACTGCCCAAACAGGAACTGCACCGACAACAAGAATCGGAGCTTTGATTTTAGCCTGTCTTAAATCAAGACCTTCGTCAACTGATGAAACACCAAATGCGTCCACACCTGAGGCAAGCATTGTTTGGGCAAGCATTTGTGCACCATGACCGTATGCGTCAGCTTTAACAATTGCCATCATTTTTTTGTATTTCGGGATTCCTTTTTTGATTTCCTGAATATTTTGTGCCAAAGATTCAAGATTAATCTCAACCCACGCATCTTTGTGTATATTAATGTTTGATTGTCTGATGTTTTTCATACAAAAATTCTAGCACAAAAAATAAGTCTAGAACCAAGAACAAACATCTTCATGACACAAGCTGTCTGAAAGCTCTTGCATTAAGTTTGTACGTGTCATTTCGTAAGTAATCGGAGTGATAGAAATCATGTTATTTCTGACAGCTGCAATATCTGTTGAAGACTCTTCAGGCTCGGTTATTAATTCACCTGCCATCCAGTAATAAACTTTTCCGCGCGGGTCAACTCGTTTTTCGTATTCATCAGTGAACATTCTGCTTCCGAGTTCGGTTACGGCGATTCCTCCGATGTCTTCTTTTTCAAGACCTGGGATATTAATATTTAAGATTGTTTTTGGCGGGATTTTGTAAGCATCCAATCTGTTGATTAATTCTGCTACAAATGCTGCCGAAAATTTGAAATCTTCGTATTCGGTTTTCATACTTGCTAAAGATGTTGCAATGCTCGGATATCCCATCATTGCGCCTTCCATGGCACAACTAACTGTTCCTGAATAAAGAATGTCTGCTCCTAAATTCGGGCCGTGATTAATTCCTGAAATAACCAAATCGGGTTTTTCTTCTTCTGATAAAATAGCGTTAATAGCAAGTTTTACACAATCTCCGGGTGTGCCTGTTGTCATCCAGCAGCGTTTAGCGCCGTATTTTGGTTCAACTTCTTCAACGCGAAGCGGTGTGTGCAGGGTGAGCGAATGTCCTGCGGCACTTCTTTCTCTATCAGGTGCTACAACGTAAACCTCGTGGCAAGGTGATAACGCTTCAATTAATGCACGAATACCGTTAGACAAAATTCCGTCATCATTGGATATAAGAATTTTCATTTACTCATCCTCTTCAAAAAATAATAAACACTTGATTTGATTGTAACATAAGATTGAGATTTTTCAAAAGCACGTTATAATAAGAATAGTATCATTGAAAGGATTCAATTATGGTAAATAGTCTGGATTTATCCCTTATTCAAAGTTTAAGTAATTTAACTTCAACTTCTGTTGGAAAAAATGATTCAGTGGTTTATGCACGCAAGGGCGAGCCTATGTATCAAAAAGAAATGGACGCTGATGAAGATGGTGTAATTACATTTCAAGAATTTAATGATTATTGTGATGAGAACGATATAAGTTATTCTCAACGTAGTGAAATTCTTCAAAACAGACTGCAATTTCAACTACATTCTGATAGAGCAAAAAGCAGTGAGCAAATCCGTCAAATCGAGTCTAAAGGCGAAGCTGTTTATGCGGAAGAAGGCGATGATAAGTATTCAGAAGAAATCGATGCGAATTCTGATGGTAAGATTACTTATGATGAGTATATGAAATACTGTGAAGAACAGGAAAAAGCTCAAACAAACCAACAGCCTCAAAAAGCCGAACTTTCTAAAGACGATGAAAAAATCGTAGTTAAAAATGAAGGCAAAGCTATTAATCAATATGCGCAGGCAGAATCTGAAACGCCGGAATCAAAAATTGAAGATGAAGCTTAGATGATTTCAACTTCTCCTTGACGATAAATCACAACTTCACCGTCTTTGAACCCTGCAACTGTTGAAGCGCGTCCTTGTGCTTCGCATCCATAAGACGGAATAACAAGGTCAGCTTTATCTCCGATATATGCAACAGCTTCTTCGTAGGTTAAGGCTGCGGGGTCGCCAGACAGATTGGCACTTGTGGTTGCTAACACATGTCCGTTAATTGAACCGCAGATTTTTGAAAAAGTTTCGTTATCAGGAATACGGATTCCTACGGTTGGCATAGATGAGGTTATATAATCAGGCGTGTTTTCGGATTTTTCCAGAACAAGAGTCAGTGCTCCCGGAAAATGTTTTTTTATTAAACGCTGGGCTTCTTTTTCGATAGGCTGTTTTACATAATCAAACAGATTGTAAACTTCATTGCTCATAAGAATAAGCGGTTTTTTTGCTTCGCGGTGTTTGATATCATAAATCTTTTTAACAGCTTTTTCGCTTGTTGGAAGACATCCCAGTCCCCAGACCGTGTCTGTAACAAAAGCTATAACGCCGTCAGTTTTTAGTATTTCATTAATCTTTTCAATCATAGTTATTTATATTATAATATGGCTATGTTCAAAAGAAAAGGAGAACAATTATGGTTCAGAACTTTAATACACCTCAGAAAACAAGACAGGCTGTAATCTTATTCTTAAAAGGTTCTGCAACGCCTGTGGTTATGTATTTTGACAACCCTCAGGCTGTTTATGCGGAATTAAAACAACTTATGAAGAGTCCGACCCCTGTTCTTGTGGAAAAAGAACCAATCGGTCCGATTAAAAAACTTTGTTTTGTTTCAACTCAAATGGCAGGTTTAGTGCTTCAAG
>JAMPIM010000076.1 GCA_023662705.1 Candidatus Gastranaerophilales bacterium | reverse complement strand
AAGATGGTTATGTTTATCAACAGCATAAACATAATAAAGCTCCATATTCTCTTTTTCAGCTTTAATTCTGATTGTATCAAGAGCATCTTTAACACTCATAGTATAACTTACAGTAAGTACAACAGGTGTCATAATACCACCCGCCGTATCTTCGTTATATGTCAAAAGTTCTCGGATTTCAGAAGAGAATTTTTCAGGAAGTTTGTCCAAATAAGTCTGAGACTCATCCTCTTCCATCTCGCCCAAAACGTCCGCAGCTTCATCGTGAGGGAGTTTTGAAATCAAACGCGAAGCAAGAGTTTCATCAATATCACCTAAGATTTCTACCTGTAACTGAGCAGGCAAATACTCAATAACATCCGCCGCTTTTTCTTCATCAAGCTTGGTAAAACACGCCAGACGTTCTTCCGCACTAAGCTGCTGGAAAATATCCGCAATATCCGCTTCGTGAAAAGCATTTAACTCATCACGAAGCTGCTCATCAGCCTTCGTTTCAATAAGTTCTTGTATTCTATCTATTGTGTTTTCAATATTTGACATTCTTTAACCTTTGGGCGGAGCACATTCCGTCTGATTACCAACTTAAATTTTACTTCGTCCGTGCTCCTTTTGAAGGGACTACTGGTGGGTTCGCGTTGGTTGGGTTATCTGTAATTGGTAAATTGCAAAGGATAATCGTATTTATCTTCATTTGAGCGAAGAAGTTGGATTACATCCTGCAAATCGTCTTTGCTTTTTCCGCTTACACGAACCTGCTCGCCTTGAATAGAAGCTTGAACTTTTAGTTTTGAATCCTTAATATCAGCGACTATTTTCTTAGCAAGCTCCTGTGTCAAACCTTTTCTTAAATTATAAACTTGTCTAACATTGCCTCCGAGTGCGTTTTCTACAGGCTGTGCGTCAAGAATTTTGATACTCAAACCGCGTTTAACAAGCTTTGATTGCAAAATATCATAGATATTTCTAAGTTTCATATCATCACTTGTAGTAATTGTTATAGATTTATCAGCTTCCAAATCAATATTTGAATTAGAATTCTTCAAATCGAAACGTGAAGTTAAATCTCTCTTAACCTGATCAATTGCGTTCACAAGCTCTTGTTTATCAAATTCGGAAACGACATCAAAACTGCAATCTTTAGCCATAGCAAAACTCCTATATAATTTACCTATTCATCATAGCACAAATAGAAGCAAAAACTACAACAAAAGAGATATGCTCCGCCCAAAGGTTTAAGTTATGAAACATCTTTTTATAAATCTGCCAAGCCACGTTTTATCAATGCCAGACTCAGGTCTGCGCGGAACAATTGCCATCGGATAAGGCTGAGCATAAGGTCTTGAACCAAAGTCTTCATAACCGACACCGTATTTTGTCTTCAAAGCCTGATGAACATTTCCTGAACCCTGAGTATTTCCCATACCCATATTCATACCCATCGGCATCATTGAACCTGAATACATATTTACCATAAATTCACACCTTTAAAGTAACTACACATTTATATAAAGTTATCTTTCTCAAAATAATTGCTTTTCTGTTAAGTTATGTAACACAGTATAATTTTCTTAACATTAATTTGTTTTTAAGCAATTTTTTATTAAACAAATACTTTAATACTATAAGTGTAGTCACATTAATAGAAAATCGCGATTAAATGACGTTTATTTACAACTTTCCGTTAAATTTGAATATCCCCAAACTCTCGTTCAAGAGTGCACCTGCGGTCTACAACCCGCAGATTCAGAGCGAGCCTGTTGGTGACGGATTCAGTTCAAATCCGCTCCAGAGCGGATTTGGTTCGGAAGAACAAATACTGGCGGAAGCAAAATCTAATCCGAAGATAAAAGAACTATTAAACAAATACAAAATCCCGCTTAAGCTCAACATGCCAGAACTTGAACAACTAAAACGCGGACATCTCAGAGAAACAAGGGTTGTCGCCGCACAAATCTACTCTGCTCTTCCGCGGGAAATGAAATCAGAAGTAAACCTTCCTGATTTGCAGGAAGCTGCAATGTTCCACGACTACGGGAAAGTACTAATCCCGTCTTCAATCCTAAACAAAGCAGGTGCACTTACTGAAGAAGAGCACGAAATCATGCAGCTTCATTCAGAGCTAAGCTATGAACTGCTAAAGAATCAGAATTTAAGCGAAGACGCATTAAATATGATAAAAAATCATCATAACGCGGGCGATGACCTTGGCGCACAAATACTGATCACAGCAGATAAATACAGTGCCTTAAGAGAAGACCGCTGTTATAAAGAGCCACTGAGCCGCGAAGCCGCACTCGCCATTATTCAAGAAGACGTCGAAAACGGTCTTATTGCACCTGAGGTTTATGAAGCCTTAGCTAAAAGCGTCTAAACTTTTCCACAGCAGTTTTTGAATTTTTTACCGCTGCCGCAAGGACAAGGATCGTTTCTTCCGACTTTTTCTGTTACAACAGGCTGTTCAGGTTTTGGAGTTGAAATAACATCAAAAACATCCGAAAACGCATTTGAACAGAATAATACCGTTGCAGAAGAATAAATTCTATTCTTCAAATAAGATGATTTAAACTCTTTCAACATCCCTTCAAAAGTCATTTCTGTACCCATAAGTTCGTTAATAACTTCCATAAAATTAGGATATTGAGCAGAAACTCTCTCCAAAATCGAATCAGGCACAGATTCGTTTGATAAGAAATATTGAACACAGCCTTTTGCATTCTCTACAGAATCTTTATCTTCAAAAATCTTTGTAAATGTTTCATAGAAAGGAATTGCGTACAAACCTTTTTCCTTATCAAAGATTACCGCAACATCATAAGTTTCCTCGTGTGAAGCAAAGCCCCCGAGAGAGTTTTCTAAGAAATTTGAATAATTATTATCAAGTTCTTTTACATGGAAAAATCTTGGTGTTTCAAGCTTAGACAATTTGTCTTCAAGATTAATTTCTTCACCATCGTTAAATGCACCGATAATATCATCAGCGTGTTTATTAGTTGTTAAAATAATATCTTTATCAAATGTTGAAATGAATTTTGTATACATTTCAGAAATAACATTTTTGATTTCTTCTTCTTTTTCAGAGTTATGAAGATATAGCAATTTAGGGTCTTGAACAAGTTTCATAACCGCATATCTCATAGCTTCATCTTTCTGTGAATGAGAAAGTATGCTTGAGATTTCTATCATATAGAACTCATCTCTGAACTCAAAAATTCTTGCAACAATATACTGTCCTGCATAAACCCCTCTAAAATTAGTCATTTTAGTAAGAGATAAAACAGTATAAGTTTTTTCGTTAATCAGGTTATAGAGTTCAAACCCGTTTTTCAAAATTCTTTTTATCTCAAAAATTGAAGATTCAGCATTAACAAGAGCTTCTGCAATCTCTTTATTGGAAGCTGTTTCAAGAAACATTTCCATAATGGATTTATCATTAATTCTGCGCTCAAAAATATATGGCAAGAATATTTTTTCCATCTGGTTTAATGAAATATTTCTTGCACCCATAGTGGCAAGATATTCATCAAAATCAGCTTTAACTGTTTCATTTGCCTGAGTAAATTCAAAAACTTCTTTTATAACTGTATTAATTTCATTAATTTTTTCAATAACCGTCATATACCCTCTCCTCGTATAACAAGAATACCGCAAGCAAGGTAATTTGGCAATCATACTGTGTGGCTATAAATCGAATTCCAGTTCAGGATTTGCCCGAAACCACGTTAACTGACGTTTTGCATAATTTCTTGTATGCTGTTTTAGCTTATCCAAAGCTTCTTCTAAAGTTGCTTCGCCGTCTAAATATGTTAAAACTTCCCTGTAACCGATTGTACAGACAAAATTCTTAATCCGTCCGTGCTTCTTTAAAAGATTTTGAGTTTCTTCTATCAATCCCTGCTCCACCATAATATCTACACGTTTATTAATTCTTTCATAAAGAACTTCACGCGATTCAATATAAGGCATTCTCCACTCAACATCAAACTCAGGTTCTTTTTCTCCCGAAACCTCCGAGAAAGGTTTACCCAGAATCTTCATAACTTCAAGAGCGCGCACAATTCTGCGCTTATTAGAATCAAAGAGCCTTTCATAAGAAACAGGATCAAGTCTTTTAACCTCTTCAAGCAAATCTTCACGTTCGCGCAAATTAAATTCATCGCGTAACTGCTGATTAGCTTCAACCCGCGGCAAATCATAATTTTCCAGCAAAACTCTAAAATAAAGTCCCGTTCCTCCGGCAACTATCGGAGTTTTTCCGCGGTTCAAAATATCATAAATCGCGGCTCTTGCATCATCACAATAATTTCCTGCCGAATAATCAAATTCTGGCTCAACAATATCAATCAGGTGATGCGGAACACCGTCACGTTCTTCTAATGTCGGCTTAGCGGAAGCTATGTCGAAACCTTTATACACAAGACGCGAATCTGCTGAAACAATTTCGCCATCAAGTTGCTTGGCTAAATCTATAGCCATCTTTGTTTTTCCGCTCGCCGTAGGCCCAACTATTGCAATAACTTTTGGTTTCATAATTAAATAATACCTTAAAAGCAAAAAGTATGTTATAA
>JAMPIM010000075.1 GCA_023662705.1 Candidatus Gastranaerophilales bacterium | reverse complement strand
CCTGGTACAATGTTACAGGTTATGGAAGGTTCTTTGGTACTACGTGGTGATATGCTTGCTACATTGGTATTCGAAAGAGAAAAAACAGGCGATATCGTTCAAGGTCTTCCAAGAGTTGAAGAACTTCTTGAAGCAAGAAAACCTAAAGATTGTGCTATTTTGGCAGAAGCTGACGGTACTGCTGAAATCGAAATTGAAGACGATGTACCTAGATTATTCTTAGTAACTGATGAAGGTTCAAGATCTGAAATCAAGTTCGCAATTGATGCTAGTATCGTGGTTCAAAATAAACAAAAAATCAAAAAAGGTCAGCCTTTAACAAGCGGTCCTTTGAACCCGCACGATGTAATCAGACTTTGCGGACCGGAAGTAGCTCAACAATACTTGGTAGACGAAGTTCAACGTGTTTACCGTTCACAAGGTGTAGAAATTGCGGATAAGCACATTGAAATTATCGTTCGTCAGATGACTAAGAAAGTTCGTGTAGTTGATTCAGGTGATACAAACTTGTTACCTGGTGAGCTTGTAGAACTTCAAACATTTGAAAATGAAAACAAAGCTGTAAAAGAACACGATGGTCAGGAAGCAACTTGTGAATACATGTTATTGGGTATTACAAAAGCTTCATTGAACACTGAATCATTCATTTCAGCTGCTTCATTCCAAGAAACTACAAGAATCCTTACAGAAGCTGCTGTAGATGGTAAGAAAGACTTGTTAAGAGGTTTGAAAGAAAACGTTATTATCGGTCGTCTTATCCCTGCCGGTACAGGTTATCATCACTTGTCATTTGCTAGTGAAGAGCGTGATAGAGAAGCTCAAAAAAGAGCTGCTCAACGCAATCAGGCAAGAAAACCTTCTGCAATCTTAGAAGAGATTGAAGGAATGTTCGGTTCACCTGAATTAGTTGGTGGAAATGACTCTCCAGTTTCTGATGAAGAATAATTTGTAAGATGGATTGCCGTCAAGGTTTGTGATAATTTATCAAAAATTGTTTGTAACCCATCACAATAAGATAATATGGAGACCCTTGTAAGAGAAATCTTACAAGGGTTTTTTATTTTTTGATTTGTCGCGATTGGTTATAATTTTATGTCCATAATCATTGCAAACCTTGCCTGCAATCCATCCTATGTGCCATACGTTACGTACCCATAATATATTTAATTAAGCTATTATATTTTTCAGATAAATTGCCAAACTTATTATTTGCACTATAATCTATATCATTAAAATTTGCTTCAGGAGAATATTGTTCATATCTAACAAAGTAGTCTGTTCCATTTTCTTTTGGGATGTCGATTTGTGTTACTTTTTTATGCCATGGCGTATTATATCCTACTTTAATTTTGCCTTTGGAATTTTGAGCTACACACTCAGTTAATTGATAATTATCGGTTTGTCCGCTAAACTGACTGGTAAATTTTGTACCGTCTGCTCTATCAACTATTTTTTCTAGCGAATCCGAAGAAGTTTTTCGATAAAAAACTTTGCAGTTTTTAACACCTTTCGGGGTGTGTTCAATAAGCGTGCCAACAGGTGCTTGTTCTAAATACTTAAAAGCTGTTCCTACATTAAATCTCATTCTAACCAACCTTTCTTATGTAATATAGTTAATTCCCTGATATCTAATATAAAACAATTAAATTTTGGTAATTGCGGTTAGAGTTAAATGCTACTACTGCTACTGTTATTACTACTACTACGTTTGCGCCGATTGTAACATTTTTCTAATTTGCTTAACATTTATTATGTAAGCGTGTAGGATGGGGTACCGTCAATATTTGCAATAATTTTTCAAATATTGTTTGTAACCCATCTCAGCATGTCATTATGTTCAGGCTACAATAATACAATGAATTATCATCGTGTATTTGTAGAAAATTTTTATGTTTTTATAACAGGCTCATTATAATTTTGGTTTTGATATTATCGCAATATGCGTTTTGCCTGATCATATTCATATGCTTTTGAAAGTTTATAATATAAAAAACTATCCTAGTATTATAAGACAACTCAAAACACACTTTTCTCAGAATTTTGATATAAGTAAAATTGAGGATTATGAATTAACTCAAAGCAATATTGATAAACAAGAACGTGATATTTGGCAGCGCAGATATTTTGAACATACTATTGTATATCAAGAAGATTTTTATCGTCATATTGACTATATTCATTATAATTCTGTTCAACATGATTGTGCAAAATCTCCTAAAGATTGGGAATTTTCAAGCTTTCAAAAGTTTGCGGACAGAAAATATTATGATATTGATTGGTGTAATGGCGAGGATAAATATAATATTAAAGATTTAGTGTGGGAATGATTTGTTAATTGGCTGTGATGGGTTAAAATTAAATTCCTGCATATTATATTAATACACGACGGTAACCCACCTACGACTCCCACTTGTTTTATCCCCTTGTTTAAGCTATCGTAAATAAGTAATAGCTTATTTAGGAGTATTGGGTATGTATAATGTTGCGATTATCGGGGCTGGTCCTGCAGGGATTTTTTCTGCGCTTGAGATTGTTAAACTTCGTCCTGATTGGAAAGTTGTGCTGATTGAAAAAGGGCAGAGAATTGAAAAGAGAATTTGTCCTATTAGAAACGGCTCTCCAAAATGTGTTAACTGTAAACGCTGCGGTTTGCTTTGCGGCTGGGGCGGTGCAGGTGCTTTTTCTGATGGGAAGTTAACACTTACTCCTGATGTCGGCGGGCATCTTGTTGATTATATGAGTCGAGAAAAAGTAGAAGAATATATTAAATACGCTGATGATTTGTATCTTGAACACGGTGCAACTGATGAAGTATTTGGTACGGATATGGAAACCTTCCGTGAGATTGAAAGACAAGCTTCATTAGCGGAGCTTAAATTAGTTCATTCTCCGGTAAGACATTTGGGTACAGAAAGAAGTCTTGATGTTTTAAAACACATGCAAGATTATTTGGAAGATAAAATTACTATTTTAAACAATGTTGCAGCACAAAGTTTAATCGTTGAATGTGAACAGGTAAAAGGTATTGTGCTTGATAACGGTGAAACTATTAAGGCAGAATACACAATTATTGCTCCGGGCCGCGAGGGTGCAGATTGGTTAACTCAAGAGTTTGCTAAAAACAAAATCGGTATGGTAAATAACGCGGTTGATGTAGGGGTTCGTGTTGAACTTCCTGCTCCGGTATTTGCTCCTTTGACCGATAAACTTTATGAATCAAAATTGGTTTACTATTCTCCAACATTCGGGGATGCAGTCAGAACATTCTGTATGAATCCTAACGGGGAGGTTGTGCAAGAGAATTATAATGGTATTGCAACAGTTAACGGTCATAGCTATGCGAATATTAAAACTAATAACACAAACTTTGCTCTATTAGTAAGTGAAAAGTTTACAGAACCGTTTAAAGAACCAATTGCTTACGGTCAGCGTATTGCAAGTTTGGCAAATATGCTTGCGGGCGGAATCCTTGTTCAAAGGTTTGGAGATTTGCTTGAAGGAAGACGTTCAACTCCTGAACGAATTAAATCAAGTATTATTGAACCGACTTTGACTTGTGCAACTCCTGGTGATTTGAGTTTGGTTATACCTTACAGACAAATGAAGAGTATTATTGAAATGCTGTTTGCACTTGATAAGATTGCACCGGGAACTGCTTCAAGATATACGCTGCTTTATGGTATTGAAGTTAAGTTCTACTCAGCAAGGGTTAAATTAACTGATGAGCTGGAAACAGAAGGGGTTAAAAACTTGTTTACGATTGGTGATGGAGCTGGTGTAACAAGGGGATTAATTCAGGCTTCAGCTTCAGGTGTGTATGTTGCACAGACAATTTGCGCAAGAGGTTAAGTTTAAAAAGGTCTGTTAGAAATTTCTAACAGACCTTTTTACTTGAAATTCACTTATTTTTGTTATATTTTTATCTATGTAAATGAACTTTACATAGAAAGAAGGAGAACTCAACATGAGTGAAAGAAAATTAGTTGGAACACAAGAAATGTTCAGAAAAGCATTAGAAGGCGGATACGCTATCGGTGCTTACAATGTTAACAACATGGAAATTTTGCAAGCTATCGCAGAAGCTGCTGAAGAAACAAGATCACCAATCATTCTTCAAGTTTCAGCAGGTGCTAGAAAATACGCTAACCAAACTTACCTTGTAAAATTGGTTGAAGCAGCTTTAGCTACTACTACAGTGCCTATCGCTCTTCACTTAGACCACGGTGCTGATTTCGAAATTTGTAAATCTTGTATCGATGGCGGTTTCTCTTCTGTTATGATCGACGGAAGCAGATTCTCATTTGAAGAAAACGTTGCAGTTACTAAGAAAGTTGTTGAATACGCTCACGAAAGAGGAGTTTCAGTTGAAGCTGAACTTGGTAAACTTGCAGGTGTTGAAGATGATGTTAACGTTGATGCTAAAGATGCTAAATATACAAACGTTAAAGAAGCTGTTGAATTTGTTAAACAAACCGGTTGCGACTCTTTAGCAATTGCTATCGGTACTTCTCATGGTGCTTACAAATTTGCTGGTGAAGCTAAATTAGACTTCGATAGACTTAAAGAAATCAAAGATGCTCTAGCTGAAGCTGGTTTCCCTAACTATCCAATCGTTCTTCACGGTTCATCATCAGTTCCACAAGAATTCGTTGCTAAATGTAACCAATACGGCGGTAAATTACCAAACGCTCAAGGTGTTCCAGAAGATATGCTTAACTACGCTTCTAAACACGGTGTAGCTAAGATTAACATTGATACAGACTTACGTCTTGCAATGACTTCTACAATCAGAGAATTCTTTGTAGAACATCCTGAAAAATTTGACCCACGTGAATACATGGGACCAGGTAGAACAGCTGTTAAAGAAATGGTTATCCACAAAATGAGAGACGTTCTTGGTACAGCTGGTCATGCTGATGACTA
>JAMPIM010000074.1 GCA_023662705.1 Candidatus Gastranaerophilales bacterium | reverse complement strand
TGAAAACTATAAATAGTCAGCAAGAAGAATATAGAGCATTTTTAAAAAATATACGCAAAGAAAAAGAAGAATCGTCGAACCTTGTGAAACTTGTTTTCACAATTGTTACAGCACTTTTATGTGCGGTTATTGTCTGCGTAATTCTTGTAGAAAATAATTTCTTTATGGGAGATTCAAACCCTAAAGCAGTCGAAGATATGAGCGGTCTTTTTAAATTCTCCCGCAGCCAAAAAGAAGGTTTTAATGTTCCTTTCACACCAAGAAAACAAAACATTTTACTTCTCGGTGTTGACTCTAACGGCGACGGAGCTGATATGTGGGAAGGTACGCGTTCCGATACAATTATTATTGTGAATATTGATCCAAAATCTCATTCAATAAAAGCAATTTCTATTCCGCGCGACAGTAAAGTTTATCTTCCTGATAACAAGGGTGTGCAAAAAATTAACTCCGCACACGCACTTGGCGGAGTTAATCTCGTTAAAAAGACACTTAAAGAAACTTTCGGAATAAAAATCGATAAATATATTATTGTTCACGATACAGCCGTAGAAAAAACCGTTGATGCATTAGGCGGCATTCCGATTTATGTTGAAAAACGCATGTATTACAACGATTATGCAGGGAAATTGCATATCGATTTACAAAAAGGCAACACCGTACTCAACGGAAAACAAGCTGTCGGTTATTTAAGATACAGAAAAGACGGACTCGGAGACATCGGAAGAACTCAGCGCCAGCAATGGTTTATGAAAAGTTTATTTGAAAGACTTCATTCACCGCAGGTAATTACAAAGATTCCTGAAGTTATTAATGTATTAAATTCTTGTATAAAAACCGATATGAGTTTCTACGAACTTTCTCAATATGCAGCTCTGGCAAGAAGCATTGATAAAAATAAAATTGAAATCGCTACTCTTCCGGGAGCACCAAACCAAAAAGGTTATATTAGCTACTGGATTTTAGACCCTGTTAAGACACAGGAAGTTATTAACAGAATGATTTATAGAGATAAACCAAATCTTGAAGGAGTTAAATTCAAGGGCGGCATTATGTATTCTCCTAAACGCGAGGATGATGCAATAGCATTAAAAGACAAGCTTAATGATTTAGGTTTTGAAGTTAATATGCTTAAGATTACACATCTTTCACACTCAAAATTTGTTGCAAATAAAAATGTTGTAACTCTGGATTTCTTCAACTGGCTGGAAAAGAAAATCCCTGAGATACAGAATTCGCAATTTATATACGACCCGACTGAAACATTCTCGGTTGGCAGTGATTTTACAATGGTTTTAGCAGAGGAGTAAACATGACAGACATCTTAGAACTTATTTCATCAAGAAAAAGCGTACGCAAATATTTGGACAAACATATTCCTGATGAAGATTTGAGAAAAATTCTTGAAGCAGGTCGTCTTGCGCCATCATGGATGAATGTTCAGTGCTGGAAATTTATTCTTGTAAAAAATCAGGAAACCAAAGATTTGTTATCAGAACTTTCAATCGGCCAGCCTCAGGTCAAAAATGCCGATGCGCTTATTGTTTGCGTTGCTGATACTCAAGATTGGGAGAATGCAAAGATTACCCATATCCAAAAGCCTGCTTTAAACCCTGCTTTGCAATGCGAAAACGGAATCCTAATCCGCTCATTAGAACAGGTTATTTATCCAGTGTCTTACATGATGCTGGAAGCGCATTCTTTGGGAGTTTCTTCCTGCATAATCGGAGCTTTTGGAAGCGAAATTACAACGATTTTACCTGAAGTTTCTGCAAAAGCTAAACAAGTTTTGAACCTGAACGAACATCAGATAATTTCAACAATTATTACATTGGGATACGATGCGGAGAACAAAGAAACCGTCAAAGTTCGCAAAAACTTTGATGATGTAGTTGCGTTCGAAAAATTGTCTTAGTTAGGCTCGCCGTTAACCATTTTTAAGATTTCCACTACTTTTGGCATTTGACAGTCAAAAGAGTAGTGTGCTTTTCGGATTGAACATTCTGCACAATTTCCGTTAAGACGGTAACATTCAAGCGCCTGTTCAGTCCAGTTTCTTGTAATGGATTCAGAAATGGTTGTAGGTTGTTCCTGCAATGTAGTGTTTAACATAATATACAATCTCCCCACCAATATCATAAATCTTTTAAAAAATCTGACATCATGTGTTTAGATGATTTTTGGGATAAAAGTATCACCTAAAAATTCGTATGCATAATCATCAGCACATTCATTTATTTATAAAATTGTTGATATGTATATTATCATCTGTTAAACCATGAACAGTTAATAACAATAGCTTCGCAACATTATCTTCTATTCTTTCCGGTATAGAACCTTCATCAGTTACAATTGAAACTTTGGCTATTATCGGTTCACAGCATTTGTCCATTGGAGCAAAAGAAATTGTTAAATCGACATCTGCACTATAAACCCCGGTTATATGCGGAATTATTTTTTCCAATTTCTTTTCCAGTCTTTCTTCAAGAGTATCTAAATCACCATAGTCAACCCCGATTTTAAGGTCAACATTTTTTGCTTCCAGACCGTTTTCCACCAGAAGTATAGGGGCATATTCCAATATACGTTTATCATATTTTAATTCAATACCGTATTTGCTTCCATCTTTTGTTATTCTTACAGGAATATATTCATCAGAAAAAATTGTTTGAATTTTATGAACTTGTTCTATATCGTCAGTTCTTGCAACAGTTACATAATTATCCTGACCTGTAGACAATAGCACATGCATAAACAAAACTAAAAATAAAATAGTTACCCCAATTAATGAAAGGTTTTTAGGCTGAAAACGCTCTTTTCTTATAAGTTGAGATGTGAATGGCAATACAAACGGCAAAATAATATACATTGTTATTGCTATCTTACTTAAAGCACTTGGTACCTCATAGCAATAATACATTAAGCAAAAAGAAATAAATACCAAGATATAATAAATTAAATAATGTATTATTTTCATTTTATAAAGCCCTCATTTGTTATAATTCTATAATTACAAAAACATCCGAGTCAATTTGTTAAGAATTCATTAATTTTTACTTGATTTTTGAAAAAAAACATTAATATATAATTATACGGAGTTTAAAAAATGATTAATTTTGAAAAATTTACTAATTATTCGCAAGAAATAATTTTTGCAGCGAATGCAAAAAAAGACTTTTACAAAAATACCGAAGTACAGCCTGAGCATATTGTTATGGCAATGATTGAGGATAAAGGGATTTCTAAAGATTATTTAGAAGAACTTAAACTTCTTAACCAGCATTTTATCAATGAAATTGTGGCTAAAATCAAATCATATCCTACAATTTCAAGCCCGTCAGCTTCACAGCAGGTATTTTTGTCACGCGATACAAATTCGCTTTTAGAAATCGCAGCTCAGGAAGCTGAAAGCCTAAAAGATGAATTTGTCGGAATAGAATGTATAATCATTGCAATGACAAAGCTTGAAGGCTCTTTTGTTCAGGAATTAATGAAAAAACAAGGGGTGAATACAAACTCTGTACTAAATGCAATGAAAAAAATAAGAGGAAATAAAAAAGTGGATAATAAAAACGCAGAAGAAAATTTAAAAGCTCTCGAAAAATACTCAACCGATTTAACAGAGTTTGCAAGAAAGGGTAAATTAGACCCTGTAATCGGTCGTGATGAAGAAGTGAGAAGAATCATTCAGGTTCTTAACCGCAGAACCAAAAACAATCCTGTGCTAATAGGCGAACCGGGTGTAGGTAAAACCGCTATTGTAGAAGGTTTAGCACAGAGAATCATCCGCGGCGACGTTCCTGAAAGCTTGAAAGAAGTTAAACTGATTTCCCTTGATTTGGGTGCATTGGTTGCAGGTGCAAAATTCAGAGGAGAATTTGAAGAACGCTTGAAAGCTGTATTAAAAGAGGTTCAGGAATCAAACGGCGAGATTGTAATGTTCATTGATGAACTTCACACTGTTGTGGGCGCAGGTTCAACCGAAGGTTCAATGGATGCCGGTAACCTTTTGAAACCGATGTTAGCACGCGGAGAGTTAAGAACCATCGGTGCTACAACGATTAATGAATATCGCAAGTATATTGAGAAAGATCCTGCTCTTGAAAGACGTTTTCAACCTGTTCTTGTTGATGAACCAAGTGTTGAAGATACAATCTCAATTTTGCGCGGTTTGAAAGAAAAATATGAAGTTCACCACGGTATCAGAATCCTTGACAGCGCGCTTATTCAGGCTGCTCAATTGTCAGACAGATATATTACAGACAGATTTTTACCTGACAAAGCAATCGATTTGATTGACGAAGCTGCTTCTGCTTTACGTATCGAAATCGATTCCATGCCGGAAGAAATTGATACTATGTACAGACAAAAAATCCAGTTGGAAATCGAACGTGAAGCCTTGAAAAAAGAGACTTCTCCTGAATGTATCGCAAAAATCGACAAATTGACTTCCGAAATCAATGATTTGGAAGAAAAGATTTCTAAACTAAAAGCTCAATGGGAATTGGAAAAAAATACAATTTCAGGCGAAGCAGGAATCAAAGAAGAAATTGACAAAGTCAAAAACCAGATTGCAGAAGCTGAACGCAATATGGATTTGCAGCTCGCAGCAGAGCTCAAATACGGAAAACTGATGGAGCTTGAAAAGAAACTTCAATCAGTTCAAGGCAAAGAAAAAAGCGAAAATCAGCTTCTTAAAGAAGAAATCGACGGTGACGATATTGCAGCCGTTGTAAGCAAATGGACAGGTGTTCCTGTAACAAAACTTGTTGAGAGTGAAATGCAGAAACTTCTAAAAATGGAAGATGTGCTTCATGCGCGCTTAATCGGTCAGGATGAAGCCGTTGATACAGTTTCTGACGCAATCCGTCGTGCACGTTCAGGCTTAAAAGACCCTAAACGCCCGATTGGTACATTTATTTTCCTTGG
>JAMPIM010000073.1 GCA_023662705.1 Candidatus Gastranaerophilales bacterium | reverse complement strand
AGCTTGAGCAGTATATGCACTTTGCCCTGCTGTGATAGCAGAAATACTCATAAATATTATCTCCTTTTCCTCGTAAAATTTCCCTGATGAAGTAATAAAGTTTTTCTGCCGAAAATAATTGCCTAAGTGTTACGAAATGTTAATAAAAAAAAGACCGATAATCTATCGGTCTTTTTTTATTCTTTCTTTAATTCATTTATCCCTATAGGAATCTGAACCAAACATATACGGTGCTTAATGCTAATGAAATAAGCATTGTAACAAAACCATATTTCAAGAATTGCATAAATTTAATAGGATGACCTTCTGCAGCAGCTGTTTCTGAAACGATTACGTTAGCAGCAGCACCGATAATAGTCATATTACCGCCTAAGCAAGCGCCTAAAGATAAACACCACCACATTGGAGCGGCAAATTCTGCACCTTTAGTAGCAGAAATTTCTGCAATCATAGGAGTCATTGTTGCGGTATAAGGAATGTTGTCGATAATACCGGACAAGATTCCTGAACCCCACAAGATAACCATTGAAGCCAATGATTGTGAACCGTGAGTGATATCGATAAGCCATTTAGCCATTAACTCAATTCCGCCTGCTTTTTCAAAACCGCCGATAATTACAAATAAACCGATGAAGAAGAAAATTGTACTCCATTCAACATCGTGTAAAATATCGGTTGGTTTTTCAAATAATAACAGAATACTTGCACCTGCCATAGCACAAACACAAGTTTGGATATGTGTAATGTCGTGGGTTACGAATCCTAAGATAACAAGTAGTAAAACAAGTAATGAACGAATCATTAAGCCTTTGTCTTTAATAGTTTGAGAGTTGTCCATTTCAACAACTTTTTTCATGTGTTCTTCTGTTGCATGAAGATGTTTTCTGAACCAGAAAGCCATAATTGCAATAACAACTACAAGAATTACAGCAACAATACCTGTTAATTCTTTAATGAAATCCATAAATGATAGTCCGGCTTCAGAACCGATAATAATATTTGGCGGGTCTCCGATAAGAGTCGCTGTACCACCGATATTTGATGCTAAGATTTCTGTAATCAAAAATGGAAGCGGATTGATATCAAGTTCTTTTGCAATAGCAAAAGTAACAGGCATAATAAGAATAACTGTTGTTACGTTATCCAAAAATGCAGAAGCAACTGCTGTGAATAATGCTAAACAGCAGAGAATTGTTTTAGGGTGCCCTTTTGTTTTCTTTAACATTTCGTTTGCAACCCAGTTAAACATTCCGCTTCTTGTTGCAATGCTTACAATAATCATCATTGATACAAGCAAGAAGATTACGTTAAAATCTACGTAATTAATAAAGTAATAAGGGTTCAATTCCCCATCAACTTTTTGTGCTTGTCCTAGTAATCCCAATAATAAAGTTAATGATGCACCAACTAGAGCAACAGTAACTTTAGGTACTTTCTCCGTAGCGATAAAGAAATACGCTACAAGGAGAATTGCCGCTGAAACAACCAAAGCATGAGGCTGTATCAGGCTCAATAAACTTTCCATTATTCCTCCTTATTTAGAATAAAATTTCCTATACAAGTTTAATTATAATACAAATAAAATTTGTGATATAATTTTTGCGTAATTGGAGGTATTTTTATGATTAATGAAAAATTACAAGAAGCATTTAATGACCAAATTAACAAGGAGCTTTATTCGGAATACTTATACCTTGCTATGAAAGTTTATTTTCAGGAACAAAATCTACAAGGTTTTGTAAACTGGTTTGATGTTCAAGTTCAGGAAGAGCATGCGCACGCGATGGGTATGTTTAATTACTTAAACGAACGAGGCGGATCAATTAAGCTTGAAGCAATTGAAAAACCTGTAGTGGAAGGTGATTGCCCGCTTACAATTTTTGAACACGTGCTTCGTCACGAAGAATTTGTAACATCAAGAATCAATGCATTGATGGATGTAGCAGAAGAAGTTAGAGACCGTGCAGCACTTTCATTCCTAGACTGGTATCTTAAAGAGCAGGTTGAAGAAGAATCAAATGTCGGCGGAGTGCTTGCAACTTTGAGATTAATCGGTGATGATAAAAAAGCGTTGTTGATGCTTGATAAAGATTTGGCAGCAAGAACTTTTGTTCAACCGGTAATCGGTTAAGTTATAATTAAGGCGAAGATATTGTCTTCGCCTTTTTTGTAAAATTTTGTAAAAATTTACCATACTTTTTAAAGTTTTTTGTCCATAAAGTCGTTAGTAGATTAGAGAGATATATTTCAGGAGAGCTGTTGTATGAAAAAAATCATAAGTTCACTATTAGTTTTTTCTATATTTTCACTATATAGTGGAGTTTATGCCGAAACAATAAAAGTAAAACTTCCTGATAACGGATATTCTAAGGCTGCTCAATATATTGAATTTGATGAAAATACTAAGGTGTATAGTCCTCAATTTAATTCTCAGGATGTTATGAATCTTGGAGTTGTCAAAATTGCAAAAGGTACTTCGCTGGATGTATATATGCAAGAGGCTGTTGATACGGCTTATGCAGAGGTTGGAGAAGAAATCAGTGCTATGCTTAAAGAAGATTTAATTATAGGTGAATCTATAGTTGTTCCGCAAGGCAGTTTTATTAAAGGTAAAGTTATAAAGGCGCGCCATGCAGGAAGAGCAGGCAAAAACGGAAAAGTTTCGATTCTTTTTGATAAGCTCATTCTTCCTGAAGGTGAAAGTTTTAATATAACAGCAGAACAAGTAGATTTTGAGGTAAATAATGAAGGTTCAATTTCTTCAACAGCGGCAACTGTTGCAGGTACAATATTGTTAGGTGCTGCGGCGGGAAGTGTATTTAAAGGCAGCAGTGACGGTTATAGTGGTAAAAAAGGAAAAGATTATGCAGATGGCGCGATGGCAGGCGCTATTATTTCAGGAGTTGTTGTTGTCGGTTATATGCTTTTGCAAAAAGGAAAAGATGCCATAATTCCTCAGTATACCGAAATTTCTGTAGTGCTTGAAGATTCTCTTGATATACCTGTGACAGGTAAATATTAATACTGTACAAATCCCCTTGATTTGTTGTTTAATATTATCGGGAAGCTAATATTTGGGAGAGATAGTGCAAGTACAGTTTATTGTTTATATTATAACTTTGATTATTGTGACAGCACTGGTGTGCGGAATGAATCCGCAAATGCATAAGCGGGTAGTTATTTCAGATTATAAATATAAAGTTGTTGATATAGTACAGCCTGTTATACAAAAACAGGAAATTATACCTCAATCCAATCCCGTTATACAGGAAGATATTAAACTTATTCCACAAACGCAAAATACTTCAATACAGGTTTCGCCTGCGCAGTCTGTAAAAGTTCAGCAGGTTAAAACAAAAACTGCACAACAATCTGTAACTCTAAAACCAAAGTCACAGCCGGTAGTTAAGCCGGAAAGTGTAAAACAACCTGAACAACCGGAAAAGAAGGTTGAAGCTCCAAAAGTTAAACAACAACTTCCTGCTGTTCAGCCTAAAGTCGTTTTAACTCCTCAGCAGGAAACAATTCTCTGGAATAAATGGCGTTCTGATTTGCAAAACAAAATTATGGATACGGCAGCTATGCCTATACTCCCGCAGGGAACTGTATTCAGATTTACGTTCTCTGTTAGTAAAGACGGTAAAATTACTAATATTAAGAGCTGGGCTGAAAATCCTAAGTTTACGCCTTATGCAATACAATACATTACTCCTGCAATACGTAATCTGCAAGGTAAAAGTATTTTGAACTTTCCGGAGGGTTCAAATAGAGAACGTGTAATATTTGAAGGAAATATGAAGATTTCAAATACTTCAAAATACTCTTCCTCAAAAGATTATAATGATGTAGAAAAAATCAGCTATTAATCAGGAATATATTCGTAATTGTTTCCATTTGAGCTTGCAGTCGGAGTCTGAGCAGAAGTTTCTTTATTTGGGACTCGTGGAGCGGTATTTATTGAGTTAAGGATGATTGAACCTAAATCTCCCATAAATGAATCGTACGAATTATAGAACTTTCCGCCTGTAGCATCTGCTATACAGGCAAATTTTTGTGAGAAATTGCCTATGAGTATAACGTCAATTATAATATCGGAGCGTTCCATTGCAAGATTTCTAGCAAATTCACATGGGTCTCCGCCGCAATTTTCGCCGCCATCAGTAATTAAAATAATTTTTTTTGTAGAAGTTCTCGGGAAATTAGCAAAATCTCTATTGACAGCGAGATAAAGTCCATAAACCAGAGGTGTTGCGCCTCCTGACGGATACTTGTTTAATGCTTCATAAAAAGTACTGCCGGAGTATGAACCTACAGGTAGTGCCTGAACTGTACTAGAGCATCTGTCTGTTGTGTTACCGACGCAGTCTTTTTTTATTTCAATTTTATATTTGTTTCCTGTGTTAGATTTAATTGTCTGTACTACAGTTGGAGAATAAGTATACGGATTAAATCCGCCTTGTTGACCGAATAATCTTAATCCTATTTTTGTACCGCTGGGAATTTTTGGATAAAAGTTTTGTACGGCATTTTTTGCATCATCAATTATTGCAGTCATGCTTCCGGAATAATCCATTACAAATTCAATAATTCCACCCTCATTAACTCCGTTTTGAATCTGAGTCGGAGTATAAGTACTTGGCGTATGCACGTTATATGTGCCTGAAGTTGTAGATGGTTTAGTGTTCGGGGATATTTTGTAAGTTTTTGCATATACGGCAGTGCAAAATAATGTTGATGCAAGTAATAACGTCAAAGCTCTTTTCATAAAATAATTAAAGCATACTTAAATAATCCTGTCTATAACGGAATCGGAACCAGTCTTGAGTAAAATTTGTATTCGTTAAAGCTTTTTGGCAGGTTATTCCAGTATCTGTAAATTATTTTCCCTTCTTTTTGTAAATTCTTTGCTATGTTATCAGCTTCTTCCTGCGTGTTTGCTAAGAGCGGATAACAGAATGGTATATCATTCTGTTTTATATCAATTTTGAGAAGATTATGTTCTTTGAATTCCTTATGTAATCTAAAAAATTCTTCTTGTCTTTTCAGGTTTGGTTTTGCAGGGTTTATTCCTTCCCTGAACCATAGAAATGCTCCTTCATTTTCGGGCAGAAATTTTCTTGAAGAATTAAAACTTGCATAACCCGATGGTTGAGCATAAAAAGCATGTGCATTGTCAACAATTAAATGTGGATAAAGATTTATAAGTTTTTCAACATTATTAGAACAAATTCCAAAATAATTCGGATAAAGAATGTAGCTGTCACGCGGAAATTCTTTATCAGGCATAAAATTATCATCTATATGATAGAATAGCGTTTTGCAGTTTTCTTCAAAAAGAGTGTGCCTTATAACATCGCATAAATAGTATGGAATATAAATTTCTTTAATCCCGTCTCGTTTTACTATATATCGTAAAGCATTTCTGGCTAAATCAAATTTAAGCATAATTTATTATAACTAAAAAAGAGAGCCTAAGCTCTCTTTTAAATGGTGCCGCGTCTCGGAATCGAACCAAGGACACAGGGATTTTCAGTCC
>JAMPIM010000072.1 GCA_023662705.1 Candidatus Gastranaerophilales bacterium | reverse complement strand
AACTTATATTTGGTGCAACTTTGTGTGCCTTTTCAACAACTGCCCTTTTATATTCTATATTTAATTTTTATTGTTATTTCTTATTATATCACCTTTTCATTCTTTTTTCAAGTCGTTGTTTTCAACATTATTTGTTGATTCTGCATAAGATTCTTTTATTTCGTTGCGATGATGAAATTTTTCACATATATGATCTTTAACATCTAAAAAAACATCTAAAAATAAATCCACAAAAGAACAATCATATATAACAATAAATCTAAAACATAAAGAAGCAACAAATAAAAGAGAAACAAAAACCAAAATAACAAAAATAGATTTTATAAAGATAATAGTCATTTTTCAACATCCTCCAAAGATTTTAATTTTCTGCGTTCGTTTCGGTGGTGACATTTTCCACATATGTATTTATCTTCTTCATAATCAAAGAACATACAGTTTACGCATTTGCCGTAATGTTCACAATGTTCAATGCATTTGAACTGTCCAATATCAATTTCGGTATCATCATCAAATACTGCGCATTTTTCCACATCCATTCGGCAAGTAAATTTTTCACGGTAAAATATACTTTCTTTAATATCTGAAAAAAAGTCAGATAAAGAATATCCACCGAAACCAAAAAGGTTACGAAACATCTTAAAAAACGTAGTAAGAAGAATAAGACCAAGCAAAACATAAAGCAACGGTTCTGCAAGCCCAACAGCTTCTTGAAATATTTTTATAACATCATTCATTTTTCTAACTCCAATTTCAATAAAGATTTAATCTGATTCGTTGTTTCCTTAAACGTGTTATACCGTTCTATTGCAACGGCAAGTTCTATACAGTCTACTACGTCTATTTCTCTGTATCTTAATTGTGTCTGCAATGTGCGGACGTCATTTTTCAACTGTATTCGATTATTTAATATGTATGAATACAGCAAGGATAATTCGCATTTTTTCATTGTTATTCCTCTCTGGGCGAGAGGTGCGCCCTCTGGGCTCCCCCTCTCGCCTACTCTCTTCTTTAGTCAACATGGTAAAGTAATCCAATCTTTGAAAAAGTTCCTGTACTCATTAACAGAATTTTCCATTGTAATACGCATAGAA
Organism: Candidatus Gastranaerophilales bacterium; assembly: GCA_023662705.1. Lineage (GTDB taxonomy): Bacteria > Cyanobacteriota > Vampirovibrionia > Gastranaerophilales > Gastranaerophilaceae > CAG-196. The sequence goes on along the minus strand of JAMPIM010000072.1, from coordinate 4,870 downwards.
TCAGACGGAAAATACAGCTTGCAGTAATCGCCGTTATAGTCTTTGAAGTGATAACATATAGACGTAATGCGCCTTAAAAGCTGTTCTATACGGTCGTTATCATCAAGCGTAGATTTACTATAGCATTCCCTCGGAGCGAGTACAGAAGTTATATGCACCTCATTCCAAAGAGCTTTGATATTGCTATAGCGTGACGGTATTTCAGCTTTGTATTTGTCAAGAATCCTCAAAAGCTCCTGTAACTTAAATTCTCCTCTGTAGTCCTCTATCCAGAGTATGGGTTGTCCATTGTAATTATCAAATGCTCCGGAATTAAAAGCAGTAAGATAATATATATTGTCCTCGCCTTTTTCTTCCGCTAATAAGACACGTTCATAACTCTTTCCTGTTCCGGTAGAACCGATATGCCAAATTACACGCATATCACGGACAATAGGGGTATTGTCAGACCGAATATCATAATACATATTTTTAAGTACGTTCATATGCGCATAAGCTTTAGGAGAATCAGCAAGAATATCCCTCGGAGTTTCTCCGGATTTAAGGCGGTTATAGTATTCTTCAAGGTCGCTTCTGTGTCCCTGACGTCCGGTTATTTCTCCGTGGTAGACGATATATTCAACCGTTTCGCCCTTTTCTTCAAATGCTCCACGCTTGTTGATATAGTCATCAGCTTGCTTCTTTGTGCCTTTGGTAGCTTCAAAGTGCATACCAATGCAATAAGTCTTTTTGACAATCGAAAAACGCATTGTATGAGTATCACACAAAACCATGTGTATATGATGTAATCCAGATTCTGAAACGCAATAAGCCCATGCTCCGGAGCGTGTGGGATTATCGGTAATCCATTCGTCACGAAGTCTTTTACAAACCTCTTCCGGTGTTCCCTCGTAGCCGTGTTCAGCAGGATTGTTAAACACGGCAAACCAACTCTTTGAAACTTCTGAACCCATTAAATCACATCCTAACGTCTACGGCGCATAGACTTCTTGTAATTCTTCTGACCTTCTTTTGAACCGTCTGTAAATAATGGGTCTACTCCTTGATTTCTCAATATTTCTTCATCTGACAAGTATTCAAGTTCTAATAGACCTTGTATAAGTTCTGTTGTATCGTATAAATGGCGGTATTTGTCAGTCTGAATTTTTATGTATGAATCGTATACTCTCGGAACATACATAGGATTTTGAACATACGCTTCATACTCTGAAACATCATAGCATACAGCCGTTAGTTTACGGCTGAACGGATGCGGCAAGCTTGCGTTACACTCTGTAACGGTTGCTGAAATGTCTCTTATTTGTTTATCAAGAAGATTATACCGCTGAACTGTTCCTAAAATCATCATGTGCTTTTTACGGCACTGGCAAAGATGCTGAAATACGGCTTTAGGAACGCTTTTTTTACCGCTTGAAAAGTCTCGGCTATTAAATAACGTTCCTATCTCGTCTATGAGAATAAGGCTGTTTTTAGGAGCTTTTAGAATATCCTCGGCTGTTTTCAACGGCAAAATTTTTGTATGTTCCGGAAAATTGGTAAGTTTCAAGTTTGTAACAACGTGCAATTGCGGATATTTTTCACAAAGTTCATAGGCTTTAATTGTCATAAGACTTGTTTTGCCTTTGCCGAATTTTCCGGTAAACAGATGTATTCCCCAGCCGTAGAAAAGGCGGTTTTTGCGGTAGAATATGTATACAAGAAAGTCGTAAAATACATAGAAAAGAAACTCAGGGAAAGCACGTATATTAGCGAATAAAAGTTTAATTATATACATTTCAACGACCTACTTTCAAAAATCCACGCATAAGCGTGTACATCATTTTCACAAACCACCAAATAAACCACAATGCCGCAAGGAACTGTAATGCCATGGTAAAACATTCAAATTCATTTTCTGGTACGTAGTCAAGGTTTACACCAAGTTCAGAAAATAATTGGTGAATTATGTTCTCTGCGTTCTCCAACATCTTCTTCAACCTCCTTTTCTTCCTCTTCTTCCGCAGGCTCGTTTAAGTCTGCTTCAAATTGCGAGGGTGTAATGTGTACTTTCTCTTCCTTGTCGTGCCACTTTCGGACATCGGCAAGGAATCTGACCAATGCGCATAACATTGAAAATACAAGCGATAAAATATACAATGTGAATGCGAATCCTATTAAAGACCCCATTTTTTACACCTCCATTAATTAAGTAAATTTCTGACGAATGCGAATATTATTCCTAATACCGCCATTGCTATGAATGCTTGCAGTATCGTGAATGAATAAGGGGGAAAAGTTAGACGTGTGTTAATTATCCTTATGCAGAAATCAAGTACAAGTTTGATATTGGACATTTATTTCACCCCCGAATTAAATGGATTGCCTTTTCAAATGCATAAATAGAGAAAATGAAGCCAACAAACAAAGCAAGAAAATCAGCATAATCTAAAGAAGCGCAAAAGCTGAAAAGACGATTTAAAACTAACGAGCCGTTTTTTTCAGCGTGTTCAATGAAAAAAGAAAACTTATCAATAAAAAAATCCGAAAACCATGATATAACCGAATCAATACAAGAAAGTAATAAATCTATAACAGCTTGTACAGCTTCATCCATTAATGCAACCTCCTTATCAAGGCAAAAATTAAAAGCGACCACAAAGCTAAATTAAAAACCGTTAAAATAACAGTAGGAAAAAAGCCGAGGACAGAAGTAAGAAAAGAAAAGAAACCACGTGTATTAGAAAGTAAAGAACCATAATCGGCAGAAGAGCCATTATATTGATTATTAAAAGAATGACCAGCACCGGAAACAGTACCGCCAAATTTTTGATTGCCTACAACAAGTTTACCACTATCAGAAATTAAAGCGGATAAGCTGCCAAAAGTCGAATTAGGATTATTGGAATCAAATCCATAAACATGAGTATCGGTTAAATCAGAAGAATTATTGTTAGGATCGTAAGGCATAGCCTTAGAAACAGTAAAAGTACTTCGGTAAACTTCACGAGGTTCAGAACCGTTTATAGGATGTTGAGGATAATTAAAAATATAATAATCAGAAATATGATTTTCACCATAAGACTTAACCTTGATAGGACAAGCAATACAAACGGCATCATATTCAATATTAGGAACTAAATTTAATTGATTCCAACCAATAGCAAGCGGTCTGCCATTAGAATTAGGTTCAGAACGATGCCAAGCAGAAGGAGCGTAAACCAAATTTAGAGCAGCTAAGCCAGTGCCAACAGTACCAGTATCACCAAAATAATTACCGCCAGAAGCTTCAGAAGAATTGATAACAGTATTGGTCTTAAACCATTCATCAGTTACATAGCAATATATTGCTTTATTAGTAAAGAAATAGCCTGATTTAGAAGTGGAAATGTCATTGTAATCACCGAAAGTAATTTTTGTTCCCTTTTCAACAATAAAAATAGCATACTGGTAATAATCACTTGTTTTATTGTGAACATCAACTTGTAAATAAGGATAATTGAAAGTCTTTCCGTCCAAATCAACAGAATTAGAAATCTCACCAGTTAATTCGGGGAAAAATTCAACAGAAAAATTACCGCTATCAGCTTCAAACATATTAGTCTCAAAAACATTAAAAGCAAAGCCGTCAGTTATGTAAGAAGCCTGTTCGCCGTTGTCTCGTACTCTGAATAGTTCATTTGTGTTTGAATCGAAAATAAGAGTTTTTGAAACGTCAGAACCCATACCTCCGGATTTAAAATCATAATCAGGCAAAGAATCATGCTCGACATAAATAGTATCAAAACCATAAGAACCAAGAAATTTAATAGTATAAATACCGTTATCTTCTTCAACACTTATTTCATCATCATAGTAAATAAATTTTGTTTCTATACGATAAGCATCATCATCTTTTTTCTGAAATGTATTGTACCAGAAATAATATTTAGAGTTTTCAGTTTGTTCAAGAAGCTGTTCTAACGGATGTACATGATAAGAAGAACCGGGATAAGATTCTGCCGGAGTTTGCAAAAAGTTAGATGCATAAACCGAAATAATTGAAAAACTGTTCAGCACCAAGCAGAACACAACCGGAATTATCAACAATATTTTTTTCAATAAAAAACCTCCTAACTAAAAGTCAGGAGGAAAAGACCGAAAGCATTGGCAGTCTGCCCCCTGCCTTTTTTTATTATGTATGGGTGTGTGTTTGTGGGTTAATGACGGATAACTCTGTGGAACAGTCCAATACCTGCACCAGCGAGGGAAATACCAACAAATACCATAGCTATAGCATTGTCAGTAATCATTGATGTTGCCTTTGTGAAAACTGTAGCAACGTCAGCGAGTGCGCTTGCAACCAAATTTGTAGCTCCTTCCATTAAGTATTTTACCTCCTTAAAAAAGTATTTATAACAACCGTCTACTTCTGGACGGATTTGTTATCGTTAAGAACCTGCACAGAATCTACATTGCGGTAGCGGTCAAAATAAACTTTGACTTCCTTGCCAACAAGATTCTGAAAATCTTTAGGCTTAAGCTTTTCAACCTCTTCCTGCGTCATGTTTAAACCAAACATATCAGAAAGCTTAATATATTTGATTTTAAGCTGTTCAGCTCTTGCGCCGACTACGTTATCATTAGAACTGTCAATGCGTGAAGTGTGAAGTACAAGGTTGTGATAATAGTTACCGTTGTATTTGTCTGGTCCCGACTCGGTAATGCCTATTACTGTTGTTTTTTCCATAGGGGTTTACCTCCGTTAATTAAATTTATTTATATCAACTGCTGTGCAGTTAATAACTTGATGTAAAAAGCGAAAGCTGAATATTTTCAACAACTGAATGACGGTTTTCGATGATAGAATCCATTGACTTTTTAGAGAGCCAAGCTTTTTCACCGTTCAAATAAG
>JAMPIM010000071.1 GCA_023662705.1 Candidatus Gastranaerophilales bacterium | reverse complement strand
GTACATCTTCAACCTGAGTAAGAATTCCTTTTTGCTCATCAGTTCCGACAAGGAGCGATTTAAGGGAACTCAAATCTGCGCCGAAAGACTCAATAAACTTATCTTTGTCAAAAGAAAGCTCATTAATGTTATCAGTTCGGATGTTACCTGAAGAAGCAGCTGCAAGAGAAATTCCGATTGACGCAAGGTTTTTGAAACTTCCTTTGTTCGCGATGGAACTTGTCATCAGACTTCTAATCTGATTTCTTATTAACTTTAAAGTAGATTCACTGCTTAGGTTAGCACCTCGTGCAACTTCTTTGTCAACATTTGCAATAAGCTCGTTATATGCATCAACAATATCAGAAATAGCGTTGGCGGCAGTTTCTTTGTCTTTTTCGATAGTTAGGGTGACGGTTTCTCCGTTAGAAATATCTTTGAGATTGATAGTAACGCCTTCAATTCTTGAAACCTCACTGGAAATAGTGTTGGAGGTAGAAGTAAAGTTCGTACCGTTTATTGTGAACCGCGCATTTTGCCCAAGAGTTTGAGCATCGGTGTTTAGCTTGGATTTACCGTCTTCGTTCTTTGTCAATCCCATAATATCGGTGAAGTTGCTTGAACCTGCTTCAATGTTAATCATTGCCGCACCTGTAGTTTTAGCTTTGATTACAAATTTCCCGTCAATGCTGTCCCAGTAGGCGGTTGCATTGCTGTCATCGTTGTAGTTGATTTGAGAAATGATATCATCAAGAGTAGTGTTGTTATCAATGTTAATTTTAGCGTTGCCGACGATGAAATACCCTTCTGTCACCTGTCCTCGTATAAATAATCCTGAGGTTGTTACCTTGGAATCATTGTTAACACGATAAAGCGCTCTTGAACTTTTGCTGTTTTTGCCATCAGAGTGCATACCTGTTATTGCCGCAAAATTGCTTGTGTCAGTAGTCGTTCCGACCATTATATCTGCACCTGACTTGGAAGAAATGGTGAGGAAACCTTCTTCAAAAGACAATTGAACGTCGTTACCAAACTTGGCAGCAATTTTTGATTGTAAATTCCCGAAAGTTTGTTCGGAATCTACGATGATTTCTGCCTTAACCCCGTTTCTGTAGATAGTAAGGTTTCCGTCAGAAATATTGAGTAATCCGAGCTTAGTGTTTGCGTCTGCAAACTTGGCAACAGAATTATTGCGTGTTTCTACAATAACCTCTGTAGAAGTAACGGCAGAACTGCTGGCTGCATAACCTCCCAGATCGGAATTGTATGTTAATCCGAGGCGTTTTGTGGAACCGTTTGAAAGTCCTGAGATATTAACTGTATTATATCCGCTCTGAATCATTATTTTGCCATCAGAAAGGGTAGCTTCAAGTCCTATAGAACGCAGTTTATCTAATAAGCTTCCTACGGTTTCATCTTCTGTAATATTAACTTTTATGTTTTCATCATTGAATGTAATATTCAGCGTATCAGTGTTCTTTAAACCTGATAAATTCGAGTGAATATCATTAATTCTTGTATTTTCGGAAATATTTTCGTATTCAGTAATATTTTTTTTAATTTCAGGCTTTCCGCTGTAACGGTATGTTTTAAGCACCGTAGCCGAACCGAAGAGTTGTTCAATAACGTTCGATTTAGTAGAAGTACTTGAGGCTTTGAGGTAGGCATCTCCGTTACCGTGGAGTTTAAGTGTAGAACTGTCACCGTTGGTAACGAGCCCTGCTTCAATCCCGAATGATCTGAGCGTGTTGATAAAACTACCCAGCGTTTCGTCAGAAGATATATAGAGAGTGTGTTTCACTCCGTCTTTGTATAACAGGTACTCACCGGTTGTTACGCCTAACTCGGCAAGCTGAGTGTCTCTGTTAGCGGCAGTAATCTGGGATGATGAGTTTGTAACACCTATAGGGGAGTCACTTTTGTAGACAGCGCTGTGTTTCCAGTTATCAAGTCCCCAGGCTGCGAGGTCAAGGGGATCTCTCAAACCGTCTGTAGAGATGTAGATATCACCGTCACCGCTCAGGTTAAGACGCCCGTCTGAAGTTAGTGTGCAGGTGATGCCGTATTTTTCGAATGTATATTGGATATCATGTATTGTATCATTGTCATAGATGTTAGCTTGGTATTTGGTGCCATTTTTGTAGATGTAGAATGTCCCTCCGGAAAGTACTGTTCCATTTGCGGTTTCAAACACATCTATGTTGTTGCCGTTAATATCAGCACTTGTTATTGGAGTAATTGTAGTAGTGAATGTAGTACCGAGTCTACCCCACGCTATATTCATATTCAATGCATCAGTGATTTCATTTGAGGCACCATATATATATGCTCCGTTGGTGCCACTGAGGGTTATTTTCCCATTGGCACAATTCATTGCAATATCATATATAGCGAGTTTTTGACGAATATCACGTATTGTATCGGTCTTATCAATATCAATAAGATGCGAAGTTCCGTTTTTATCACGTATATCAAAATATGCATCTACAGCATCAAATCCCAATTGCTCCATGGTAGTATCCCAGTTGATGGTTCGTGTTTCTTCTATTTGTAAATGGTCAGATCTTGTGTTTATTGCAGAGCCCGAGGTTTGAACGCTTGTAGTATAACCGTTGCCAGTCATACCAAGCACGCCCCCCCAATCGAGTACGTAGATATTATTAGGGTCTGTGCTTAAGAAACTAATTTGCCCGTCATTGATTGTTGGTGAAAATCCTAGTGAAGATAAGTTACCCAATAAATCTGAATACGTTGTTCCTGCCTTCACGGTTATATTCTGAATCTCTCCATTGTTATAAATCTTGACTACACCTGCATATTCATCGCTAAGTTTTGCTATACTCACGTCTTTAGATATCAATACTTGTTTTTCGTCTTTTGTTAATTTCTTTGAGTTTGTATTGCTGTTTGTTGTGCTGCTAGTCACTGTATATGTAGGTTGGTCACCAAGTTTAAGAGCATTTTTTAAATCTGCATCAATTGATTCAATATAGGTGGAGCCAGGGGCTCCAATACCGAATCTGCCACTTGTATATCCACATCCCAAACCAACATTTCTTAGTTCTGTGCATAGTTCATCAATAGTAGTTGATGCATCTACGCCAATAATTGTTTGTGTACCATTCTGATTAATCACAAATTTATTATATGAAGTAACTCCCAGTTCTCCCAAGGTTGTTGAACCACTCAGTGTAAGTGTTTGTGTAGAATCTGAGTCAACCGGTTTTATAGGTAATGGTGCCTGATTAGTACAAGTAAATAAAGATATTCCAGTATCATCTGCATTTACATAATATAAGCCATAGGATTCATATTCATCATTGTTAATACCGTATTCTTTGTTTGCTTGGAATATTTCGTCTTCTATGAAATTCATGTTACCTCTTTTTTCAATAGTAACAGTCAGATCATATCCGACTAAACGAGCCTCCATATCTCCGTATGAATTTATCTTATTAATTAAATCTCCAAATGTTGTATCACGTGTTATAGTAAAATGTCGCTGTGCAAGTTCAAAAGAATAACTGTCTAACTTATACAATTCTCCATTAGCAGCAGTGCCAACCCACCAATCAAGTACTCGTGAGTTTTCTGTCATTTCAATAGTACTTGTAGAAATACCTTCTATACCTGTAACGCTTTTATGGTAATAAGTATCCTCATTTGCGTAATAAGTTAATTGAACTGTTTTAAATGCAGCGTCATCGGTACTATTACTATTCATGATGCCAAATGCAACATCCTCAGATAAGCCAATTGAGTCACCTCTTCTTTGATACTTAAAATTACTATCACCACGGCTAAAGCCAGTAGAACTATTATATTCATCTAATACAAGGTATAAATTGTTGCTTAAACCAGCTTCTATAACCAAAGAATGACCATCCCAGTACGCACTGATACCCATTCCGCCATAGTGCGAAAAAGCATAGTTTATATTATCAATAAGACCTTGGAATGTTGTAGTAGAATCTATATCAAAATCGAAGTCTTTAACAAGCTGTGCTTGTGACAGCTGATTACCATTAGTAAAGGCTGCTTTTGTTGTATCAAATACTTTAATTTGAAGCTTATAACCATCTTCTACATTCCACCAATCTGTGATTTTTGAATTTGCGGTAAGCGGGTCATAAGAAGGTTTTGATTCTTCGGAGGCAATAGTATAGGTGACCATTGCAGTACTTGCTAAGCTGACACCCACTGTTGTAGGCTTAGAGCTTGCAACAAGAGTTCTGATTCCGAGCTGTTCAAAAAGATCTCCTTTAACATAAGCACCGTTGGAGGAATTGAGGGTTATGACTCCGTCGGACATAGTTGCTGTTATGCCGTAGTCAGTGAGCTGATTAAACAGGTCATCAAAAGTTTTTACATAATTATAGGAGTTGATTTCGAAGAAGCCTAAGTTCATGAGTCCTGTGAAAATCTCATGTTCATTACCATCACTGTCAACAATAACACCTGTTGCACCTGAAATAGTTGTTAACATTGAAGCATGATTTATTGTATCATTATATGTACAACGTATTGACATAGTGCAGTTGATGTAATTTGCAATGTTATCATCACTTGTAGCTGTGACATTCTTTGTATAATACAAAGTATCGCTGGTTTTTGTAACAGCTGTTGTAACTGTGCTGGAATTTAGGGATGAAACGGTACCGATACCAAGAGCAGCAGCAATTCCGGTGTTTTCTAAATATCTACCATCTGAACTGTTAACCGTGATTACTCCGTCTTTCATTGTTGCAATAATACCATTTTCGCCAAGATAGTCGAACAGTTCCTGAAATGTTAAGTTTTCAGAGGGAACAATCTCATTCGTAATCATTTGACCATTTTTGTCATTAATTACAATCCAGTCTGCGGCTATGCTTCCAACAATGTCTTCAATATAATCGCTTTCAACAGCATCTCTAACCCCTGTATAAGTAACAGTAGCAGTCGACGTAACATCCTGTGCAATAGTGACTCTCTTGTAAATCGGATTGGATGTGGCTGAACTTGAGCTTTCAGTAGTTTCCAGATTTAATGCAGATACAATATCAAATGTTCCTCCAACAATAGAACCATCAGAAATACTAATCTCACCTTTTGAGTTAATATTCGCACTTAATCCCGCACTGTTTAGACCATCAAGCACATTACCAATCGTACTTGTTTGTGATAGCGTAATAGTCTTTAATGTATTTGAATTACTCTTAACAATAATCGTATCGCCATTATTAACCGTAACCCCATCAATATCTTTCAACAGAGTATTCCTGTCCGCAACAGTACCTTCTACCAGAGTAGATGTGTATTGCAACTTGTTTGAGGTTTGGGAAGTGGAAATAACTTCAGAATTATCCCAACCAAGAATTTCAAATAGTCCTGTTCCGCCGTCACTCTTTAAAGTAGCGTCAGAATTCATTGTTATACAACCGTCTTCAAATTTTACATCAAAACAGCCCAGATTGTTAAGTCCATCAACAAACTGACCAATGGTTATATTTGAGCTATCCAATGTCATTGGAATATCCAGTCCGGAAAGGCTAAAAGTTATTGTTCCATTCTTAACACCTAATTCAGAAAGTTTAGTATCTCTTGTAGCCTGCTCATATACAGTATCAACTTTAACTGTTTGAAGCGTATTAGTTGCATAACCTTCATTAACTCCTTGTAAGTGAAGAGCTTTGACAATTCCAGTATTATCAATATCCCTAATATCACTTGTGCTCAGGTTTATGCTGAAAACCCCGCTGTTTTCGTTATAGCTTGCTTTTGCACCAATATTATTAAGCTTTTCGATGAAAGATTGAATAGTTTCGTCGTTTCCGATTTTGACGTTTCTTTCGATACCGTTAACGGTAACCCCGATTTTACCAGCTTTAACCCCAAGTGAAGTCAAAGTAGAACCTAATGTAGCAGTAGCAGAAATTGTTTGAGTTGTAACTTGTGAAAAACCGCTTGAAGCCTGAGTGTTGGTAGCAAGGTTGTTAACATTAATATTATATGTACCTTCTTGAGCCTTGTGGTTAGCAGTTGCTGTTAATATATTTGCTTTTGATGATATAGCAAGGTTTTGGGAGAACAAATCCAAACTACTGTTGCCAAATTTAGTATCCGTAACCTTTTCGATAACAGAGCGGAAAGAGTTAAAGAAATTTTTAATACTGTTCAGCGTTTGTTGAG
>JAMPIM010000070.1 GCA_023662705.1 Candidatus Gastranaerophilales bacterium | reverse complement strand
TATGAAAATTAAATATCGCGGGATGGAGCAGTCTGGTAGCTCGTCGGGCTCATAACCCGAAGGTCGTTGGTTCAAATCCAGCTCCCGCAACCAATTTAAAAGGATGTAACCGCTTTTGATTACATCCTTTTCTTATACAATAAGGGGTAGTGTTTATGGCAGGTGAAGTAAAAAAATCTTCAAAAAAAGCTTCCTCAAGGGAGCAAAAGTTCTTTAATAATTGGAGATGGCTTTTCCAATTTATTGTTACGCATATAATTTATATGATACGTTTTAAGCTTGTTTACAGGCTGGAAGTTCAAGGGCGTGAAAATATTCCTGATAATAATGAGTTTATTGTTGCAGCAAATCATTTATCAACGCTTGATCCGCCGCTTATGTGTGCAGTTATGAACAGACCTGTTGCGTATATGGCAAAGAAAGAGTTATTTGTTAATCCCTTTATGCGTTGGTGGCTTAATTGGCTGGGTGCTTTTTCTGTCGATAGAGAACATTTAGGTGTGTCTACTATTAAAACTGTTTTGACTATTAAAAAAACAAATTGGGTTTTGGGTATTTTTCCTCAAGGTACACGTCAGGAACCAGGTAAGATTAGTAATATTACAAAAGGATTTGCTTCTCTTGCGAAAAGTACTAAATGTGGAATTTTACCGATTGGTATTGTTGGAACTCAAGATGCAAAAAGAATTCCTTTCAGCGGAAAAATTATAGTTAAAATAGGGAAAGTTATCCCATATACTGACAATGTTGACGAGATGGTTAGCAGCTGGATTGAATCAATTCAGGATTTGACAGGATTTAAGTACGAGCATGTTTAGATAATTTTAAAAAATATTGGAAAATAATATGGCGAAAAATTATAACAAAAGATGTGAAAAAGATTACGGTTTTTGGAGAAAGTTGTATTATCGGATTTTTATAATTTTGGTTGTATCACCGGTATCCAAGCTTATGTATAATTTAAAAGTTGAAGGAAGAGAAAATGTTCCGAAAAATTCAAACGTGATTTATGCAGGAAACCATGTATCGTATCTTGATCCACCGTTGATTGCCATTGCTGTAAATAAATATATTGCATATATGGCTAAACAAGAATTGTTTAATGATGATAATAAATTATTACGATTTTTGGTACATTCTCTCGGTGCATTCGCTGTTAATAGAGAAAAACCTGAACTTGCAACATTCAAATCAGTAAAGGCTGTTTTTAATACTCCTTGGTCTCTTGGTATTTTCCCACAGGGTAAAATTGTAAAAGAGCCTGTTATTGATAATGTTACAAAAGGATTTATTTTGTTTTCCAAAAAATTTCAAGCAGATGTAGTTCCTGTTGCTATTTGCGGTTTTGATGGTTATGCTAAAAGAATCGGCGAGAAAAATATAACTGTTAAAATCGGCAAACCAATCCCATATACAACAGAAGAAGATGAAATGCTAAAGGAATGGGCTTCTCAAATTTCAGAAATGACAGGTTTTGATAATAAAGTAACAATTTCTTAATAATTGCGCAAAATTTAATATTCACGGTATTTATCATACTTGGAAGTAAAAGTGTAGATTAATATGAATATTTTAGCAGTAAATCCATTTAAACTTACAAATTATAATAACGGGCACGATAATTTGGTGCAGACTCCTCGCTTTGGTTTGACAATGGCGAAGCCATTATCAAAAGATACTGTATCTTTTCAGGGTGATAAACTGCCAACTAAAAAAAGCATGGAAAAAGGTGCTTATATTATCTCCGCAGATTTAGCAATGAGAATTCAAGCTATGAAAGCACCCGGACATGAAAGAAAAAAACAACTGCTTTTAGAATATTTTGGCGATTTGATTGAAAAAGGTATTATTACTTTTCATGACAGATTAAAAGGCATAAGATCTATACGTGAAAAAGCTACAACAAACGGCTGGAGTACTAAAGATGCTATCTTGGAACACATGGATGATATTTCGGGATTTAGTTTTGATTTGAATTCTCCTAAAGCGTTTCCGGAAGTTATTAAACGTTACAAGCAAATGCTTGAAGATAGAGAAATTGAGGTTAAGCAGGTTGAATATCACAGACGTGCACCGAAGTATAAGAAAAATCAAATAGTTGAATCCTTTGACACATTGAAACCTTATGAGCTTCAACGATTAAGAGAAGATATTAATAAAATTCAAAAACCGATAAGAAAGATTTGGTTTGATGTTGACAGCCGTTCAGGATATTCCGGTTTACATTCTGCGTTAAGAACTAAAGATGATGAAACATCTGAATTGCAGATTATGGTTAGAAATATGGCTGTCGTTAAAAAGATTGAAAATTTGCTTTATAAAATAAGAAATGGAAAATCTATAGATCCTAAGTATGAAATTGTTGCAAGATATTTAACTGCTTTAGTGCCGCTTGAGGAGAATGCTTCTCCTGAAGAAGTGAAGCTCAGTGAATTTTTGAATGCTGCAATGTCTAAATATCTTCAGGAAGCTTATGCACAGCCTGTCTCAACACCATTTAGCGAAAAGTTTAAACCGCTTAAAGTTGAAGAATCCGAGACTCTTAATAAAAAAGAGAAAAAAGCAATTGCAGCTTATGATCTAAATAAAATAGAAGATTTAATGATTCGTTGTGAATACATTGTAGATAAATATGGTGAAGGCGGTATGTCAACAATTATGCGGGCTTGCGATAGGATGCCGCACAAATGTTGTTCTACAGATATAGTAATGTATTTAGATATGTTTGAAAGAATTATTGATAAGTACAGCTTGAATGGTTTAACTACAATGATTGATATTTGTGAAAAACTTTCAGGCAAATGTGAATACAAAACTATTGAACTATTGATGAATTCTTACGAAAAAATGTCCGGAGAAGCTAAGTCGTAGGTTTTTTTCGCTTAGCATTCTTGTTTGGTTTTTTCGTAAAGTTCTGAGTTAAAGAGTTATGCGATGTTTGAATCCTTTTTACACTGAAAACATCAGGCATTGCTTGCAGGGCAGTAAGAACTCTTCTGAGTGTATAAATGTTATCCAGTTCTATTCCGAGTTCAATAATACCGACTTTACCTTTAGTTTTTACGTTAGCCGATGTAATACTTGTATTGTTATCGGAAACAACTCCGATGATATCTTTTAATAATCCTAATTTTTCTGCTGTTTCAATTCTTATTGTTGTATTATAAGTTTTGTTTACGTTATTGCCTGACCAGTGAATTTCAAGTAGTCTTTCAGGCGGAACATCTTCCAGAGTTCTGCAATCAAGGCGGTGAATGCTTACACCTTTTGAGCGGGTAACAACCCCAACGATTGGCTCTCCCGGAATTGGAGAACAACAGCGTGCAAATGAGTACAACAAACCTTCCAATCCGACAATATCCTTTTCGGAAGCTTTTCTTGGTTTGTGCTGGAATGTTGTTTCTTGTTTTTGCGGTTTTTTAACTCTGTTAATAATTTTATTTAGAGTTGTTTCGCCATAACCCAGTGCTGCGAATAAATCTTCCGCATTAACATAATTCATTTGTTTTGCAACTTTGTTAAACTCACCGTTTTTGAGATATTCATCAAAAACTGCTTTTGTGAGCTCGTGTTCAAGGTTTGCTTTTCCGAGTTCAATATGTTCTTCGCGCTTGTTCTTTTTATACCATTGTTTGATTTTGGATGAAGCTTGTTTTGTTACAACAAAGTTTAACCAGTCAAGGCGCGGTGCAGAAACTTTTGATGTAAGAATTTCTACAATATCACCATTTTTAAGCTTTGTATCCAGTTGTGCAATACGTCCGTTGATTAGTGCGCCGACTGTTTTGCTTCCTACATCCGAGTGAATACGATATGCAAAGTCAACAGGTGTAGCATTTTGCGGAAGGTCGATTACGTCGCCTCCGGGGGTGAATGCAAATACCTGATCAGAGAAGATGTCGAGTTTAACTGAATTTACATAATCTTCCGCATTTTGTGTATCTTTGTTGTATTCAACCAGCTTTCTCATCCACGAGAATTTTATATCGTTTGAAGAATCAGCTTTTTTAGAACCTTTTTCTTTGTATCTCCAATGGGCTGCGATACCATATTCTGCGATATCGTGCATTTCCCAGGTTCTAATTTGTACTTCCAGCGGTTTTTGGCGCGGGCCGATAACAGATGTGTGTAAAGACTGATACATGTTGCCTTTTGGCATTGCAATATAGTCTTTGAAACGTCCGGGGATTGGTTTAAATTGAGAGTGGATTAAACCTAAAACTTCGTAGCATTCTTTTTCCGTATCTACGATTACACGAACGGCAGTAATGTCATAAAGGTCGTGGAAGGCGACGTTAAGACGTTCCATTTTTTTATAAATACTGTAATAGTGTTTAGCGCGGCCTGTAATTTTTGCGTTAATTCCGCTTGCTTTAACATCTTTTGAAATTTTTTCTATCAAAAGATTAACCGCCATTTCACGTTCTGCTTTTTTCTGGGAAACCAGTTGTGCAATTTCGTAATAGCGGTCAGGATGCAAATATTTGAGTGATAAATCTTCGAGCTCTGCTTTAATTTTACCAACCCCTAATCGGTTTGCAAGCGGAGCAAAAATATCGATTGTTTCTTGAGCAATTTTTTGCTGTTTTTGCTGTGACATATAGTTAAGTGTGCGCATATTATGCAGTCTGTCAGCAAGTTTTAGGAAAATAATACGAACATCGCTAGCCATAGCGATAAACATTCTTCGGAAGTTTTCAGCCTGACGTTCTTCGGTTGATTTAAACTGGAGTTTGCCCAGTTTTGTAACGCCTTGCACCAGATTTAAAACATCTTCTCCGAAAAGTTCTTTAAGCTCTTCCGGTTTAGTGTCGGTATCTTCCAGAATATCATGCAAAAATCCTGCCATAAGGGTATGTTTGTCAACCTGCAAGTTGATTAAAATTTTTACAACTTCCATTGGGTGAATGATATACGGTTCTTCCGATATTCTAAATTGTCCTGCGTGGAGTTTTTTTGCAAATTCAAATGCTTTTTCAAGCTCAGCTATATCGTCCTGTTGATAAGATTTTTCTTTAAGAAGCTCTCTTATCTCATCAAATGTTATTTCGTTATTTTCCATAATATAGTTATAATAGTGTTTTTAATGAAATTATGCAAGGGGGAATATTAATTTAGATAGAATTACCGTCTGAATCAAACCTTTCTGTGCTTCCATCAGGCTTCGTAATTGTACTGAATCCTTGCTCTTCGCTAAACATACTATAATCAATTTCAATTTTTGTACCGTCTTTCAATGTGATTTTAAGCGAACCGCCATCCCGAAGAACATCTAATTGCTGCAATTGATCTCCAAAAAGATTTTTGACAGTGTTATTAAAATCATCCCAGCTGATATTTTCGAAAGTTGCTTCGTTTCGAAGGGCATTAATTGTTAATGTTAATTCTGAACCGTTTTTAATATCACGATTTTCTACAATCTTAGAACTTATTTCTTGTCCGTCTTCTTTGCTTTCGGCATTAAACGATTTAAGTAATTTATTAACTGCGTTTCCAAATTCTGACCATTTTTCTCCAAGCCAGCCATTTCTATCAATAATGCCAATTAAAGTTTTGTTATTTTGAAAATCTTCTTCATTAATAATACCGTCATTGTTTGAATCTTTAAAAATGCTATTATTATATTCAGGTTCTTTATTTTCTGTGTTTTTTGTTGTTTCAGGCAGTTGTCCACTGTTTCCGATTGAGTTAATAGTTGTCATTACTATCCTTTCTACTTTGTATAAGTTATATAACGGTGAAAATTTAAAAAACTTTAATTATTGTTACAAAAATTTATACTAGACCATTTGGTCTAGGGATAAATATAAATTTCAATCTTTGGATTGATGTCCCTTGAAATTAGATATATTACACTAATGGTGTAGACTTGGTAAGTAATATATATAAACAGAGGAGAGCGAAAGGTGCAGCTTTCGAGCTTAGACATAACTTTACATCGTATTAATGCGATTGAAAATCAGTTTCAATCCTTGATGTCTTATGCTCAAAAACCTGACGCGGATTTTCAAAAAATCCTTGATTCTTCTATAGAAAACAAGAAAAATCCGACATCAACATCAAGAAGTGAAATCAATGAATTAATTTCAAAATATGCTGATAAAAACGGCTTAGACGAAGATTTTGTAAAAGCTGTTATTAATCAGGAATCAGGTTTTAATCCAAACGCAACTTCACACTGCGGCGCAATGGGGTTAATGCAGTTAATGC
>JAMPIM010000006.1:5841-62066 GCA_023662705.1 Candidatus Gastranaerophilales bacterium | reverse complement strand
ATATTCTATTGAGTTCTTTTGATATTTCATACCTCAATTTTATTAAATATCTTTACAACGAAAAACTTTCAACAATAGATTATTTAAACAGTTGTATTAAAAGTCCGGCAATTAAATTTTAGGGATGTAAATAAAAAAGCGATTGATTTAATCAATCGCTTTTTTTAACTTATACTGTAGCAGGTTTTTTCTGCTGTTGGCTTGCTCCCGGAATTGCTTGCCAGTTAGCTGCCATAATCTTTTTAAATGATTTAAGAGCTGTATCTTCAAGTTCGCCCAATTCTTCAGCTTCCATAATCAATTCACGAAGCGGAAGAAGTGCGCGCTGGTCTCTTAATACACCTAAAGCTGCTGCTGCACCTGCTCTTACCAGGTCGTTTTCTGAACGGTTTTTCATAACATCGATTAGCGCAGGAACTGCTTTTGTATCGTTCAATTTGCCTAATGAAGTTACTGCGTAAATTCTTACGTTAACCCATTCATCATATAACATGTTAATGATTTTATCTACGCATTTTTTGTTGCCGATTTCACCAAGAGCACGAGTTGCGTCACAACGTACGTTTACTTTTTCGTGGTCTAATGATTTCATTAATGCGTCTGTTGCAACGTCGCCGATTTCAATAAGAGCGTCTGTTGCTGTGATACAAACCTGTGAATTTTCATCGTTTAATGCTTCAACAAGCGGTTCAACAACGATTTTGCCGCCTAAACGACCGAGTGCACGAGCTGCACGAACTCTAACGTCTACGTTTCTGTCTTCGCGTAATGATTCGATTAAGTGTTCTGTAGCCTTGCAATCACCCAATTCGCCCAAAGCACGAGCAGCGTATAAACGAACAGAACCGTTTTTATCGTTCTTAAGAACATCGATTAACGGTTCAACGGCTTTAGAGTCGCCCATTTCGCCTAAAACGCGGGCAGCATTATATCTAACTTTTTCAGAACTTGATGACATCAAATCATTGATAAGTTCTTGGAAAGTTTTTTTAACTTGTTTCTTTTTGCCGTTAACTGTTATTGCCATACACTTTACCTCCGATATGCAAATAAAATTATCTAACTTCTACACAAGATTATAAAGTTTTGTTTTTTATAAAAATTGCTTTTTGAGATTCCTTTATTAAGTTTTTGTTACAATCACCCTTATTAGGGTAAAAAGTACACTTAATCATTTCGTATTGATAGTATATCATATTTTCTCATATTCTTTACTCCTCTGTCGGATATTTTTACAAAAATTAATTATAATGTTATTTTATATTTGGTTGAGATTCTGTTATATCAAGAAAAATCAAGGTTTAAAAAACTTAATATTTACTACTAACTATGGATAGTAATAATAAATTCGCTGCCTTCGCCAAGTTTTGTTTTTACTTCAATTTTTCCTTGATGTTTTTCAATAATTTTTTGTGAAATTGCAAGCCCCAAGCCGGTTCCGACTCCGACGCCTTTCGTTGTATATCCTGCAAAGAAAATTTTATCGGGCTCTTTTATTCCACATCCGGTATCTTTAATTTTTACCTGCAATTCTCCGTTATTGTAATTTGTGTCAATAGTGATTGTGCCTTCTTTTTCTATTGCGTGTGCTGCGTTTACAAGAATATTCATAAATACCTGATTAAGCATATTCGGATAACATTTTATCGGTGGAAGTTCTCCGTAGTTTTTTACAATTGTTATTCTGTTTTTTGTTTCGTGTCGGATTAAATCGAGTGTCAAATCGATTTCTTTGTTGATATCCGCATCCTGTAGTTCTGCTTCATCAAGGCGTACAAATTTTCTCAAAGAAATAACCAATCTGTTTATTCTTGCGATTGCTTCTTTATCTATTGAATTTATCTCGTTTAAGAGTTCTCCGATTTCTTTATCTTCAATTTTGGAAATAAGTTTTGTTGCAATTTCGTTATTTGATTTTATTGAGGCTACGGGAGTATTGATTTCGTGGGCAACACCTGCTACCAGTTGACCCAGAGAAGCCATTTTTTCTGAATTAATAAGTTTTAATTGTGTATCTTGAAGTTCTTTTAAAGTTCGGGTTAATTCTTTAACCATTCTCGCATCTTTTTTGTATAATTCCGATTGAATAATTGCGTTTCCCAGTTGGGTTGAAACACCGTCAAGGACTTCAAGAGCGTCATCAAGTTTTGTTTTTTGTTTTGTTAAAAGAACAATAACTCCCAGGCGATTATTCAGATGATAAATAGGTAAAACAACTCTTTGAACAAGTTCGTTAAACGGTTTTGCTTCCGAAAATTCTTTCATACAGGATGAACAGAAAACTTTAGCGTAAGAAATAGATTTTTCGGTTGCTTTATCAAAAGTTATTTTTCTTCCGATATCTTTTTTATGAAGAGATTCGTTGATAATATAAGCCTGCATATCTTTGGAATAGACTGCGTAGTAGGCTCTGAATCCTGCAAAAAGATTTGATAATTCATCCAGTGCAGAAGATAAAATTACGGAAGTATCAACGGAGCTTCTTATAATATTAGAAATGTTATTCAGAAGCAAAAGTTTCATTGCTTGGGATTGAGCTTGTTGTTTAACTTTTGATAAGTTTTTATTTTCGTTTTCCAATAATGTAATTTTCTTTTGATAAGATTGGTTTCTTGATAGAGATTTTTCCAATCCGATTTTTGCTGTAACATCTGTGAATACAATTATTACGTGGTTGTGTCTTTTGGTGGAAATCATATCGTAATAAGAATATTCGTTACCTAAAGATTGGTATAAAACATGTGCGGAAAAATCCTGCGGGGATTCGATTGCCTGCATAATAGGAGAGTGAACATCAACATTGTTGCTTATTAGTGCGCAGACTTCATAGTTAAGTTTGTGAGAAAACTTTTTTAGGTTTTCAAAATCAGAAAATACGCGTTTAAAAACATTGTTTCTAAAAACGACTTCTTTTTTTTCGTTCACAACGATAACAGCGCTGTTGAATTTATTGAATAAATCAAACTTCCCCATAACAATATTATATATTTATAATGGGAATGAAGCAAGAATTATAAATTTAAGTTATAATAATGCAATGATAGGTGATATTCGATACAAGCAGGCTTTAATCAGGGGTATTCAGGAACGCTATCAATTTACGCCAAAAATTGAAGCTCTAAATTCTGTTCTTTCGCCAAACGAATTGAAAGTATTTTTGAGAAATATTCCTTCAAGGTTTTTTGATGTCGGGGATTCATTTGAGAATGTCAGAGAAGGTAATTACAGAGTTAATTTGCATACTCATACAATAAAATCAGATGGTTCAATGACACCTCTTGAGTATCTTGAACAGTCTGTAAGATATGCGGATAAAGCTGCAAAAATCAAAAAGGATAATTTTCCGCCATATATTTCTGCAACAACCGATCATAATAATTTTGAAGCTTCGCAGGAGGTAATAGCAATGATTGCAGATGAGCCTGAGAAGTATAAAAATTTCAGGTTCGCAGCGGGCTGTGAATTTATGTTTTTGGATGAAGAAAGCGGATTTAAGTATCCCGCATTTGAAGCTGTGGGACTTGGGGTTAATCCTTTTGCAAAGCTGTTTTTGGATAAGTTTAATCCTATAAATATAATTAATAAAATCAAAGAGTTTGGAGCAGTTCTTTCTTATGCGCATCCGATTCGTTATTGTCAGGGAAACGGGCAGACTCAAGCATTTATAGATTATTTAAAACGCATTGGGATTGACGGTATTGAATCCAATTATCAATATGTCGGGTTTTGCGAATCATCGGAACTTTCGGAGCAAATTTTGGAAAGTAAAAGGATTGCAAAAGAAAATAATTTGTTTGAAACAGGCGGCACTGATACTCACGGCAGTAATATTTTTCATGCAAGAGCACAAAAAATTCTTGATACATTGATTTAAGATATTTAGTCAAGAATACAATTTATTTTATTTTAATAATAGTAAATTATATTAGAATGAAATATTTTGTAAAAATTTGTTTCTTAATAATGTTTACAATTCTTCCTTGTTTCGCCGAAGAATATCTTTATATTCTTAACGACGGATGTATTTTGGATTTGTATGAGAATGCGGAAAAGTTTTTTAAAAATACTCCTGTATATGTGGTTAAAGACCCTCACGGGCTTTTGCTCAGGTTTAAGATAAAAAATCCTGAAGCTGAGTGCGAGGGTTTAAGTGCTGATACTTATTTAAAAATTCGTTATATAGAACAATTTTTGGCAAAAATGAATAATCCTGCTATAATAGAAGTGCATGTTAACGAAATTCCGAAAGAGGGATGTAAAAATCTGAAAAAATGGGAGTTTTCGACATTAATTGCAAACAGAATCGAGTCGGTTATGCTAAAACCTGAGGGAATGATTGCTCGAGATAAAATACACTCTGTAGGTTTCGGAGAGTTTTTGCCGCCAAAGAATACATCAAATAATGGTGGTAATATTGCTAACAGAGTTGATATAATGATATTATGTGACGTAAATGGAGAATAGTATGGCTGATAATGAGCAAATGAGAGACGGAAACAGTATTAATAAGATACTTATAACAAATTTAGCATCTATGGTAATAATGTTTCTTGTTTTCACAGGAGTCTTTTATTTGATTATGGATAATATGATGACGAAAAAGATTGCTAATATTCAGGTTTCACAGGAAGAGCTTGATGAGGGTGATGAAGGGGATGAAATTGAACGCGGAATTATTGTTGATTTAGGCGATTTTATTCTCAATCTTTGTGATGAAGCTCAGAAAAAATATTTGAAGGTTAATGTTGCAATAGAAGTTACACAAAAAGATACTGATTTTGCTAAAGAAGAGCCTGCTAAGGGCGGCGGACACGGACATGGCGAAGCGCCTGCACCTGCTGATCCGATGGAAGCTATCCAAAAAGAGATGGCTCAATTCAAACCTGCAATCAGAGATGCGGTTATTACTAATCTTTCAAGCAAAACATCTTCCGAGCTGGCTTCTGCGGCGGGTAAAGAGTTGGCAAAAGAACAGATTGCAAATGATATTAATTCTATCCTCGGGGGAGAAAGAGAAGTATTACGAGTAAGTTTCGGACAGTTTATTATCCAATAGGAACGGGAAATGTCAGACAAAAACGATTTAATAAATAAAGAAACAGCAGGGTTTGAAGAGGAATTTGATGAAGCCGAGCACAAGAGTTATAAGCTTTATAACTTCCGACGTCCTGACAAGTTTTCAAAAGATAATTTAAGAGCGTTAAGAGATATTCACAGAGAATTCTCTAAAGCAATTTCGCTTATTCTCAGCGGTTATCTTCGTATGAGAGTTGAGATTGAAATCGTTTCTGTTGACCAGCTTACTTATGAAGAGTTTGTTCGTTCAATGCCGTCACCTATCAGTGTCGGGGTGTTTGAATTCGAGCCTTTGTCAGGGCAGATTCTTTTGGGTATAAGTTTTGAGGTTTTAACTTGTATTGTAAACCGTATGCTTGGCGGTATCGGGACTGTCGATCCAAACTCAAAAGAGCTTACAGATATTGAAAAAGCTCTGGTTAAAAAGATTATTAATATTATTATTCAATCGCTTGAAGATTCATGGAATACGATTATTCCTGTTACGGGGAAATTTATAAGTATTGATGATAACTATCAGTCTATTCAGGTTGCAACTGCGGGTGAAATTGTTGCGCTTTTGACTTTTGAAGTACAGGTTGCAGGAAAACATTTCGGATTGTTCAGCTTGTGTTTCCCATATCCTGTTTTGGAAACTGTTTTGGGACACTTAAGCACACAGCATATTTTCCAAACAAAAGGTTTGGTTGCATCTAATGAAGAAAGATTGAAAATGATTTCAAAATTGAATTCTTCAAATGTTGATTTAAGAGTTCAGTTTGGTTCTTGTAATATTACTCTGGATGATTTCTTGCAATTAACCGAGGGTGATATTATTAAGCTTGATAACAAGGTTCAGGACGATTTGGTTGTAAAAGTTAACGGTGAGAAGAAATTCTTTGCCCGTCCGGGAACTATAAAAGATAATATTTGTGTTAAAATTACTGATGTGTATGATGAAATGCACGAATTATTACGAAACTATTTTTAAAGGGGGAGTAGATGTTTCCAGGTGATGATGAATTTGAAGATTTAAATAATAGTATTAACGAATCAGAAGCGGAAGCTTATGAACCGGAAACTGTTAAGTCTGAAAAAACAGAATCAACAGTTACAGTTCAGCCTGTTCAGTTTGCATCTTTTGAAGATTTAGAGCAGGTGCAGGGCCCTCAAAACCAGAACTTGAATATTCTTTTAGATGTAAAACTTCAATTAACTGTTGAACTTGGCAGAACTGAATTGCCAATCAAAAAAGTTTTGGAATTGACAAAAGGATCTATTGTTACTCTTAATAAGGCAGCGGGTGAACCTGTCGAATTGTTTGCAAACGGTAAATTAATTGCGTATGGTGAAGTTGTTGTTATCGAAGATAATTTCGGTTTGAGAATTACTCATATAACAGATCCGGCAAAACGTCTAAAATCGTTGAATGCAAATAATGAGAATAAAGAATAATTAACCTGCTCTTTACGCAAAAACTTACTTGTACTATAATTATATTAATAATAAAGGAAAGAGTAAGTAGGTATGAAAGAACAAAAAATTGCTGTTATCGGTTTCGGTATGTGGGGTAGAAATATTGTCCGAAACTTTTATAATTTGAATGTTTTAGATATTGTTTGTGATTTGGATGACGAATCTCTTAAAACTGTTCAGGAACAATTTCCGGGCGTAAAAGTTACAAAAGATTTTAATGATATTATTAACGATAAAACTATTACGGGTGTAGTAGTTGTAACTCCTTCTCATACACACTTTAAACTTGTTAAAGCAATGCTTGAAGCGGGTAAAAATGTTTATGTTGAAAAACCGATTTCAACTGTTGCAGAAGAAGCAAGAGTTCTTAATGAATTAGCTGATGAAAAAGGCTTAGTATTGATGGTTGGTCATCTGCTTCTTTACCATCCTGCTGTTAATCGTTTGAAAATGCTTATTGAAGAAGGTGTTCTCGGCGAAGTTGTTTATGCTCAATCTGACAGATTGAACGTAAATTATCATAAGAATGACAGAAGTGTAATGTGGGATTTAGCTCCGCATGATGTTTCAATGATTGCTTACGCTACAGGTAAAAACCCTGTTAAGGTTATTTCTGCAATCGGATGTTCATCAGAACAAAATTCGATTATGGATATTACCCATATCGGAATAGAGTTTGAAGGCGGAATGATTGCTCATATTTCAGACAGCTGGATTACACCGCAAAAACATGTAACTTTGTTGGTTCGCGGAACAAAGGCGACTGCAATATTTGATGATACACTTCCAGCTAACAAGTTGAAAGTATATGATAACTTTATTCCTGCAAATACTCAGGATTACCCGATTGATTATCTTGAAATCGAACCGCTGAAACTTGAATGCCAGCATTTTGTTAATTGTTGTGCGTCAGGTCAGAAAGCTCGTTCTGACGGAGATAACGGTTTAACAGTAACCAGAGTTCTTGAAGAAGCTGAAAAGATTATGATGGGTGCAAAGCTTGAAGATTTGAATAAAAAAGACTTCGCGTTATCTCGTATGAAGGTTTAATCCACCCACGCGAACTCTCTTGTAGTCTCTTCCAAAGGTGCACGGACGAGCATTACTATAAGTTGGTAGTTATTACAAAATGTGCACCGCCCAAAGGTTAAAAAAATGGCAAACTTTATTTCGATATTCAGAATTTTTGTAATGTTTTTTGCAGTGTATTTGATTTATGTTGCAGAAGGAAATTCGGTAGCTTATATGTGGGCGCTTGTGCTTACAATAATCGCATTCGCACTTGATGGTGTTGACGGCTATGTTGCAAGAAAATTCCATGAAGAGTCAAAGTTTGGTGCTTTGCTTGATATTATGGGCGATAGAATTGTAGAAAATACTTATTGGATATTGTTTGCAGTTATGGGCTGGATTAGTATTTTGTTCCCGCTTATTGCAATTACAAGAGGATTTATTACTGATACAATCAGAAGTGCGGCTATGGAACACGGATTGACTCCATTTGGTATGCAGGTTAATCCTGTTTGTAAATTCATCACAGGTTCAAAATTTATGAGAATAAGCTATGCTGTTGCAAAAGTTCTTGCATTTATTCTTATTATTGCAGCTAAGACTCCTACTTGTCCTAATAGTGATATTATCTGGCAAATCGGTTACTGGGCAGCGGTGTTTGCGATTGTGTTCTGTGTAGTTCGCGGTATTCCTGTTGTATTAGAAGCTAAGTACTTATTCCAGGATAAAAAAGATGCTTAATATCGTTTTATACGAACCTGAAATTCCTCAAAATACAGGCAATATTGCACGTTTATGTGCTTGTACGGGTGCGCGTTTGTTTCTTGTTGGAAAACTAGGATTTTCACTATCAAGTAAATATACAAAACGAGCAGGTTTAGATTACTGGGATAGTGTTGATTTGCATAAGGTTAACTCGATGGAGGAATTGTTTCAAGAGTTTCCTGATGGTAGATTCTTTTATCTGACAACAAAAACTAAAAGAAAATATACTGATATTGAGTTTAAAGATAATGATTTTATTGTCTTCGGGCCTGAATCCAGAGGATTGCCTGCTGAATATGTTACAGCAGAAACTGCTCTTACGATTCCGATGAAAGAAGGGCAGAGAAGCTTGAATCTTTCAAATTCGGTAGCCATTGTAGCTTATGAGGTTATAAGACAACTTGGATTATAAAATGCCTGTACGTGAACAGAATTCAAATAAAGGAACTTTTGGCAAAGTTCTGAATGTTTGCGGTTCTAAGGATTATATCGGTGCGGCTTATCTTGCAACTGTGAGTTCGTTAAAAATCGGAGCGGGTTTTTCGGCTTTGTATTCGACTCCTGATGTGATTCGTTCTGTTTCTGCACTTTTACCTGAGGCGGTTTATTTAAGAAAATTTCCTGAATTAAAAATCTTTTCTGTTGTCTTGATTGGCTGCGGTTTGGGAAACCAGATTGCTTTGTTTAAAAAAGTAATAAAAAAGCTGCAAGATAAACAAATCCCTGTTGTTATTGATGCAGATGGCTTGAACATATTATCTAAATTGAGACTTGATTTACCCCAAAATCTTATTATTACTCCGCATCCTTTAGAAGCTGCGAGGCTTTTAGACTGCGGCTTAAATGAAGTTTTGAATGATTTAGAAGGCAGTGCAAAAAGATTAACCGAAAAATATAATTGTGTAACTGTTCTTAAAACTCATAGAACAATTATTTGTTCAAAGGATGAATTTTTTATAAATCAGCATGGTAACTCAGCTCTTGCAAAAGCAGGTTCTGGTGATGTTTTGGCGGGTATCATTGCAGGACTTCTTGCACAGGGCGTAAATTTATTTGAAGCTGCAAAGCTGGGTGTGTATCTCCACTCTCGTGCAGGAGAAATTGCATCTGAAGAACTAACAGAATATTGTGTTTTAGCTTCTGATATACCAAAGTATTTGCATAAAGCGGTTAAGGAAATATTATAACAATATTTGCGTTCCCAGCAAAATTCTATGTGAATCTTTTGCAGCATCGTTCTGGCAGAAGACATAATTCAAGATAAGTTTTAGTCCTTGACCTTTTATAAAATAGTTAATCCCTGCTGTATATTCGCGTTTATTGTTATGGCTGATGTCATGGTTCGGATTGAGTTCATCATATCTTAATAATGCCTGAACTTTTGGTGTGATTCTATAAGCAAGAGTTGTATAGAATCCGCTTGCGTGTTTATCAGTCTGCACTCCGCTCGGGCCGTTGTAACCGTTTGCGTTAGCCCATTCAAAATTCGCCATGAATTTTTTATATTCATACTGAATATGAGCACCTGTTACACAAAAATTAGTGTCTCTATGCCCTGCATCCATACTTCCGCCGATAAGAAGTTTTCCGTATTTGCCGTCAGTTTTAGCAAGAGGTTTGAATTCAACTTTACCTATGAATTCTGCTCCCGGGAAGAACTCATTGAAGTAAGTATCGGAACTATAAACCCCGAAATCATAATCCATAAGGCTGTAATCTCCGCCAACTCTTGCACCCAGTTTACGTACGGTTGCAAATGTTCTTGAGATTTGCGGACGTGCCATAAATGGTAAAACAAAAGGGCTGTATGAACCTTCCATTCCTAAAGGCGGTCTTGTATTACCAACCATAATTCTGTGGTGAGGAATTGCGTTAGTTGCAACATACATATCGGCAAAAAGGTTTTGGATAACATTTCTGCTTGAATAAGGTGCATAGTTAAGCATTATTCTAAAATCACCTTTGTTATCTTTTAAAAATCCGTCATAGCCGACGTTTATTGTGTTGAATTCATAGTGGTTTGTATTTGGGCCGTCTTCATAAAAATACATTCCGATATCGCCGTTATATCCGCCCCACAATTGTGTTCTGTCCCAGATAGAATCTTCATCAAAATGTTTGGTTAATATATCTTTTAAAAGATAATTAGGTTTGTCGATTTGTTCAACTTCAAGGTGATAAACATCACTGAGTTTTTCACGTAATGTTTTTTCTTGAGGCAGATTACAATTTTCTTCCGGTACGTTTTCATCAACATTAATAGGATTTTCTAATACAACTTCTTCTAAGCCCGCAGATTGTATGGTTTCGTCTGCGTAGGCTAAATTAAATGTTATTAAAAATGCTATTAATATTGGTAAAATCTTTTTCATATCTCTATTTTATCCCATCAAAAAAGGTGCGTCAAAGCGACGCACCTTGAAATTTTACTAGTGTTGTCTGTGTTCTTCTCTTAAATAAGCTGTCCAGAAAAGTAGTACAACGAATACGAATGCACCAACCATGTTTCCTAAAGTTACAGGGATTAAGTTGTGTACAAAGAATGCTTTCCAAGAAAGAGTTGCTAACTGATCAGGAGTTAAGCCGGAAGCTGCAACAACTGATGGCATGTGTTTCATTAAAATACCGTTTGGAATGAAGAACATATTTGCAACAGAGTGCTCATAACCTGAAGCAACGAATGTCATAATCGGGAAGAAGATTGCAAAAATCTTACCGATAACACGTTTTGATGTTGAAGCCATAAAGATAGCTAAACATACAAGCCAGTTACAAAGAATGCCTCTAAAGAAAGCTTCTGCAAATGTTAAATTAACTTTTGAGAATGCTGTCTGCATAGATGTTGCGCCAACTGCATCTCCTCCGTTGTGTCCCATTCCTGCTCCGTAAACCAACGCAGCAACAAGAATTGAACCAACAAAGTTGAATGAATAAACAAATGACCAGTTTCTTAAAAGTTTCCATAGGCTTAGTTTCTTTTCTAAAACAGAGAATGTCATCATAACATTACCTGTGAACAATTCAGCACCTGTCAAAGTAACAAGCATCAAACCTGTAGCGAATGTCATTGCACCGATTAATTTAGTGAAACCCCAACCCATGTTAGAGTCACCTGTCATAACTGTTAATGATACTTGAGCACCAAATGCGATAAATGCACCTGCTGCGATTGCAAGTGAAATTAGTTTTGTTTTACTGTATTCTGCTTTTCCTGTCATAACCTTGTCGCACAATTCGTGGGCAGCAGTACTAGGTGTAAGGCAGTCTTGAGTAGAAATAACTTTTTCTTCCATTTTTCCTTCTCCTATTTATATTTCTTTTTGAGGGGTGAATCTCTCGTCTTTTAAGATGGTAGAGCGGATTTACTCCCCAAATTTATTTACCCCTATGATAATATCACTTGAAATTATATATGCAAGGGGGTAAAGTTTTATTTTATAAAAGAAGAAGTATCCTCTAAAAATGAAAAGTCTTTGCCAAGTTCTTTTTCTACAAGCGCAAGCATTGTGGACGGTTTTATTTCAAAGGCTTCGGCTATTCTCCAAAATGTTGAAATCCGAATATCTTTTTTGCCTTTTTCAAGTTCGCACCAGATTGATTTGCTAAGTTCAATTTCGTTAGCTAAACGATTTATTGATTTATCTTGTCTTAAATCTTTGATGACATTGCCTAAATTTTTTTGTAATTCATATTTTCTATTGTACATATTTATAATTTTCGTTATTTTTACTCGCGTGCATGTTCTTAATAAAGAACACAATATTGTACAATTTGCCTCATAATGCACAATATAAAGGATGAATAACTAATGAATGTTTCAATTATAGTCCCTGCATATAATGTTGAGAATTATATAGGTGAGTGTTTAAATAGTTTAATCAATCAGAGTTTTAAAAATTTAGAAATAATTATAGTAGATGATGGTTCAACCGATAGAACTAGAGAAATTATCTTAGAGTTTGCTCAAAAAGATTCAAGAATTAAGTTTATAGCTCAGAATAATGCAGGTCCTTCTGCTGCAAGAAATAAAGCACTTCAGAATGCCAGCGGAGAGTATATTGCATTTATTGATGCTGATGACTATATTGCCAAAGATTACATTGAAAAACTTTATGATGCTGTAGTTAAACATAATTGTGATATAGCAGTTACATCCATGATTAGGGCAGGAAAGTATAGTAACAAATTAAAACTTAACTATAAAAATTTAGAAGTTTTACAAACATTAGATGAGAAAATAAATATTTGCGGAGTGCCTCGTTTTTGTTATGTCTGTGGTAAACTTTTCAAAAAAGATATTATTAAAAATTTTCTTTTTTATGAAGGTGTTTATTTTGAGGATGTTTTATGGCTTCCGCAGGTGCTGAAAAATTCTCATAAATTAGTAACCGTTCCCGATACTTGTTATTATTATAGAGTTAACTACAATTCTATAGTAAAAACGCTGCCTTCCAAACAAAAACAGCGTGATCATTTTTATGCTAAAAAATTTATTACAAAGTTTTTTAAGAATAATAATCTTCCATTATCAGAGAAGTATAAAAATATAACTAAACGAACATTTTATCTATCTAAATTACCTTTATTAAAAATTAAAGAAAAGAATTTTATAAATACATGTTATTTGTTCAGCTTTCTTCCTGTTTTTAAATTCAAGGATTTTGACGGTCATTATATTTTTAATTTTTTATTCTTCCGCGCAGCTATTCGTCATAATGTGGATTTTTATTCTTTACCTGTTAAAACTCGCGGAGTTACAGAGCAAAAAAGAAATCCTCAGCTAATAGTTTCACTAACAACTCACCCGGGAAGAATTAATTATGCTGCAACTACAATCAATAATCTTTTAAGGCAGACCGTAAAACCTGATCGACTTATTTTGTGGCTGGCAGAGGAAGAATTTGAGGGCAAAGAATCGGTATTGCCTAAAGAACTGCTTGAACTCAGGAATTTTGGTTTAGAGATAAGATGGTGCGAGAATTTATATTCTTATAAAAAAATAATCCCGACTCTAAGAGAATTTCCTAATGACATAATTGTTACAGCTGATGACGATTTGTACTATGCGGAAGACTGGCTTGAAAGTTTATATAATGCATATTTGCAAAACCCTAAAAATGTTTATGTAAAACGAGCCGTAAAAATGACGGTTAAAGACGGGCAAATTACTAATTTGTATTCGCGTGACGAACAGCTTTCCAAGAATGATACACAAGCATCTTTTGCAAACCAGCTGATGGGAGGTTCAGGTTGTTTATTCCCTCCTGGAAGTTTGTATAAAGATATTTTGGATAAAGACAAATTTACTTCATTAGTGCCGACACACGATGATATTTATTTGTGGGTAATGGCAATTTTGAATAATACTAAAATTCAGGTTGTAGATGGTTTTAATGAAGAAATGCTTTGTGTTGACGGGACTGCCGATAGCGGTTTATGTAAGATTAACAATAAATCAGGACGCGGTATTTCTCCTGATGAAGCTTTCGCAAGAATGGCTCAAGCATATCCGCAAATTCTTGAGAAAATTAAAGAATAATGCTATAATTGCCTTTATGAAAAAGATTTTATTATTATTTATTGCTTCTATTGTGCTTCCTGTTTTTGCTGTTGATGAAGCTGAAATTATCAGACAGAATTCAATTCAATCAAGAATTGACAGAGTCGGCACACAAATTTTAAATTCAAATAAATTTGAAAACAGAGTTGTATTTGTTTATAACGAAGAGCAGAAATCAAATTTGCTGAATAGTACAAAATCGCTTACTAAGAGACAGGTTGTTGTTTATGGTAATAATTATAAAACTATTCAGTCTGACGACGAACTTGCAGGTTGTCTTGCACGAGAGATTGCTTCTGCCGTTCGTTCTTATGATGGTATTGCAAACGGATGGCTGAGTTCTGTAAAGATTAAAGCTGCACCGAAAAAATACGAACTGGTTTTTGATAAACTTGCAGTTGATTATATGGTAAAAGCAGGTTACAATCCGCTGGGATTGATTGTTTATATTAATAAAACCTGTCCTCAAACAAGACAGGATAAGATTTCTAATAAAAATCTAACATCAAAACGCCTGGCTCATATTTATGAAAGAATTTATTTTAATTATCCGTCTTTCATTGTGAATAATACATATTTGGATAACGAATATTATCAAAACTTCCTTCTGACTTCGCAAAATAACCGAAGAATGCTGGAAGAAAAAATTCAGAGCAAAAATTATAAACAGGAACTTAAATATGAATAAGTTTTTTATATTTTTATTTCTATTCTTGTTTGGTTCTGCTTGTTTTGCACATAATTTTGAAAGCACTGTTAAAATTCCTGTCAAACTTGCAATTATGGAAGAAATTTCTTCCGAAAAAGATATTTATGAAGGACAAGAAGTTAATTTTAAAGTTCTGAATACAGTTAAATATAACGATGTAGTTATAAATCGCGGGGATGTTGTTCCTGCGCGTGTTAAAGTTGTTATAACTTCAGGCATGAACGGGATTCCTGCAAGTATAATCTTTGGTGATTTTAAAATCAATGGAGTTTTTTCAGGTCAAATGGATGAAACAGTGGAGGTTTTCGGACAAGACAGAAGCCTCTGGGTTTTTCCGCTCAAATGGGCTTTGACACCGCTTCCGCCGACAGGGTCGCTAACTAATTTTATTAAAGGCGGGCATGTCAGGGTGAAGAAGAATAAAGTAATTACGCTGTATTATCATCCTTTTTGGGAATAACATTTTGCTGCGTGATATGAGCTTCTTACCAGTGGCCCGATTTGATGGTTTTTGAAACCGATTTTTTCAGCAAGTTGTTTTAATTCTTCAAATTCTTCTAACGTATAGAATTTTGCAACCTCAAGATGAGCTTTTGACGGCTGAATATATTGACCAATTGTGACAATATCAACTCCAGCTTCTTTTAAATCAACAAGAGTTTCTTCAATCTCATTTATCTCTTCACCTAAACCAACCATTAATCCTGATTTTGTGACAATATCAGAGTTTTCTTTTATGTATTTTAAGACCTCAATTGAAGTTCGGTAGTTCCCCTGAGGACGTGCGGTTTTAAAAAGTGTTTTTACTGTTTCAATGTTGTGGTTAAATACTTCCGGATGGGATTGAATAATTGTATCCAAAGCTTCTTTTTTACCTCTGAAATCAGGAGTAAGGATTTCGATTTTTGCATCTGAAATCTTTCTGATTTCATCGATACAGTTTTTGAAATGTTCTGCTCCGCCGTCAGGTAAATCATCACGTGTAACGGATGTGATAACTGCATATTTTAGTCCTAATTCTTTAACGGCTTCTGCAACATGTTTTGGCTCATCCATGTCTAAAGCTTCCGGTCTTGCGGTAGAAATATTGCAGTAACGGCAATTTCTTGTGCAGACATTACCCATAATCAAAAATGTTGCTGTATTGTGAGAATAACATTCGCTTTTGTTCGGGCAGCGAGCTCCTTCGCAAACTGTATTTAAACATTTTGTTTTTAATATTCTGCGTACGGTTTTTGTTTTTTCTGTATCAATAATAGGTCGTTTTAAATATTCAGGTAGTCTTTGCATTTTCTATTCCTTAAACATAAATCTTTTCTTCAATCACAAGAGGTAAATAAACTTTTACACAAAATCCGCATTCTTCATTTGAATAAAGTCTGATTTCTCCATCCATTGCTTCTACTAAACCTTTGACAATATAAAGTCCCAAGCCTGTTCCGCGTGTTGTTCTTGTTGTGCTGTCATCAATACGGGTAAATTTATCAAACAGAGTTTTTAGTTTCTCGCGCGGAATTATATCATAATCATTTTTAACGCTTACAACCAGTTTGTTTTCGCGAAGTTCGTAATCCAAAGTGATGTCAGAATCGTCTTTTGAATATTTAACTGCATTTTCAATAAGGTTAACGAAAACTTGTTCAATACGGTCATTATCAGCCAATACAAGCGCTTCACAATTTTTGATGTTATTAATTATTTCTTTTTTTGCATCATTCTTAACCAGTGTAACGGAGTTTTCTATGACAGAACTGATTGCAACAGGTTTTAAATTAAAATTTAATCTTGCGCCTTCAATATCAGGAATAACCAATAAGTCTTCAATCATACGTTTTAGCCTTTCAGCTTGTCTTTTTATGACTTTTAAAGACTTTTGTTTGGTTTCTTCATCAATTTCAATATCCTGCCTCAAAAGACGTGAAGTATAACCCTGAATACTTGTAAGCGGAGTTCTTAACTCATGGCTTACCGTATCAACCATATTTGAACGAAATTCATTTAACTGTTTAAGCTCTCTGTTCTTTTTCTTGAGCTGAATATAGGATTTATGAATCTGGCTAACCATTCTGTTGAACTCGTTTCCGAGGAAAACAATCTCGAAAGGGGTGAAAATATTGGTTAACAGCCTTATTCTGCGTTCGTAGTTTCCTTTTGATATCGCAATAATTGCCTTGAAAAGCTGACGAATATTGATATACAGGTAAGATGTATAAAGCCCAACTACAAAGAATACAGTGAGCACCGTTAATATAATTGAAAGCAAGATTTTATCACGGTTGTAGTCAATAGCACTTTTTGTAACATCTTCTGTTGTGTTAACAATGATTGTTATATCGGGGTTTGTTTTTTTATGATATGCAAGCGGTTGGTTTTTTATATCACCAAAAATTACGGTTTCATCCTGTTTTAGTGTTGAAGGAAGCTGAGCTATACTGCTTTCAAAAACTTCTTTTTCATAATTGACGGAAGATATTAAACGCCCGTCTTCACTTGATATCACGTAGATTTGACGTTTATCCTGATTAAGGGTTTTGAATAAATCTACTTTAATATTTTTCATATCCAAAACTGCTACAAGATGCTGACCGTTGTTTAATTCTTTGCTGAATATTGCAATGTCGTCATCGGTTTTATTCTCGTAGTTTTGTTTGAATTCAGTGTCGGATACTACTCGGAGTTCTTTATAAAATGCAAGATTTTCGATAATTGACTTAAGGTATTCGTCTGTTTTTTCAGGCGAGTTGTAGTATTCAAGCGTTGTACTGATTTGGGCAAGCTCATTATTAATTGAGTTTTCAAAAACATCAACTTCTTCCGATACAACATTGGCAATCATAACAGCAGCATCACGAAGCTGTGCACGGTTTGATTGCTGGTTAACATTATTGATAATTATTCCGCTGATTGTCATCGGAATAATAACAGCAAAAAAGATTACGATAATAATCTGTTCTGCTATTTTTAAACGTCTTTTTGAAAAAAACTTTGCCATTAGCTATTCTCCGAAAGGTGTAAGTTTATAGCCGACGTTAGTTACTGTATGTAAATATTTTGGATTCTTTGTATCAGGTTCAATTTTGTTTCTCAATCCGCCTACGTGAACTCGAAGCATTCTGACATCTTCGTCTCTGTCGTATCCCCAGACTTCTTCCAATAAGGTTGCTAAGGTTACTGCTTTATTAAAGTGCTGCATTAAGCAGTAAAGAATTTCAAATTCAGTTGGAGTAAGTTTTACTCGCTTGTTCATAATAATGCATTCTAAAGTATCAGGTAGAATTTCGATTTCTCCGACATCAAGGATTTCTGTAGACCCGAGTGTTTCGACCTGAGGCTGGTTTCTTCTCAAAAGAACCCTTATTCTTAATAAAACTTCCTGTACATCAAACGGTTTAACAAGATAATCATCTGCTCCGCTGTCGAATCCGTTAGTTTTATCATCAATAGTCCCTTTTGCTGTGAGCATAAGAATCGGAACATTGTTTTTTGCCTGACGAATGTTTTTACAGACTTCAAATCCGTTCATTTTCGGCATCATAACATCAAGCAGAATCAAATCATACTTATTGTTTAAGGCTTTATTCAATCCTTCCATTCCATCAGCTGCCGTATCAACAAAATACCCGCTTGAAGCAATATCAAATTCAAGCAAATCTCTGATTTCCGTGTCGTCATCTACAATAAGTATTCTTTTCTTTTCGCTCATAAAAACTCCGTTGAATCCCTTGGTTATATTGTAGTTAATTTATACTTATTTTGCAAGTAAAAAGGCTTGCGTAACACCGCAAGCCTTTTTTATTAGAGCCAGGAGATCCCGACCGACAAAATTGAGAGAACCAGAGCTCCGAGAAAAGCGCTCCAGAACCCGTTAACTTCGACTCCGGGAACAAGGTATGCCATAAACATGAATAAAAGTGCGTTAATGACAAGGATGAAAATCCCGAGAGTCAGGATATTAATAGGAAGAGTAAGGAATACAAGTACAGGTTTTATGCCGAGGTTAATCAATGCAATTACGACTGCCGCAATTAGCGCGGTAGTAAAGTTCGAAATTGTAATTCCCGGAATAACCCAGCCTGTGAACATTATTGCAAGTGCTAAAGCAAGCCATTTTAACAACAGAATCATAATAGAACTCCTTTTTCTTTAATTATAGAGTGTCTATTTAGAATTACATTAGCAAAAAGGGCTAGCTGAAATTGAAATTTGAATAGATAACGCTTGACCAGCCTTCAAAATAACTGATTTGGGTCAGCGACCCTGTTTTAATCAATAATTTATGCTGATTTTCAGGTGTTAATTCAAGAGTTTTGGCTAAAGCAGATTGAATAACTTCCGGAGTTGTGACAACAATGATGCGGTTTCCTTTGTTTTCTTTGATTAATTTATCAATGAATTCGGAAACGCGCTTATTAAAATCTTCAATTGATTCGCCGTTTTCAGGCGTTTCTGTTAAAGCTTTTGATTTAAACTCTTTGAAAAGTTCGACGTATGATTTTCCCTGCCAGTTTCCGTGGTTTCTGGAGGTTAAGTCAATTGTTGTATATTTTTGTTTGAAAAGTTTTGCGATAATTTGTGCAGTTTCAGTACAGCATGTATTAGGGCTTGAATAGATTTTATCATAAGCCACACCGCGTTTTTTTAAGTATTCGCAGACTTTTTCGGTTTCTTCTTCTCCAAACTCGTTAAGCTTCGGATGTTTTAAATTGTCGTTGAGTATCCCTTCCTGGCTATATACTGTTGCGCCATGGGATATGAAAGTTATTTTACATATACGTTTGAACATATTTCTATTATAACATATTGACTTTCGAAAAAACACTATTAAATACAAAATATGATAGAAAAATTGAAACAAATATTTAACTTTAACAAAGCAGCAGATGATGAAAAGCCCTCTGTGGAGGAGAGAATTGAAGAAGCATTCAATTCTCTTGGAGAAGATGTTTTAAAAATCGAATTCGGTACTGATATTTCGGAATTTGCAGATTTGGTTTTAATGAGAATTGACGCGGTTAGAGAAGATGTAAAAAACGAATCTGGTTTTATTTTCCCGCCTGTTCATGTATTAGAAAAAAGTGATTTGCAGGAAAATGAAGTTGTGTTCTATGTTCGTGGGAAAGAAGTTTTGCATGATTTTATCGTGCCAAATGAAGAAACTGTTGAAAAATTTATTTATGAAAGTTTGTTTGACATACTAAGAGATTATGTGGATGAAATTTTTACAATGGAATATGTTGAAAAATATATTACCAAGGTTCAGCAGACAAATAGCTGGCTTGTGTGGAGTATTTCAACCCAGTTTCGAGCTTATGAGATAAAAACGATTCTTGTTAATTTGATTAAAGAGAAAAAATCTATTGCTGATATTAATCGTGTTTTTGAAAAAATTGATGAATGTCTTTCTGAAAACAGAGATTGTTATCATATTTGGAAACCTGAAGTTGTTGCAAGACGTATCAGTAAAGAAATATAAAAAGTTTCCATTTATTCTCGGATTATGTTAAAATAGTTGCCATAGTTTAGGAGAGAATAATGAAAAAACTTTTAGGTCTTTTATTGGCATTAATGATTACCGCAAATGTTCAAATTTTTGCCGCAGGAATTGAGATTCAGCCTACGATGCAGTCAAGAAGCAATGCGCAGGATAGAGTTTGGGTAGGTACATTCCAGCTTGTTTGGAATGATTTTATGGATAAAATTGTTCACAATCCTGTAAGATTCCGCGAAGGAACACCTGTTATGGTGCAGGAATTGAATAAACAAACTTTTACTGTTGATGATGTTTCTGAAAAAAGTTACTATAAAATCACAACAAAAGTTACCAAAAATACTAAAAAACAAATCTCAAAAGCTATTCGCAAGAAGTTTAAAGAATCAAGTGATATTCTTGATAAGCTTGATTTAACTCCGCGTAATGATAAGTTTATTATTTATGCAATGCTTAAAAAAGATTTTGAGTTTAAAAATGAGTTTAATAAACTCGGCAAAGCTGCTTTTGGTGAAGATCAAACTGCTGAGTACTTCGGTGTTATGAAAGGTTCAAAAGATGAATTCGGAAGCGGAGTAAAAGTTCTTTTCTATAATAATCCTGAAGATTTTGCCGTAATGTTAACTACAAAAACAGATGATGAAGTTTATTTATACAAAAATTCTGCAAATAAAGAGTTCCAGTATTTATATGCAGATATGTTGAAAAAGCAGGATGCATTTGCGGGTTCTAAAGAATTTGGAAATGATGACGAGTTAAAAGTTCCTAATATCAAGCTTTTTGAAGAAAAAGTTTTTGATGAGCTGTCAGGCAGAAGAGTTATGGGAACAAATCTTCAAATTGATCAGGCAATCGAAACTATTAAGTTTGAGATGGATAATAAAGGTGTGAAGCTTAAAAGCGAGGCTGCTATGACATTTATGAAGATGTCTTTGATGCCTGATATTGAACAAAGATTGTTCTATTTTAACGATACTTTTGTTATTTTCTTAAAAGAAAAAGGTAAGAAAAATCCTTATTTTGCCCTAAGGGTACACGATATAACAAAATATCAAAAGTAGGTTGTTTTGAAAGCGGGTTGTCTTTGAGCACCCGCTTTTTTGACGAAAATATGTAATTTTTTATTACGGGATTTTCTTTTTTCATAAAGATATATTAGAATAATAGTTGGGGAATTAATTTACTCTACCGGATAGTTTTTAAGTATGGATAAGTTTGAATGAGAAGACGAAGAAAAAAATATGATTTATATTTTGTTATAGCCTTAGCAATTTTTACTGCCGGATATTTTATCTATAACCATGTTTCCTCGGAGGATAGAGGAATCAGCGCATATTCGGATGCTTTAAAAAGCTATAAGGATGCGGATTATGAAAAAGCTTATCTTGAATTTGCAAAAGTACCGTCAGGTTCAAATTTGAAACCATCAGCTCTTTTTAGGCAGGCAAGATGTGCAACTAATATGGATAGGAAAGAGCTTGCTGTCAGAAAGTATAATAAAATTGTGCGTATGCGTGCAAAGTCAAGTATTGTTCCGATTAGTGAATACAATATGGCTAATTTAATGC
The DNA here is from genome assembly GCA_023662705.1 of Candidatus Gastranaerophilales bacterium. Taxonomy (GTDB): domain Bacteria; phylum Cyanobacteriota; class Vampirovibrionia; order Gastranaerophilales; family Gastranaerophilaceae; genus CAG-196. The sequence continues at coordinate 40,434 of JAMPIM010000006.1, read as the reverse complement.
TTGAACTTAAGGACAAAAGAGCTAAAAAACATTTCAAAAATATTATAAAAAAATATCCTACGAGTGATTATGCAATTGCGTCTGAATATTATTTGGGGTTGATTGCTACATCTGATTTACCTGAAAATCCTAAACAATTGGAAAAGGCTAAACAGAATGCTCTTGTAAACTTCAAGACATATATAGAAAAAGCTCCTGATGGAAGATTTGCGGTTCGTTCGGTTGATGAAATCTTAAAATTAGATATTCCGTTAAAGAATTATGATAATTTATTGATTGCAAAAACATATTATGCAAGCGGGGATTTTGAAAAAGCTTCTGTGTTTTTGAATAAAACAACTCTTGCCGAGAGCTGGACAGATTTTGCCAAGACGGAATATAAACTCGGTAACAAAGATAAGGCAAAGTATTATGCAGAATATGGTTTGAAAGACCATGCGGCAGCGGCTAAGAATGAAGATGTTTACGAAGTTATTGATAATTATATCGCGACATTCCCAACCAGAAGAGAAGGTATTTCTGCTTTAGCTGCAAAAAACTATTCTTCAACGGGAGCCGATTATATTTCTTATCTGAACTGCAATGAAGTTGTTGAAAGCGGGTTGAAAGAAGCTTGTTTTAATACAATGTATAAAAAATATCCTGACGGACAGTTCTCTGCGGATGCTTTGTACAATATTTTTATAACAAAATATTTACAGAAAAAATATCTTGATGCGCAAAGACTCGGTCGTTTGCATTTAGAGAAATTCCCGAATGTAAAATCAGCTCCTGCGGTTATGTATTATATGGGTAAGATTTCTCATAAGCTTAAACACTATGAACGCGCAAACTGGTATTATAAACAAACTGTTCACAAATATCCTGATACTTATTATGCATATAGAGCAAATTATAATTTGTACAAGGACGACGGAACTTTGCCGTTCTTGGATATTACTCCAAAACCTGTAGTATTTCCGTATAAGAAATCATTAGATAATAATCTTGTAATAAGACTTGCGCTTTTAAAAGATTATGATTTGGTTGAAGAGCTGTGCAAGAAAGATAAATTTATTCAAAGCTGGATTGCATACCAGAACGGTAATTATACAATTTCAGCGATTCTTGCCCGTAATGCTATGGATGAAATTCCTAATAAACCTTCTTTTGAAGATTTGAGATGGAGACTTATTTATCCGCTTCATTATTTTGAACTTGTGGATAAATATAAGGGTAATAATAACCCGATTATTCTTGAATCTATTCTTAAAGAGGAAAGTCACTTTAATCCTTTTGCGGGAAGTTCTGTAGGGGCAGGAGGCTTGATGCAGTTAATGCCTGCAACTTATGCAGAAATTAATCAGAATAAAGGTTTTTCGGGTGATATATTTAATCCTGAAAGTAATATCAGAGCGGGAAGTTCTTATTACGAAGGCTTAAAGAAAGTTTTAGGCAACAAAGATTTATATGCAATTTCTGCTTATAATGGCGGTATTGGTTCTGTTTCAGGTTGGATGTCAAAACTTATTTATAATGATGCAGATGAATTTGTTGAACAAATTCCTTATCCTGAAACAAAAAATTATGTTAAAAAAGTCTTGCGTTCATATTGGGTTTATGGAAATATTTACTAAAGGATAAATTATGAAAAAAGGCTTATTTATAACATTTGAAGGCGCTGACGGATGCGGAAAAACTACGCAGATTAAACTTCTTGATGAGTATTTGCGCAGTAAAGGATATAAAACTTTATTAACTCGAGAACCGGGGTCAAAAGGGTTGGGGGTTAAATTAAGAGAAATTCTGCTCAACTATGATGGTGAGGTTTCACCTCAGTGTGAATCTTTTCTTTTTCTTGCAGATAGAGCTCAGCATGTTGATTGTATTATTAGACCTGCTCTTGAAGAAGGTGTGATTGTGCTTTGTGACAGACACACAGATTCTACTGTTGCATATCAGGGATATGGCAGGGGTTTGGATTTAGAGCAGATACATTATCTTAATAATATAGCAACAGGCGGTCTGAAACCTGATTTGACATTTATATTTGATGTTGATGTTGAGACTTCTCAATCTCGCGTCGGGGCTGAAAAAGACAGAATGGAATCTGCTGGTATTGAGTTTTTTGAACGCGTAAGACAAGGTTTTTTAGAAATCGCAAAATCAGAACCTGAAAGAGTCAAGGTAATTGATTCTACTCAAACTATTGAAAAAATCCATGAGCAGGTTAAAGAATTGGTGGCAAGATGAATATAAACGAATTGCAGGATAGAGTTAACAAAAACAAGGAGTGTCTTTGACCGTGCCGGCATGGAGTCAGAATTAAAAGAGCTGGAAGTAAAGCTTCAAAGTCCTGATGTTTGGTCAAATCAAAATCTAGCTTCCGAATTGGGTCAAAAATCACGCGAAATTAAAGAAACTCTTGCACTTTTTGACGGTTGGAATTCGATTTTGGAAGATGCTCTTGCGGCAGAGGAAATCGGTGACGATGAGCTTATAAAAGAGAGTGAATCAGCTTTAGTTGAGCTGGAGAAGCAATTGGATAAATATGATATTCAAAAAATGCTTTCAGGCGAATATGATGAAGCGGATGCATTTTTGTCAATTAACGCGGGTGCAGGCGGAACCGATGCTCAAGATTGGGCTAATATGCTTTTGAGAATGTATATCCGCTGGGCTGAAAATCGCGGTTGGAAAGTTGAATTAATTGATAAATCCGATGGTGAAGAAGCAGGAATTAAGTCTGCAACGATTAAAATTACGGGCAAATTCGCGTATGGTTATGCTAAAGCCGAAAAAGGGGTTCACAGGCTTGTGAGAATCTCTCCGTTTAATGCTAATGGCAAACGTCAAACAAGTTTTGCATCCTGTGAGGTTTCTCCGATTATTGCGGATTATGAAAAAACAATTGTTATTCCTCCTGATGATATTGAGGTGGATACAATGCGCTCTGGCGGTGCAGGCGGGCAGAATGTTAACAAAGTTGAAACGGCCGTAAGAATATTGCACAAACCGACAGGTATTGTAGTTAAGTGTCAGCAGGAACGTTCGCAATTACAGAATAAAGAAAATGCAATGCAGATGCTTGCGTCAAAACTTTTGGAAATTCGTCAAAGAGAACATGAAAAGAAACTGGCAGAGCTTAAGGGTGAAAATTTTGATATTAATTTCGGTTCTCAAATTCGTTCTTACGTATTTCATCCGTATAAATTAGTCAAAGACCATCGTACGGGTTTTGAGATGGGGAATGTAGATGCTGTTATGGATGGTGAACTGGACGGATTTATTGAAGCTTTTCTAAAAGCTTGATTTTTTGACGTGGAGTTGATATTATTATTATACCGTTGTGGGACTATGGCGCAGCGGTAGCGCAGGGGACTCATAATCCCTTGGTCGTGGGTTCGAATCCCTCTGGTCCCACCATTTAAAAAAGAGCCTTTAAGGCTCTTTTTATTTGCAAATAATAAAATAGTATGTTATTTTACTTCTATGATTAATGCTGTTAAAAATTACTATAATCCATTCTCAAGTACATTTAAAGATAGGGTTTTAAGCAGGCCCAATATGGATTTGGTGCAGGTACGTAAAAAATTTGGAAAATTGGGTTGTGATATTTTTGAAGGAAAAGAAAAAATCTCAATTATTGAAAATCCTCCAAAAACCAATTTTAAGGAAAAAACAAAAAGATTTTTAAATGAAATTTTTTGTCCTGATTCATTGCCGCAAGATTTTCAAGAGAAAGACAGCCCTATAATTCTGTTGTTCAAGTTTTTTCATAATAACGGCGATGTAGTACCGGAAAATGAAGTGTCTGAGATGTTTGGTGAAGAAGGCTTGAAAACACTTGCTTTTATGGAAAGTGCCGGATTAGCTAAAAAATAAACTATTTTTTTGTTAGAGCATAAGTTAATTCTTCAACTGTTCGATAAACACTTCTTAAAAAAGTGTCTTCGTGTGATTCAACACCGTGGCCGATATAATTTACTCCATCACTGTTTTCAAGTAAGCATTCTCTTTCACGTTCTACGGTTGAAACTTTGGTTGTATCAGCTGAAATAAGCTTTTCTGCAAATTTACCTGTTCTATCAGATACTAATACTAGTAATTGATTTAAAGTATTGGAAAATTCCATGCTAATCTTTTTTGCTTTAGCATAATTAGCTAAAATTTCTCTTGCGCTATATAGTTCTTCTCTGACAGTTTCAGAGGTGTCTTCTATCTTTACAAGTCGATTGAGTTCTTGTTGGTGTTTATTGTATCGGTAATTTTCTACCATCTTGCTGATTTTGGGAATTTTCATTTGATATCCTTTTTTTTTATTATAAAACGCTGAAAAATATTTTTTGTCACAAAATACAATAATATTTACATTTCAGCCTTTTTGTGCTCTAATAAGATTGGTGGAAAGGTTTTCCCTTGTTATTTTATAGGAGAGATTATGAGAAGTGAAGAAAGAACATTTGTTGCAATCAAGCCTGATGGCGTAAAAAGAGGGCTTATCGGTAAGATTTTGGAAAGATTTGAAAACAAAGGGTTCAAAATTGTTGGTATGAAACTTTTGCAAGTTACACCTGAACTTGCTGCAAAACATTATGAAGAACATTACGGAAAACCGTTTTATAAACGCTTAATCCACTATATTACAAGCGGCCCTATTGTGGCTATGGTTATTGAAGGATATGAAGCAGTTGAAAGCGTTCGCCATATTGTAGGTGCTACAAGCCCTATTAAAGCGGATGTTGGAACTATCAGAGCTGATTTTGCACAGATTATGGAATACAATGTTGTCCATGCTTCTGATTCTTTAGACAGCGCAGCAAGAGAAATCGGTTTGTACTTCAAGCCTGAAGAAATTTACGATAACTGGCAGTCAATGCTTGAGATGATTACATTTGATGAAGAAAGATACAACGGATAATGAGTTCTGTATTTGATAATTTTAGTTATGATTTAGTCCATGTCGACTCAAAAACAGGTGCTCGTGCAGGGGTTTTACATACTCCTCACGGTGATATTGAAACACCTATTTTTATGCCTGTAGGTACAAATTCTACGGTAAAACTTGTTACAAATAACAATCTTTACGATACAGGTGCACAAATAATCTTAGCTAATTCTTATCATTTATATTTAAGAGCAGGGCACAAACTGATTGAAAAATTTGGCGGTATCCATGGCTGGATGAATTGGGATAAACCTGTGCTTACTGATTCCGGCGGATTTCAGGTTTTCTCACTGGCTCATTTAAGAAAGATTACTGAAGAAGGTGTTGAGTTCAGAGATCCTAAAGATGGTAAAAAACATTTTATCAGTCCTGAAATTTCAATGGAAATTCAGCAATCTATCGGTGCTGATATAATTATGGCATTCGACTGGTGCGCGCCTTATCCTTGCGATTATAAAACCGCGAAAGAAGCAATGGAGCGTACTCACAGATGGCTTGAAAGATGTATTAAAGCAAAAACAAGTACAACACAGGCTTTGTTCCCTATTTGTCAGGGAGCGTTTGAAGATGATTTGAGACGCGAAAGTGCTGCTTTTGTATCTTCTATCCCTGCTGTCGGTTATGCAATCGGCGGATTGAGTGTTGGTGAAGATAAAGAAACCATGAATCATTTTGTGGAACTTACTGCACCATTATTGCCGCATAATAAACCTCGTTATTTGATGGGTGTTGGTACCCCTGAGGACTTGCTTGACGGTATCAAACGCGGAGTTGATATGTTCGACTGTGTTCTTCCTACAAGAAACGCTCGCCACGGTTCGTTCTTTACTAATGAAGGCAAAAAACAGATTAAGAACTCACAGTATTGGGATGACCCTAAACCGTTAGATGAAAACTGTGATTGCTATGCTTGCCAAAACCATTCAAGAGCATACTTGAGACATCTTTATAAATGCGGAGAAGGTACTGCTCAGGCATTAATGTCTATTCATAATATAAAATTCCTTATTGATTTTGCAAAAAAATCAAGACAGGCTATTTTAGAAGACCGATTTGAAGAGTTCTTTAACGAAAACTATTCTAAATTTGTATCATAACATTTTAGAATCGATTTCTACAAATTCGTAAATCTTTTCTAATAGTTTTTGAATTTTGTCTTCAGGCAAATTGAGAAGTTCTTTTTCTATCAATTCATTTGAAAGAGTAATTTTACCTCTGGTTGCAAACAGATGGTCAAATGTTGTTACACCTTCTTTTTTACCAAAAATGAATGAAAGCGGCATTCCTGTTTTGTCGAGTTCTCCTGCAACGGTGCTTCCTACGAGCCCGCTTGGTGTTTTGCAAAGAGGGTCTATTCTTCCGTTTTCCCAGCCTCCTGTTACAATAGCCTGAGCCTCACCAAATTTATCTTGTAAAGCTTTAACTTTTGACATAAAAATCTCTTGAAAATTATGTATGTTAAAATATTGCGGGTCAAAATGGCCGATTAGAGTTTCGTCTCCTGCCTGAACAGCAGTGATAGTACAGCTGTTAGCACTTCTTGTGAAAATATCTTGTCCGATTCTGGAATCACGGACGGTGTAATTCATGTTTTCACCAACTTCAATAGCACTTTTTTTAAATTGTTTTATAAGCAGTTCTATTGAGTTGCTAAATTGCAGTTTCATACTAAACCTTCTTTCACTAACTATATAAAACAATAAGTACTAAAAACTTGCTTATTTTGTAAAAAAAATTAATAATTTTTTTCAAATAGTCAAATTTTATGACCTTGATGTTTTAATAAATATATAAGATAAGTTAAAAAGGGATTAACTATGTCAGAAATTCAGAATGGTTATGCTTATCCATCGCAGCCAATGATGCCGATGAATAAGAAAATGCTAAAAGAACAGGTTCAATATGATAGGCAGTTTAGAGCACCTTTGAGCGCTCCTGATGAATTTGCACGTCAGCATAAGAAAAACGGATTAATTGAACGCCTGTATAATGGAATTAAAAATATTACGGGACTTGGGGTCGGCTCTAAAAAGGTAAAAGCCGAATTAACTAAACTTGAAAACGGTGAAATAACAGAAGAACAGGCAAAGGAAACTGTTGATAAATACAGAAAATCTCAGGTAAATTCATCGCAGGCAGTAGGTGATTTAGCTTCAATCGGTGCATCAGGCATAACATTCTTTGCTATTCGTAATAAATTAAAAATGCTGAGTGCAGAAATGCAGATTAACAAAAAATTCTACGATGCTATGGCTGAAGGTATTGGACAATTAGGCAAAGAAGCAGGAAAAGGTTTCTGGGCAAGTCTTGGTGAATCAATTATTAAATCAGGGCAATCCAATACTAAAATGGCTGCTGTTGCTACTGTCGCAGCTGCTTTTGCAGGCGGTTTATCAAAATGGGGGCTTTTAAAACTAAATCGTATCGGTTCAAAAGAAGTTGATAAGAATGACTTTAACGGTGCAAAAACTCCTTATGACAAAGCAGATTATAAATATGAAAAGAAATTGAATAAAAAAGAACGTCCTCGCAATTTCTTATCAGGCATGGTTAACGGTCTGATGATGCCATTAACATTGATTGGCGGAGGTATTGTCGGTATTCCTGCATATTTAGCGGGTAACAGTTTGAACAGATACTTTGTTGCAAATAAAGAAGATAAAAACAAATCAATTAACGGTTATGTGGAAAATCTTAAGAGTGACAGTATTACGCATGCTGCAATTGCTACAGCTGCTGCAATACCGATGATTAAGAAAGTAAAATACACTAGTGTTTATGATAAGAATTTGAAATCAGCAACAGAAAAACTCTTGAATGCAAATTTAAAACAATCTGAGTTTGAAGGTAAAACAACTTATCAGGAATTGAAAGATATTCTTTTAGATACACCTGCAATAAAAGAAATTGTTGAAAAGGAATCAGGTAAAACAATAGAAGAAAGAATAACTGCTCTTACTGAAGAAAATATTTTTGCAGTTAAATTCTTGCAAATTGATAAAGGTGGGCAGTGGGCAGAAGCTTTACGTGAAAACTGTCCGAGAACAAGAGATGATGCTGCTGTTCAAGCATTTTTAAAGGAAAAATTAGGAGACGGATACGTTTTCAAAAAATGTCTGGGTGTTGGTACTGTTGCAGAAACTTATCTTGTAACAACTCCGGAAGGTAAAGATGTCTGCGTCAAGGCATTAAAAGAAGGCATTACTAAAGAAAAAATACTTGCTGATAAACAGAAATTTGTTGAATTGATTAATAATATGGAAGGTAAAACCCAGCAGGAAAAAGATTATCTTCTAAGAAATATTGATGATTTAGCTGAAGGTATTGGTAAGGAAGTTGATTTCCAAAACGAACTCGATGCTGCTAAGAAATTAGTAGAATATACTAAAACGGCAAGAGTTGTACGACCTATTGAAGTTAAAAATGGTCTTTACATTATGGAAAAAGCCGAAGGTATAAGCTTAGATTCATTAATCAAATTGAATCGTTTCCGTACATATCTTCAATCAGAAGAACGTGAGTTAGCGAATTATAAGGCAGGAAAACTCGATAAATGGGAAGAACACTGGGCTGCTTCTTCCGGCAGAACCAGAGAAGAATTTATTCAACAGAGAATTGAATCAACAGAAAATACGATTAAGCATTTAAAAGAAGATATTGCAAGAATTGAAGCAAGGACTCCTGATATTGGTGAAATCAAAATGGATGATGCGGATGCAAAATATCTGTTTGAAGAATATATGAAGGTAATGGTAGAGCAATTCTACAAAGTTGATAAAGCAGGTAAAACATTACACGCAGATATTCACCCGGGTAACGTGTTCATTGATTATAATGCAATGAAACAGCGCAAAGGTCAGATATTCACATTGATTGATACAGGTAATACTATTGATTTATCTGCACAACAGGCAATGAATTCTTTGAGGTTCACAACTTATATTCAAAGAGCTGATGTTCCTGATATTGTTGAATATATGCTTGAAGGGGCTAATCTTGAAGCCAGCGGTTTGACTAAAGAAGAGGCTAAAGAAAAGATTTCAGCCGAGTTGAAAAAATGTTTCTTTGATAATGAAACAGCTTTAGAAAAAGTTAATACAAGCAATTTGTATTCAATGGTTGCTAATATGATGAAGAAACATAATATTATGCCAAGTTCAAATCAGTTGAATTTAGATAAAGCTCGCACTTCTGCAAATGAATCTTTTAATTCTCTTCTTGAAATTTGGTTTAGACAACAGAATGAAAAAATTAACCAGAGAGAAGGTGTTTCTCAAGTAGGAGCAGGCGTGGCAATGTTAAAAGATTATTTGATGCTTCAACGCCAATTCAAAAATATGCAGGCTAAGCAGGAAAAATTAAATCTTCTTCAATTATCGCCTCAGGAAGCAATCAAATACAGAAAAAATCCAAATCTGCTTCCAACTAATGATGAAAATTATTTGATATACAAATTAAAACAAAAAATGATGAGATATCCTAGGGTTTCCAAAGACTAGATTTCTATGCTTTGTTTAATTCCAAGAACAAGAGGTAATTTTCCGAGCTCTCTGATTTGACGTTCAAAATCCGTAACATCAGTTTTGATTTGTTCAAATGTATTGTAATGCATTGGAACGACTGTGCTTACTTCAAGCCATTCTGCGGCTTTAACAGCGTGTTCAATATCCATAGTGTAATGCCCGCCGATTGGAAGTAATGCAATATCAGGCTGGTAAAGTTCACCTATTGTTTTCATCTCGCCTGTAAGGGCTGTGTCTCCGGCATGGTAAATAATTGTACCGTTAATATCAAAAATAAACCCGCAAGGACATCCGCCGTTGAATTTGTAATCAATTGAGCTTGAATGAAACGCAGGTACTGCAATAACTCTTCCCCAAGGGTAAGTGAGCCAAGAACCTAAGCCAATACCATTAGCTTTAGCACCTTCATTCGCACAATGATTTGCAAGCTCAAACACTGCTGTAATTGTCGCACCTGTTTTCTTAGAAATATCAATTGCACTTCCCAAATGGTCTCCATGTGCGTGGGTTACAAAAATATCAGTAACTCCTTCTGGTAAATAGTCAGGACTCATTACTAAAAAAGGGTCGATTAAAATTTTACAATTGCCCTTTCCAAGTTCAAATGCACTGTGACCAAGATATGTTAGTTTCATTTTACTCTCTCCATTAGTTTTCTTAATCTTTTATATTCTTTGCCCCATTTTTGCATTGACTCTATAACAGGACGAAGGGTATAGCCGATATCTGTAAGATAATATTCGACAAAAGGGGTTGTTGATTCAATTTCTTCTCTTATTACAAGCCCGTCTTCTTCCATGTCTTTTAAACAGGCTGTAAGTACTTTAGCTGTACAGCCAAGATTCTTTTTTAGTTCTACAAAACGCATTTCTTTTTTAAGAAGTTCTTTTACAATAAGAATCTTCCATTTTGCGCCGACTAACTGCAAAACTACACTGACAGGATTGGTTGAGAGGTCTTTATAATCCATGGACTCTCCTATTGATCCTCTTTGTTTGTATCAGTGAGCGCCCATAATTCGTTTAGTTTTTCTTTAATTCCTGCTCGTCCAAACCACTTAATTACATATCTTTCTTCAAATCCCAAACCGCCGTTTGTTTTTGAAAAATCACTAAGTGCATAAGTCGCTTCTGAAATAGAGATTCTTATAATAACATGCGGTATAGGTGTTTTTACCGGATTCATCCAGATTTTGATATTGTTATATTTAGCAGCACTCATAGTTTTAATATTGTGTGCGTCTGATTGTTCTTCCAGAAGGAACTTTTTTAGTCTGTCTTCCATGTCTTTAAATGTTGTCATTTTAGTATCCTTAATTATTTAAACTATGAATCGGAGCAGGGATTCTGCCGCCTCTATTAACGAAATTTGCAGATGATAAACCGTTCACCTTCATAATTGGTGCTTCGCCTAAAAGCCCGCCGAATACAACGATGTCACCTACATTTTTATTAGGAGCAGGAATTATTCTTACTGCTGTTGTTTTCTTGTTAATCATACCGATTGCCATTTCATCTGCTATCATACCTGCAATGGTAGTGGATGGTGTGTCTCCAGGGATTGCAATCATATCAAGCCCTACCGAGCAAACACAGGTCATTGCTTCCAACTTATCAAATGTTAAATGACCTTCTCTTGCGGCTTCAATCATCCCTGCATCCTCAGAAACAGGAATAAATGCACCTGAAAGTCCTCCTACATAAGAACTTGCCATAATCCCGCCTTTTTTAACAGCATCATTAAGCATTGCAAGAGCAGCTGTCGTTCCGTGAGCACCTGCGTGCTCCAAACCCATTGCCTGAAAAATTTGTGCTACGCTGTCTCCGATTGCAGGTGTTGGAGCAAGAGACAAATCAATAATTCCGAACGGAATATTCAGTCTTTCAGAAAGGTTACGTCCTACGAGTTCTCCTGCTGACGTGATTTTGTATGCTGTTTGTTTAATTTTGTTTGCAAGAACTCCCATATCTGCATTTTTGTGTAAATCGGATATGGCGGCTCTAACTACTCCAGGGCCTGAAACACCGATATTAAGAACGCATTCTGGTTCTCCATACCCGCAGAATGCGCCTGCCATAAATGGATTGTCGCCTACAGAGTTACAGAAAATAACTAGTTTTGCCGCGCCTAAACCGTCTTTGTCTGCTGTTAATTCAGCAGATTGTTTGATTATTTCCGACATCTTTAAAACTGCATCCATATTGATACCGGCTTTAGATGTTGCAACATTTACTGATGAACAAAGTCGCTCTGTTGTTGCAAGAGCTTCGGGGATTGATTCGATTAATCCTAAATCTCCTGATGTCCAGCCTTTTTCAACAAGAGCCGAAAATCCGCCGATAAAATCAATTCCAAGATTTTTTGCCGATTTATCAAGTGTTTGGGCAATTTTTACGTAATCTTTGTGTGAGCAGCTTTCACCGATTAATGAAATAGGGGTTACTGCTATTCTTTTATTTACGATAGGAATGGAATAATCATTCTCGATATCGTTTGCGTATTTTACAAGATTAGATGCATATTTATCCAGTTTCTTTTGGATTTTATCACAAACTATATTTACGTCCTCTGAAATACAGTCTCTGAGGCTGATTGCTAAAGTTACGGTTCGAATATCGAAGTTGTATAACTTTATCATATTAATTGTGTCTAAAATTAGGTTTTCGTCAAATATTTTCATAGTTTCTTTAGTATACCATATTTATAATAAAAATTGAATATTTTTTGTGTATAATAAGATTACAAATCGGAGGTATGTATGCTTGTTGTAATGAATAAAAACGCAACTGATGAAGATATTCAGCGCGTTTCGGAGTTTCTGGAGTCGAAAGGCTTTGAAGCAAGGGTTTCTCATGGTGAAGTCCGTATTCTTGTTCATGCAATAGGTGTAAAAGATGTTGACCAACGTGATTTTGAACTCCTACCGGGGGTAAACGAAGTCCTCAGGGTTTCAACAAGTTATAAACTTGCAGCAAGGATTTCGCAAGGTCAGGATACTGTTATTGAGGTAAATGGAGTTAAGTTTGGCGATAAATACACTGGACTCATTGCTGGGCCTTGTACAATTGAATCATATAACCAGATGGATGCTACTGCTCAGGAGTTAAAAGATTCCAATGTAAAAATCATCCGCGGCGGTGCGTTCAAACCAAGAACAAGTCCTTATGCCTTTCAGGGTATGGGCGAAGAAGGTTTAAAAATAATCAGAAGTGTTGCCGATAATCACGGTATGGCTGTTACTTCCGAAATTATGGATGCATCCCAGCTCGATATATTTATGAAGTATGTCGATATTCTTCAAGTCGGTGCAAGAAATATGCAGAACTTTAACCTGCTAAAAGAATTAGGGAAGGTACATCGCCCCGTAATTCTTAAACGCGGTTTGTCTGCAACTTATGAAGAATGGCTTATGTCTGCCGAATACATTATGGCAGGCGGGAATAATCAGGTTATTCTTTGCGAACGCGGTATCAGAACTTTTGAAAAATATACAAGAAATACTCTTGATTTATCAGCGATTCCTGTTATCAAAAAACTAAGCCACCTTCCGATAATCATTGACCCGAGCCATGCAACAGGGCTTCGTGATAAAGTTGAACCAATGTCCCGTGCTGCAATTGCTGCGGGCTGTGATGGTTTGATAATAGAAGTTCATCACAACCCTGAATGTGCAATGTGCGACGGTGCTCAATCCCTTTATCCATGGCAATACGACCTACTCTATAAACAAATCAAACAAATCGCCCCAATAATCGGCAAAGAGATTTTATAACAAGGGTCGGACGACAATTTTGTAACTACAAGTTGGTTCGCGTTGGTTGGGGTAGATGCATTAGGGCTTCGTTAATTACCCAGCCGTCCGAACGGAAGTGGGCATAATTGTTTCTGCCCACATATTTTTCAGAAGATTTTCCACCTGACTTAAGCCATTTGTCTAATATAAGAATAGATTTTCTTAATAAATCATAACCGTATTTTTCTAATAATGAACCATATTGGTTCGGGGTAAGAATTACCAACTCAATATCGGGTAATTCAATGCGTATTGTTGAGTCTTGCTTTGGGCGTCCGCCCTTCTTGCCGTTATTCCTACAACTTAATATCTTTCCGTCAATATCCATTTTCTTTTGGTGCTCCCAATCTTCTTACCAACTCTATAACCGTTTCTTTCATTTTGCATTTGAAACTGCTTTCTAAAAAATAAATTTTATTAAGATTGCATTTATAACAGGAACATCCGATTTGATAACAATCAATTGCTGTCGGAGTCCAGTTCTTTGAAACAGATTCACTGCATGTAGTATTGAATGTACGCTTGCTAATTTCATTTTCCCCCTTTTAAATCTTTTTCCTAATTCCCAGATAAATCGTAAATATGTGATAATTTGTTTGACATCTGTCAATATTTGTGTTTAAATATCATACATAGACTTACATCTTGTATATTATTGTAAGATGATATGATACAAATGTCAAGTATTAATTTATTAGGGTGAAAAATGAAGTTAGATGAACTAATAACAATAATTTCTCAAAAAACGGGTAATTATATAAATCAATCTATGCTGGCGGAAAGTCTCGGAATTACACGCCAGACAGTAAGTAACAGGATTAAAAACGAAAGTCAGGTTACAGTAAGTGAATTAAAAAAGATTGAGGAGCATTACGGAGTTACTCTTTTTACTGATTCTGATGATGCGAATGAAGATGTTATTAAAATTGATTATTATACAGATGTTTTTGCCAGCTGTGGTATGGGTAGTATAGTTTTTTCGGAAGAAAAAATAAAATTGCCTGTTTCGACTCTTTTAATTGGAGGATTTTCAAAGCAAAAAACTTATTCCATGATTAATGCATCAGGTGATAGTATGGCTCCAACAATTGATAATGGCGACCGTTTAATTGTTGAACATTGGAATGGTACACAGATTCAAGATAATAAAATTTATGTTTTCTGTTTTAACAATGAATTTTTTGTAAAACGTCTATCAAAGAATCTGGATGAAATTATAATTAAGTCTGATAATCCTGAATACAGGGTTAGAACAATCAACGGTGCAACAGTTAATGAGTTAACTTTAATTGGCAAAATTGTTGGTGTAATTAAATCTTTAGCATAAAAAAAGAGGTGGTTTTTAAACCACCTCTTTTTTTAAACCTTATTTAGATTAAGCACGTTTGCTGCCTGAAATAGCAATTTGGTGTCTTCCTTTAGCGCGTCTTCTGTTTAATACTTCACGACCGCCAGGAGTTGACATTCTTGCTCTGAAACCGCTTACGTGTTGTCTTTTAATCTTTGTTCCTTCTAATGTACGTCTCATTGTTCTATTTCCTTTTCAGCTAATTTTACTTATAATAATTTTATACTAAATAAAACATGGCTTTTAGTCAACATGAGAGGGGTTTGAATTATGAAGAAATATAACAAAATCGGTTTTATCGGCTGCGGTAAAATGGCAGGAGCAATAATTCGGGGTATCAAGGGAAATGGTTTTGAAATTATGGCTTCAAAATTATCACCTGAAAATTTAGAAGAAACTTCAAAAAAACTTGGAGTAGAAATTACTCTTGATAATAAATTCTTGGTTCAAAATTCAGAAGTAATTTTTCTTGCAGTTAAACCAAATCAAGTTGAATCAGTTTTGGAAGAAGTAAAAGACTTTATTACTCCTGAAAAATTAATTGTTTCGGTTGCAGCAGGAGTTACAATCGGATTTATTAAAAATATTATTAACTCAAATCGTGTAGTGAGAGTTATGCCAAATACTCCTGTGCTTGTAGGAGAAGGTATGAGCGGAATTTGCGGTGAAAATGAAGACGATATAAATTATATAAAATCATTAATGGAATCAATCGGAAAATGTGTTGTAGTTGATGAATCGCAAATTGATATTGTAACAGCAATTTCAGGTTCTGGGCCTGCATTTTTCTATAAAGTTATTAATGACATTGCGCGAGCAGGTGAAAAACTCGGTTTAGATTATGAAAAATCATTGATGTTGAGTATTCAAACCGCAATTGGTTCTGCAAAAATGGCTTTGAATCGCGAAATATCTATGGAAGAACTTATTTCAAATGTGGCAACAAAAGGAGGCTGCACACGGGTTGGGGTTGATGTTATGGAAGAAGTTAATACCGAGAATATTTTTTATGAAGTTATAAAAGATACTGCTGAGAAAGCAAAAGCATTGGGTAAATAAAAAGGCGGGCTGAAAGCCCGCCTTTTTTAATATCTTTCAAGGTATCTATCCAGTTCCCATTGAGAAACGTAGGTTCTGAATGAATCCCATTCGATTTCTTTTGCTGTTACAAACTCATCTACAATATGAGGTCCTAATGCAGTTTTAACGATTAATGAATTTTGCATATAATAAAGAGCCTCTTTTAAACTACCCGGAAGAGATTCGATTTTTAGTTTCTTTCTTTCTTTATCAGATAGTTTGTAAATATTTGCTTCTACAGGTTTTGGCGGTTCAATTTTATTTCTTACACCGTCTAAACATGCTGCAAGAATTGTTGCAAAAGCTAAATATGGGTTACAGCTTGGATCAGGTGAGCGAAGTTCTACACGGGTTGAGATTCCGCGTTTTGCAGGAACTCTTAACAATGCGCTTCTGTTTGCAAGTGACCAAGCCATATAAACAGGTGCTTCATATCCCGGAACGAGACGTTTGTAACTGTTAACAGTCGGGTTAAGAATAGCTGTGATGCTCTTAATGTGTTTAAGCATACCGCCGATTGCGTAACGTGCAGTATCAGAAAGCTGATATTCGGAATTTTCATCATAAAAAGCGTTTTTGCCGTCTTTGAATAACGAAATATTGCAGTGCATACCTGAACCGTTGATTCCGTAAACAGGTTTTGGCATAAATGTTGCGTGTAATCCGTATTGGGCGGCAACGGCTCTTACGGCTACTCTAAAAGTTGCAACATTATCTGCTGTAGTAAGAATATCAGAGTATTTAAAATCAACTTCGTGTTGTCCGTCCGCAACTTCATGGTGAGAAGCTTCTATGTCAAAATCCATTTCCTGCAAAGTGCTTACGATATCAGAACGAACCGCTTCTCCTAAATCATCAGGGCCTGCATCGTAATAACCCGCTCTGTCGTGGGTTTTTGTTGTAACTCTTCCGTCTTCATCTTTTTCAAATAGGAAAAATTCCGCTTCTGGGCCTACATTCATTGAGAACCCGAGTTTATGAGCTTCTGCCATTAGTCTTTTTAAATTACATCTCGGACATCCTTCAAACGGAGTGCCGTCTGCGTTATGAATATCGCAGATTAAGCGTGCCGAATTCTTTCCGTCGTGTTCTTGCCAAGGAAGAATTTGGAAAGTGTTTTTATCAGGATAGAAGAACATATCTGAGGTTTCGATATCTCTAAATCCTTTGATGGAAGAACCGTCTAACATAATTTCATTATTAAGAATTCTGTCAATGTGTTCGGATGGAATTGCTAAATTCTTTACCTGCCCGTTAATATCAACGAACTGTAGTTTAATAAACTGAATATTGTATTCAGCAATCAAACGCTTGATGTCTGCATCTGTGTAGTTTGCGCCGTTTAGCGGCATGTGATGAAATTCCATTAAAACCTCCGTTCTTCTTATTCCCCTTAACAATATATTATTTTCCCTTAAAGGTCAATATTTTGTGCTATAATTTTACATAAGTTTGGAGGAAAACATGTTTAGCACAGAAATACATTATGAAGTCGTTACATTTGCCATTGGTGATACAAAATCAGGCACAAAAATGGGTAAACTCCAGCTTAAGAATCCTGAAAACGGTGAAACTCTGAACTGTATTATGTGGGAAGAAGCACTTAACAGAATGGATTTGAAACTGTTTAGATGCGGTAATATTTTGAGAATCGTTTCTGCTTCGTTTAACGAAAAGTTTAATAATTGCTTAGTTAATGCTTTGGAGCTTATCAAAGAAGCAAAAACAGGTTTGGACGAATCTGAACGTGAAAAAACTTACAAAGAAATTTTGGCTTTTATAGATAAAATTAAAGATGAAAAACTAAAAGATTTTGTTTCAAAAATCTATAGCGATAACAAAGATAAAATTCTTGTTATGCCTGCTGCAAAATTGATGCACCATAATTATATCGGCGGATTAATGGTTCACACTCTGGAATGTTTGAAGTATGCGGAAGTTAATATGGATAATTTCTTTCAGAGAGTTAACAGAGATGAAGTTTATGCAGCTTGTCTTTTACACGATATCGGAAAGATTTTTGAATACACGATTGATTTGGAATCAGGCTTGATTGATTATGATGAAAACTTTAGAAAAGAATGGATTTCACATTCCCAATACGGTTTTACAATTTGTATGGCAGCAGGATTTAAACGTGTTGCTAAGATGATTGCAGCACATCACGCAAGAGCTGACTGGGGTGCGATTGTCGATTTGAATGAAAAAGATTTGGAACCGTTTGTTTATTTGATTCATCATATTGATGATATGTCTGCAAAGTTTGGTATGACAAATGTAGCTATGCTTGGGGGAAAGAATGATTAATTGGAAAATCCCTCTTTTAATGACAACCCTTGCAGGCTTAGCAACTGTAGCCGGCGGATTTATTACTTTCTTTGTGAATAAAAATAATATGAAAGTATTATCGCTCGGGCTTGGTTTTTCAGCAGGTGTTATGATATTTGTTTCGTTTACGGAGATTCTGACTTCTGCGGGTGATTTGTTAAAAGTTTATTTTCCAAATAATTATGCTTGGATTGTATTTGGCGGATTTATTGCAGGTACAATTATTTCAAAACTTATTGATATTTTTCTGCCTGACCATATTGAAGAAGAAGATTTTGCTAATTCTGAAAAACATTTAAACAGCCATACTCATATTAAAAGAGCAGGATTATTAACCGCTATTGCAATCGCGATACATAATTTTCCGGAAGGTCTCGGAACTTTTCTGGTTTCTTCTCAGGATCTGACATTAGGAGTTACGGTTGCTCTTGCAATTGCGCTTCATAATATTCCTGAAGGAATTGCAGTTGCTTTACCGATTTATCACGCAACAGGTAAAAAACGAATGGCAATATGGTATGCTTTTTGGACAGGTATGACAGAGCCTATAGGTGCACTTATCGGTTTAGGTTTATTATCTTGGTTCCTGCCTCAGATGTTTGTCGGATTTTTGATGGCAGTTGTTGTAGGGATTATGATTTATATTGCATTTGATACATTGCTTCCGCTTTCTCACGAATATGGCGACTGGCATTATGCAATTGCAGGTGTTATGTCAGGCATTGTGGTAATCTGGGCAAGTTTGTTAATGCTTAACGCTTAAATATCATACTGGTATTATTATTTATTCTTTTAAATCCGTTTTCAAGATAAAAATCTACCGCAGATTCAGCTGGTTCAAGTACAATGTCTGCTTGCGGGAAAATTGTTTTAATAGCATCTAACATTGCTGTTCCGATGCCTTTAAATTTTTGATTAGGTGAATTATGTTTGTGCTGCGGGTCTGTTTGTAAATACTTGAGTTTTATACGATTGTCACCGGTTAGGACTTCTGCTAATCCCAGAATCTTTGTTGCTACAGGTGTATCGAGATGATTTTTTTGCAAGGTTAATGCATAATATTTTTTATTTGTATTAGTCCAGAATATTTCATCTTCAAAATCATTTGCGATACCTGCTGCAAATGTATCACCTTCTCCCCAAAGTGATTCGGCACCTCGAAGAGCAGTTCTGTCTGCTGTTGTTTTGGGTTTAAGTTCTATAAAAGAGGCTCTCATAGGTTTATAATCTCGAACTGCACTGTATTTGGTTATTGTTGCAGGTCTTATAAATTGAGCTTTGAATGAAATTTGGTTTGTCATATTGTCATTAAACCCTGTAAAACTATTTTTTGCTATATTTCTTCATGATATAATCTAATCAAAAGAAGAAAGGAAGTTTTTTATGACAAACTTATCACCATTACAAATCGAAAGATTGAAATACCAGCCAAAATTACCATCTTCTTTGGCATCAGGTATTAACCATTTGGTTTCTCAGGAAGGTTCAGCTACTGAAGCTGTTGCTAATAAAGAAGAAATCAAAGAATTATTCAAAAACACTTATGGAAAACCAACTGTTACTTTTTCAACTTCAACAGAAGCTAAACATTCTGAACAAAGAAATGTTGGTGTAATTCTTTCAGGCGGACAAGCTCCTGGCGGACACAATGTTATCGCAGGTCTTTATGACGCTTTAAAACAGGCTAATCCTTCTAACAAACTTTACGGTTTCTTAGGCGGACCAAGCGGTATTATTGAAGGTAAATATGTAGAATTTAATGATGAATTTATCAATGATTACAGAAACACAGGCGGTTTCGATATTATTGGTTCAGGCAGAACTAAACTTGAAACAGAAGAACAGTTCAAATCTTCTTTAGAAGTTTGTAGAAAACTTGAACTTTCTGCTGTTGTAATCATCGGTGGTGACGACTCTAATACAAACGCAGCACTTCTTGCTGAATGGTTTGTTGCTAATAACGCAGGTATTCAGGTTATCGGCTGTCCTAAAACAATTGACGGTGACTTGAAAAACGAACAAATCGAAATTTCTTTCGGTTTTGATACAGCTACTAAGACTTATGGAGAATTAATCGGTAATATCGAAAGAGATGCTAACTCAGCTAAGAAATACTGGCACTTTGTAAAAATTATGGGTAGAAGTGCTTCTCACGTTGCTTTGGAAGCAGCTCTTCAAACACAGCCAAACATTACTTTGATTTCAGAAGAAGTTGAACAAAAGAAAATGTCACTTTCTTCAATCATTGACTATATTACAGACATCGTTGTAAGACGTTCTGAAAACGGTAAAAACTTCGGTATTGCAGTTATTCCTGAAGGCTTAATTGAATTCGTTCCTGAATTGAAATCTATGATTGCTAACTTGAACGATATTATGCCGACTTTGGAAAAAGATTCTAAATACTCAAACGGTACTGACTCTGAAAAAATCGCTATTATCGAAAACACACTTTCAAGCGAAAATGCTTCTGTATTCAAATCTTTACCAGCATTGATTAAATCTCAGTTATTGATGGACAGAGACCCTCACGGTAATGTTCAGGTTTCTAAAATCGAAACTGAAAAACTTTTAATCTCTATGGTTGAAGAAAAATTAGCTTCACTTAAGAAAGAAGGAAAATTCAGCGGTAAATTCTCAACACAATCACACTTCTTTGGTTATGAAGGACGTTGTGCATTCCCTTCTAACTTTGATGCTGATTATTGTTACTCACTTGGTTTCAACGCATTTGCTTTGATTAACTTTGGTTTAACAGGCTACTTATCATCAGTAAGAAACTTAACTGAACCTGCTAATGATTGGGTTGCAGGCGGAGTTCCGCTTACAATGATGATGAATATGGAAAGACGTCACGGTGAAATGAAACCTGTTATTAAAAAAGCATTGGTTGAACTTGACGGCCCTGTATTCAAGAAACTTGAAGCTAACAGAGAAGACTGGGCAATGAACGACAGATACTTGTTCCCGGGTGCTATTCAGTACTTCGGACCATCATCTGTTTGTGATATTACAACAGTTACTTTGGCTCTTGAAAGCGAAGCTAAATTGGCTAAGGTATAGAGTTATTAATTTAAAAAAGCCGCGATGATTTTAATCATCGCGGCTTTTTAATGCACATTCACAACACAATTGGCATGCACCAAATGTTCCACCAGAAGCCTTTAAATTTTTTCTGAAACAGCAATATTTCGGGTCATTGAATAATTCTTTTATTGATTTATCTTTGACGTTGCCGATTTTCATTGATAAGCAGGGGTAAATATAGCCTTCCGGATTTATCATCATATTATTATATGGATAGGTGCAAGGCTTGTAGATTTCATTGACAGGCTTATCTTCTGATGTTTTGAAGAAGTTTTCAATTCCGCTGAGCGGGTCGTCTAAGTACTCAAACTTTGGTGAAAATCGAAGTTTAACTTTTGAGTTTTTGCTCAGGCTTTCGATTTCTCGGTAAACTTCTTTAAAATGTTCCATATCAAAATACTGTTTGATTGGATAATTATGATTGAATTCGGGAATAAAAGCTTCTTGCAATACGGAATTTTGTTTCCAGTTATTATTTCTCAAAAACGAAATCGAAAGAAAATCAAATCTCATTTCATCACAATATTTGTATAACTTAACCAAATCATCAAGATTGTTTTCAAGCACAATTGTCTTAATATCAACCATTTGTTTTGGTTTCTGTGATTTTAGATTATCTAAATTTGTTGTTATTTTATCAAAAATTCCTTCTTTACCTCTGTTTTTGTCATGGTTTTCTCCATAACCGTCAAGAGAAACAGAGAGCAAAAGCAGTTTATATTTAATAAATGCTTTTATAATCTCATCATTCATTAAAATTCCGTTTGAGACAACATGAACTTTATTCCAAACTTTTTTGGATGTGTATTCAAGAATTTCTATAAAATCTTTTCTTATAAGCGGTTCGCCGCCGACGAGTGTTACTATTGAATAGAAAGGAATTTGGTCAACGACCTTTTCCCACTCTTCTGTTGTTAATTCCTGTTTGTTGCGCTCAGAGCCCACGTAGCAATAAGGACATTGCAAATTACAGCGGTAAGTTAATTCAAAAAAATACCTGAACGGAATCTTTGCGCGTCCGTATTTGTCATTATATGAAAGCGATGTATAAAAATTGCGTGCTATGTCAAATAGATTTGAGTAATTCATGATTTAATTGTATCAAAAAAAAAGAAAACCTCCCGCAAAAGGGAGGAAAATTTGAGCGATGAGGATTCTTTATTATATTAAACGTGAATCCTCACTGTTTCATTAAACTTTATGCTAATTGAATGCTTAATACTATTTGCTAATAATTGCTATACCGGAACTTGTTCCGATTCTTGTTGCACCAGCTTCAATCATTTTTTGAGCTGCTTCTTTGTCACGAACTCCCCCTGATGCCTTGACGCCTAAGCCAGCTCCTTTCACAGTTTCATACATAAGCTTAACATCTTCTGCTTTTGCGCCGACTCCGTTTTTTACAAAGCCTGTTGAAGTCTTAACAAAATCAGCTCCGCCTTTTATGCAAAGTTCGCAGGCATGTTTGATTTCTTCTTGATTCAACAAATCTGTTTCAAGAATAACTTTTAGATTTCTTCCCTGGCAAGCAGTTTTTATTGACGAGATTTCGTTTACAATGTACTCATCTTCATTATCTTTAAGTTTACCGGAGTTCAGCACCATATCGATTTCGTCTGCACCGTTTTTAATCGCATCAATTGTTTCCAATACTTTTGATTCTGTTGTTGTTTGTCCTAAAGGAAAACCGATTACGGTAACAACTTTTACACCCGTTTCTTTTAAATAATCGCTTGCATATTTTACATAAACAGGATTAACACAGACTCCTAAAAACTTGTATTGAACGGCTTCGTCTAAAAGTTTTGTAATTTCAGCTTTTGTTGCATCTTGTTTCAAAAGTGTGTGTTCAATGTATTGGTTCATAATTTATCTCCCCATGAAAAATATAACGGTAAAAATTCCCATAATCAGACAGTAGTATCCGAAAACAGAAAGCGAAAATTTCGATACGAATTTTAGGAAATATTTGATACATAAGTATCCTGATATTCCTGAAACAACTGTGCCAACGATTATTGCAGTCCAGTTGTAGGTTAGGACCTCTTTAACATCCAGTGTTATCAAAGGATAAAGCATTGATGCGCCTAAAATTATTGGTATAGAAAGTAAGAATGAATACTTTGCAGCACCTGCTCTGCCCATTCCGCTTAGCAGTCCTGTAGCAATAGTGAGCCCTGAGCGCGAAAATCCGGGTAAAGCTGCAAGACCCTGGGCAATTGCAATTAGAACTGAATTTTTTAAATTTATTGATTTTTTTTCAATAATTTTTTTTGCATAATTTTCACTAAATAATAGCAGGCTTCCTGTAATAATAAGCAGAATGCCTACTATTGCGGGTCTGAAAACTAATCTGCTTGCAATTCCGCTTAACGGGAATGCTACGAGAACAGAAATAATAGTACCTACTATTATATAGATGCCTGTTTTAAAATTCTTATCTTCGCGGTTTCCTGATTTTAGTGCTTTTATTATTTCCCAAATCTCTTTTCTAAAGAAAATCAAAACAGCAATCAATGTTCCTAAATGAAGCATAATATCAAGAAAAATTTCCTGATTTGACTCTTGCAGGACTTCTATTCCTTTAAAAACCTTATAGAAATTAGAGGTAAGCACCAAATGAGCAGAACTGGAAATTGGCAAAAATTCACTCAATCCCTGAACTAATCCCATTAATATTGATTGAATCAAGTCCACAACTATACCTCATAATAAGAAGCACAGGAAGTAGGAGTTTCCCATACTGAAATCTTGCTTACAAGGCTGATTTTTTCTTTTAGTTTGTTATAAATAAACTGTGAAATCATTTCACTGGAAGGACTTTCGCCTTCGAAGAACGGAAGTTCATTCAAATCCTTGTGATCCAACAAATCCAAAACTGATTTTAATTCACGTTTAAGAACTTTATAATCAACAAGAATATTGCTTTTATCCAAGGAATTTCCCTGAACATAAGCTTCTACTAACCAGTTATGTCCATGTTGGTTTTCGCATTCGCCATCATAATTTAACAAATGATGAGCTGCTGCAAAATACATTTGTGCTTTTAATTCAAACATTTTATCTCTCCCTGATGTGCAATATTAACAACAAACTTCTGCTAATCTGCACATAATCTTGTCTGTTATTACTTTAATATACTCTTTATCAACCATACCGTTAATAATACAATCGGCTATCTGGTAGGTTGGACGTATGTATTGCTGTGCGGTTTCGTTTACGTTTTTGAACTGTAAATCAGCCGCTTCTCCTGTTTTGCCGCGAGATACCGCACGTTTGTACCAGCGTTCTTTGATAACGGCAAGCGGTGTGAATACGTAAACTTTTACATCCATAATGTCACGAACTTCTTCGTTCAATACATATAAACCTTCTGTTAGAATAACTTTTGCAGGTTTTTTGAGTTCGCCGTCAGGCTTAGATTCGCAGGTTACGAAATCATAATTTGGAGAAACAATTGATTCTCCGTTTTTTAGTGATGAAAGGTGTTCTTTCATTAATTGAAGATTAATAACTTCAGGAGTATCAAAGCTGAAACCTGTTTTGAACAAAGCATCATAGCTTCCTGCTTCCTGTAACTCTTTTGAAGTATCTTTGTAATAATCGTCTTGACGGATAACAGTGTAAATACCTTCTTTTTTATCACGCACAACTGCTTCAATTGTATTATCAACAAAAACAGTTTTACCAGAAGCACTTTCCCCTGTGATACCGATTAAGAATGTTTTTTTCTTTTCTTGTACAACTTTTCGCGCGATATTCAGGATAAAATCATCTGCAACCTTCAAAAATAAAGGCTGTTCTTGTTTTTTATCTTCTTCCAAAATCTCTTTGAGTGTATCAACGATGGTTGTGATAAGCTCCATGTCAAGTCTGCTTGAATAAAAATTGTAATTTGTTAATTCAAAAGTTTCCATCATGATTTCATCCTTAATTCATCATGAACATTGTATAGTAAAGTATAAAAAAATGCTCGTATTCTCAAAGGTTTTGTTACAAAAAATTTACTTATTGTAACCAATCGGTCTTCGTTGATTTGAGCCGTTATTAAACTTGTTTATAGCGGTAATAAAATCTTCTGTGTTAATGGTTAAAAAGTCTTTCATCATTGGTGAATATGCGTTGCGTGCCATGCTTTCATAAATGCCTGTTCTTTCAAGGGCATGCGAGAATGCTTCTTTAACCGTTGCAGCAATATCAGCACCTGTCATTTTCTTAGCATACATTTTGCTTGAAATATGTTCCATATCTACATCTTCGTCGATTGGTTTACCGTTTGTATGAATTTCGAGTATTTGTCTTGTACCTTTTAAATCAGGAGCTTTCACTTCCAATAATGTTGAAAATCTTCCGGAACGTGTGAATGCACTATCCAAATCTTCGCGACGGTTGGTAGAGCCTATAACAAAAACATTATCTCCGCGTTTTTCTATATCGCTCATCAAAGATAAGAACTGCGCCAGTAATTTATCACCATACTGGTCTTTTCCGCGAGCTTTTCCAAGTGCATCAATTTCATCAAAATAAATAATGCTTGGTTGTGCATCAACTGCTTTTGCAAACAGTTCGCGGCAATTCTTTTCAGATTCGCCTACATATTTATCAGCCAAATCTGTTGCGCAGAGTTCAAAAATAGATGCGCCTGATTCTGCTGCAAGAGTTTGGGCAATAAGAGTTTTGCCGGTTCCCGGAGGACCGTATAAAATAGCTCCGCGGCTAACCATAAATCCATCAAATACATCAGGGTATTTTAGCGGAAATAATACATTCTTTTTTAAAGATTCGATTACTTCATCCTGTCCGCCGACTGCATCAAAACTCAAACCTTTTGATTTTGTGGTTGGCTTTAGGGTTTCTTCTATAAAAGTTTTTATATTTTTGTTGTGTTTTAATATTGTTCTTTCAATTTCTTCTGAATAATCAAGTGATTGCAGAAACATGTTTGAGTGTTTTTCTAACAAAGAATCTTTCTCGGCTTCTTTAATTTCAAACCATCCTGTTGGACCAAAGAAATGGTCTCCGAGTTGTATGTCAACAAGTCCGCCGGATTCAAGCATATCCAACATTGGAGTTATGAATGGTATATTGCTTGTATTAACCATGGAAACGGTGTTTCCGTTTCTTGCAAAAAGCAGGCTGAAATCAATATTATTATCTGTTAAAATAGAAAGTTTTGCGATAGGTACAGGTATTTGAAGATAGTCCATTATTCTTGGGACTTCTTTCATATCTTTGACTGCAATAAGTACATTGCCTGTTCTTGGCCCGTTGAACATTTCTTTTATTCCGACTGCAAGTTTGTCTTCAAACGGAGCATTTGCTACAAAGTTTTTAATCTTGTCTGCCTTGCTTTTGAAAACCATTGCTTTACCGTAATTATCAGCTGCCGGAGCCAATATATTATCTGTTTCGGGTTTGGTTGCTTCTTTGTTTAATCTGTTGTTTAAATAGATTGGTTTAATACCAATATTCTGAATGGGATTAATTCTCAATGTCACATATCCTATATTTGGGCTAGTACTCAGTATATTTATCATACAGTTTCACGGAATGATTACAATATCCTCTTCATAAATGTTTACAAGGGATTTACGGCATGTTAAAATAATCAGGTAGGAGAGAGGTTTTTATGAAAAAATTGGTCTTGTTTTTTGCATTATTAATGATTGCGCCTGTGTTTGCAGATGAGACGGTATCTTTAACCACTCCTCAAAATATTAGTTTTGAAACCTGCACAAAAATGTTTGCAATTAATAAAGAGAAATTATTTTATTTGACTCTTGGTGCAATCTCAGCAAATAAATTTGCGGTGGATGAAATTCAAACAGCAAACGGCTATATTATTTTTACGGCAGCTAATAATAAATATCTGGCAACAATAGCAAGTATTGATCCATTAAATTCGATTTTAAAAATCACTCCTTGTAATGATATTTATTATTTCCAACCGGGGATAGTTCTTAATATGTTCAAATATGTGGATGTTAACTTAAACACTGAAATAAAAGGCTAAAGCTATGAAAAAATTTATATTATTTTCGTTAGTAATGATATCGATTTTAGGGTTAACAGCCTGCTCAATCAGACAGGATAATACTCCTAAAGAAATAACTTTCCAGACTCTTCAAATGGGAGATTATTCAGACTATATATATAAAATTATCCGCACGTATGAGAAAGAACATCCGAATACCCAAATTAAATGGGTTGATGTTCCGTTTTCAGAAGGGGAAAAACGTACTCTGGCTGCTGTGATGACAGATAATCCCCCTGATTTGATCAATCTGAATCCTGATTTTTCTGCCATTTTGGCTCAAAAAGGAACACTTTGGAAAATTGATGAGACAAAGCTTTCTGATTTTAATCCTGAAATAGTTGAAGCATTAAAATATCAGGATGAAGTTTATTCAATTCCGTGGTATGCAACCAGCGCGATTACAATTTATAATAAAGACTTGTTCCAGAAATCAGGGCTTTTGAGACTCCCAAAAACATACAAAGAGTTGGCTTCTGTTTCAGAAAAAATTAAAACAAATACAGGTGCTTATTCTTATCTTCCGACAATTACCGAAAATGATACAATGGTTAAAATCTTAAATAAATACGGAGTTTCAGAACTTGAGGATTTGAACTCGCCTGAAAGTGCAAAAGTGTTTGAAATGTTCAAAACTCTTTATCAGAACGATTGGATTCCGCCTGAAACAATAACCTTCACTCATCGTGAAGCTCTTGAGCAATATATGGCAGGGAAAATTGTATTCTATCAGGGCGGAGCAAATTTCTTGAATATGATTAAAGAAAACGCACCAAGCATTTATGAAAACACGGATGTTATTGAACAAATCAAAGGTCCTGTGGGGCAGAATGACTTTTCTGTTATGAATTTTGTTATTCCGCTGCGCGCAAAACACAAAAAAGAAGCTTTGGATTTTTGTTTGTATTTAACAAATGCTGAGAACCAGCTAGAGCTTGCAAAAATGACAAATATCATTGCGACTAATTCAAATACTTTGAATGATTCTTTTTATAACGATTATTCTGATTTAACCTCAAAAGCACGTTCGATAAGTGCAAAACAGATTAATAAAATCACACCTCAGGTTAAACAGCACAATAACCAAAAAGAAATAAATCTTTTGATTAATACAACAGTTCAATCTGTTCTTTTGAATAAAGGTTCGGTCGAAGATTTGTTGAATGGGCTGGTTAAAAAATTACAATAAAAAAGGAAGGCTTATGCCCTCCTTTTTAGTCTAAATCGTAATTAAGCATTGAGATAACTTCAACCCCTTTGGCTTCGATTTTCTCTCTGCCTTTTAACGGGTCAAGTTCGATTACAAATGCTGCTGCTGCAACTTCTGCGCCCGCTTTTTTAACAAGGTTGCAAGCTGCAACTGCTGTTCCGCCTGTTGCAAGCAAGTCGTCGATTACAACAACTCTGTCGCCTGCTTTAACTGCATCTGCGTGCATTTCAATTGTGTCTGTTCCGTATTCGAGTGAATAGGTTTCTTTGATTGTATCAGCAGGCAGTTTGTTTGGCTTTCTGATTGTGATAAATCCTGCATTCAATTTGCAAGCAAGAGGTGCGCCGAAAATAAATCCTCTTGATTCAATTCCTGCAATATAATCGATTTTTTCATCTTTAAATTTTTCATATAAAAAGTCAATACATTTATTAAAAGCTTTTGGGTCTTTAACAATTGTTGTTACGTCCAAAAATAAAATTCCGGGTTTCGGGAAATCAGGAACTTCTCTTACTGTGCTTCTTACATATTCAAAATCTTTACTATCTAACATTCTACCAGTCCTTCTTGTTTTTGTTCTTCTTCTAAAACTAGTCCGTGAGCAGTTTTGCCCCAGTTCATATCTTTTTTACAGAATAAAATTTTTGCGCAAATAAACAATTCCATTGGAAACCAGATTATTAAGAAATAAACTGTTGTCTCAAATGCCTGTTTGATAGCGCTTAATCTTGGAACAGCATCATATCTTCTCAAACTGTATCTAATTGTAAGGATGAAACCAATTCCTACAACAGCCGAAACGATTAATGATGACCATAATACGTTATGAAAATCTGTTTTGTCGATTGCAAGCTTTGCAATTCTTGAAATAACTTCCATCATAAACCACAACGGCATAATGAATTGGGTTATATAAATTCCCATATCAAGTCTTGCACGCAGTGACATTTTTTTCGAGCGAAGAGCTTCTCCGGAATACTCTAAATAACGGCGAATTGTACCTTCCAGCCAGCGTCTTCTTTGTCTGAACAGCGGGAATACATAAATAATGCCTTCTTCATAAACACAAGCTTCAGGACAAAAACGTACGTCCCAGCCTTTGATATGTAATCTTGTAGACATATCCAAATCATCAGTGATTGTGTAATTATTCCAGCCGCCGATGTCAATAAGAGCTTCGCGTTTGATTAATTCACCGTTTCCGCGAAGTTCAACAGCACCTTTCACTGCATCGCGACCTGCTTGAAGGTGTGTATCCATTGTGTATTCATTGTTCTGACATTTTGTAAGGAAGTTGTAATCTTTATTTCTGATAATTTTTCTTGCCTGAACCGCACCAACATCAGCAGGTTCAAGGTTAGGGATTAATTTATTAAGAAAATCAGGTTCAACTGTTGCATCAGCGTCAAACACAAGAATTGCATCACCTTTTGCAATTTCAAATGCGTCATTTAATACTGCTGATTTTCCAGGGAATGCATCTTTATCACGTACAAGTGCAACAACTTTTTCGTGAGCTGCTTCAAGTTCTCTGATTACATTTGCCGTATTATCGTCACTTCTGTCATCTATAACAATAATCTCAAAATTAGGGTAATCGATATTTAAAACATTTTGTACCGTATTTGCGATAACATATTCTTCGTTATGTGCAGGAATCATAATGGTTACAAACGGTTTGTAATTCTCGTTAATAACCTGTGGATGTTTTTTAAGCTTACGTTTTTGGTACTTCATTGCGGCAATTGAATAAAGCCCGTAAGTTACCATACACACGCATAATACAACAAATCCGACTACCGTATTAAAGTAGTTCTGGAAAATGAAGAGGAAAAATCCTAATAATGTAAGTATTATAAATAATAAAATTCGTTCTCGCATAATTCTCCCAGCACCAGTTCATTATACAAAAAAAGATGAAGTTTATGAAGATTTTCAGGATTTTTTAAATTGAATGTTACAAAACTTTACAAACGAGCTTAAAAAAGGCAATTTTTTCAAAAGCATATACTTTATATATACATAAGAGAGAACAAGGAGCTTTATCAGATGTTATTCACAACTACAACAATCGAAAACAAAGAACTTGAATCAATCAATAACTTTTTCAATGAATTCGATGCAGTAGAAACAGTTGAAGCAGATGCTAAAGTTGAAACTTGTGTCTCTAAATATTTAACATCACTTGTAACCTCTCAATATCAAAAATCAGTTGAAGAAATCGAAAACACAAAAGTTGGCAACAGAGTAGTAAGAAAAAGAAACTTACAACAAGTAATGAGAGAATCTTTCTTCTACGGTGCTAACAGATTCGGAAACAACTTCATCGCATAGACTGCCGGCGGGTTCGCGTTGGCAGGGAAAAAGAATAAACACACACTCTCTTATAACTATCTTACATCTTACACAAACTTTCTCCCACATTTTGTGGGATTTTTTTTGCTATAATTAATTTATGGCAATTTGTATTTTTTCAGGAACATTCAATCCGATTCATAATGCGCATATTAAGATGGCTGAGTATGCACTTGAAAATTATGGCTTTGATAAGATTATTTTTATTCCTGCATATTTGCCCCCGCATAAACATATAGAAGGTGAGCTGGCAAGTCATCGTTATAAAATGGTGGAGCTTGCAACCTCTAAAAATCCGAAGTTTGAAGTTTCTGATATTGAATACAAACGCAATGCGCCTTCGTATTCATTAATTACTGTCAAAAAAATAATTGAACAATACAATATTGACGGTCGTTTAAATTTTATAATGGGAACGGATTCTTTTGTAAAGCTCAATACGTGGTATAAAGCAGATGAGTTAAAAGAATTGGTTCACTTAATCGTATTTCCGCGAAGAGGTGACGGAGACGAAGAAATTTATGCAAAATTCCGCGCTGACGGCTGGGATTTTGAGGTGACAAATATGGATTATGAAGATGTTTCTTCAACAGAAATCCGTTGTGCGCAAAAAAGTGATATTGATAAAAAAGTAGAGGAATATATTAAAGAAAATGGATTATACAGCAATTGTTGATTGGCTGAAAGAAAACCTTTCAGAAGAGAGATTTGAACATACTTTAGGTACGGCTGAGTGTGCGGAAGAACTTGCGGAACGCTTTGGTTTAGATTCTGAAAAAGCTTATTTATGCGGGCTTTTGCATGATTGTGCCAAATGTATTCCAAATGACGAATTAAAATCAATGATTTGTGATTGCGGATTTCTTTGTGAAGGCGAACTTGATAATCCAAAGACTTATCACGCGCCTGCGGGAGCGATTTTAGCTAAAAAAGAGTTTTGTGATTTGTGTGATGATGAGATACTGTCGGCTATCAGATGGCATACCCTCGGAAGAGTTGATATGACGGATTTTGAGAAAATTATTTTCTTAGCTGATAAGATTGAGACCAGAACCAGACCTGCTGAATTGATTTTACCGATTAGAGCGGTTATAAGAGAAGAAAATGGTCTGGATAAAGCTTTGTTAATATGTTACGGTAATACTATTAAGAGTCTTGTTGACAGAAATCTTAAGATTTGCAAGGCTACCATTGATATTTATAACGATTTGCTTAACAAGTTGGACTTGAAGAGAGGAAAATAGTATAATTTGATTATGAAACGGGGAGCTGCTTTATTAATACTAAGTATATTTTTGTGTAATCCGCTTGTGTTTGCGTCTGATACTTTTCAGGGACACGCGGAATTTGACAGTGAGTATTCTTCTCTTGATGAAAAACTTTATACGGGAAAAACAGATGTTTTAGAAAGAAAAGACACTATTGAGATGACAGTCTCTCAGGTTTTAGACGGAAGTTTTTCTTATGAAGGTGATGAGTTTTTTGCGGAAGTGACAGGCGATGTTATGGGGGATAAAGGTATTCTTATACCTAAAGGAACTGTTGCCCATGGTGTTATTAAACAGACTGCTGAAGCAAAAAGAATGGGGCGTGACGGATATATTGATTTGAGTTTTGATTATCTGGTTACTCCTGATGGCAGAGAAATTCCTATTGAAGGGAAAATGTCTACAAAACTCCATCCTCTCAAAGCAGCTGCTAAAATTGCAGCAACAGACTTAGGTTATACAGCAGTAGGCGGTGTTGTAGGCGGTGTATTTGCAGCTCAGGCTTTGGGTTTGGAAGCTGCGATTGCTTCTCAGGGTTATACGCTTGCGGGCGGTGCTGCGGTCGGCGGCGCGGTTGGCCTTGGAATGTCTTTGTATAGAAAAGGCAAAGATGTTTTGATTGCTCCGGGAGATGAGATTAAGGTTAAAATCTTATCAAGTGTTGAACTGCCTGTTTATAAAGAAGAAGCTCTTAAGCAGGTAGAAGAAAAATATCCGGGATTGGAAATAAGAGTCGGAAATATCTTGTATGATAAAGATCCTTTTGGTGAAGTTAATACTATCACACTCTCTATTTCAATTTCTAATATGTCAGATAAGAGTTTCTCAGGCATGGATTTAGCTCTTGTTAATGATTATAATACAGTTTTTAACCCGTCCATTTTTGGAGATACAAAATTATTATTCTCTCAATTTAAGCCGGGAGACAGACGTGCAGGTAAGATTTCATTCTCTGTTCATAATGTAAAACACTCATACTGGTTGGTTGTGAATGATAGAAGTACCAACAAGCCTTTAACGAGAATTTCTTTGGATAATGCTTATAAAAATGTCTCACAGGATGTTAAAAAGCGTAATGACAAAATGAAAAAAGCGAAAAAGAATTATTATAAAGAAGCCGACCCGTTTGATTTATAGATACTAAGCAAAATTATTTTTCAGGGGTTTTTGGATAAAAAAAGGAATCTTATGCAAATCAATTCAATAACCTTGCATAGCAGTATGCTGAAAACCCAAAATTTTACCCGTCCTGTTTTTAAGGCAAGGACACCGATGCTTGTAGAAGCTTCAAAATATCTGACCGGTAACGTAGAATTTAATCCTCAAACAGTCAAAAAGTTTACTAATATAATAAGTGAAAGGAATTTTGATAATTACGATAGTTTGTCCCGTTTTTTGGAAATCCTTATGCCTGCTGTAAGTGAGAATCTTTCTAATCCCTTTTCCGGCATATTTTTATTAAAACATTTAAGAAAATTGAGTTTTAATTTTCTTAAAAACGGGTTGTTTAATAGGGAGGCAGTGATTTATAAAGGATTGACACAGCACGATTATAATGATAAAGAACTTTGTAAACAGTTAGGCGATATGTTCAGACATCTTAGCAATAATGTTAAAATGAAAGATGAAGAAATGAGAACGGATATTGCCTTTAGAGAAGCTATCAGAAACAATAATCCTACTTTTTTAAGAGTAATTATGGATGATAGAGAATTAATACCAAAAACTCCTGATGGTGAAATTGCGTTTGATATTATTGCTGAAGGAAAAGCACATCATAATCCTCAAATAAGATGTTTCTTTGATGACAGGTATTTGTTAAAAAAAGCTAATAACAGAGAGCTTCTTGAGGAAGAAGAAAGGGGACCGGCTTATCAGATTTTTACAATGTCTGACCTGTATCGTTCTGACGCTTTGATTGATGAAATGGAAAAAATGATAGAATCTATGCCTCCGAGGTATTCAAAGGCATTATCAAATGCAATGAAAAATCATAATGTAACTTCTTTTTCAAAAGCGGATCCTCTCGGATACAGATTTTTTACATCTGTAAAAGCGGCAATAGATAAAGACGAAGAAGATTTTGGACAGGTGAGAATTTCTACAATCAGTAATATTGTAAAATATCCTGAGTTCTCAATTATTAAGAATAAAAGCTTAAATATATCAGGAAGTAAGGTTTTGCACTTACTGGCTGAAATCAATATTAACCCTAATAATGCAAATGAACAACGTTTATTAAAAGAGATAATTTCCGAATTGGAAAATTGTCATTATGATTTTAATGCGGTAGATGATTTTGGTGAAACAGCTCTCAAAAAGGCTGTTGAAGCCGAAAATGTGTTACTGGTCAGAGCTTTGGCTAAAATTGCAAATCCTTATTTTGCGACAGGTAGTGGAAGCTCAGCTTTGGATGTAATATTTGAGACCACAAATCAAGAAATTAAAGATATATACGGACGCAGGGATTAATCTTTTTATTCGCCCAGTCGGACTCTCTTTTCGGACAATGTTTTAATTTTCCTAAAACTACATAATTTAGTAGTTAGTTTTTCGGGGTAAATATAAGGGATATTTACTCCAAAAAAGGAGGTTAAAATGACGATTAGAAAACTTACTGTGGCAGCTGCAATTGCCGTT